>NZ_FNBF01000007.1 GCF_900102225.1 Eubacterium pyruvativorans
CCGAATTCGTCACTTAGACTTTTGAACGTTCGTCCTTCCTGGACGTGAAGCTGAACGATCTTTTCCCTTAATTCAGGATCGATATCATACATTAGGTGCTCCTTTCGATGTTACTGATATTACGGTGATTATATCAAAATGAACGACCTAATTACAATTTTACTGTATCACGCCAGACCGATCGAAAGCCGGGTTATTTTTTGTCCAGCACATCCGAATTGTATACAATTTTCCGTCCTGATCGGGTGCGAAAATCCGCTTTATCCGCATATCGCACCTTCGGGGAAGGCTGGAAAAGATTAATCGGGTTTTTCTTTTGTTTTCGCACCTTCTGCATCGGGTTTTGCCTGCGAAAAAGGACTAAAAGGACAAATCCGCACCTTTTTCATACAGTATACACGCCATACACACCAAATTGTGTCCAGCGCCCCGGCCGGCAGTTCGCCCGGCCGCCGCCATTTCCCAGAATCGGTCCGCCGGAGCTATAGCCCGAACACCCGGCGGATGCTGCTGTAGTGGTTGAAGATGCCCTGTTCGCCCAGTGCACGGATCTCCTCCGGGGTGGCCAGGCGGAACTCTTCGACCTCTTCTTCCTGGACGGTGACATTGGATTCGTCGAAGTCCAGTTCGAAGCGGTAGACGTCGACGAAATAGTTGTTTTTCTCTTCGTGGTTGTCCCGCCGGTAGGTGAAGGCGAGATCGCTTTTTGCCGATGTGACATCCAGGCCGGTCTCCTCCCGGACCTCCCGGATCACGGCCTCCCGGGACGTTTCTCCGGCAAGGACGCCGCCGCCGGAAACTTCCCACCAGCCGGCGCCCCAGGATTTTGTGAGTTTTCGCCGGGTGATGAGGAAGCGGCCGTCGGGACGCATGATTGCCGCCTGGACGGTCAGATGGAATTCGTCGTCTTTCATATTCCAGTCGTCCCGGACCATGGTGCGGCCTGTGGGCTGTTTGTTTTCGTCGTAGATATCCCAGAGTTCCATTATTTCTCCTGTCTGTTGTTTGGTGATGTGTTATGCGTGTTCTGTGGTAACGGACTCACCGCCGGGCCGGCGGCAGTTTCCCGGCGTTTTACATCCGACTTCACGATCTGGTAGACCGCTGAGAAGAAGGGCACGAAGAAGAGCATGCCCAGAACGCCGAAGACGCCGCCGCCGATGGTGACGGCGGCCAGCACCCAGATGCCCGGAAGCCCGATGGAGGATCCCACGATCCGGGGGTAGGTGACGTTGTTGTCGACCTGCTGGATGATGACGAAGAAGATCAGGAATATCAGTGCCTTCATGGGGGAATCGGCGAAGATCAGCACGGCGCCGGCAGCGGCCCCCACCAGGGCACCGACAATCGGGACGAGTGCCGTCAGGGCGATGATCAGTGCAATGGTTACGGCGTTCGGCATGCGCAGGATCAGCATGCCGGCGCAGCACATGATCCCCAGGACACAGGCATCCTTCACCTGTCCCACGATGAAGTTGTGGTAACTTTCGTTGAAGATGCCCAATATGCGGAACAGTTTTTCACTGAAGCGGGGGAACCAGGCTCTGAGCAGGCGGGAGATCTGAGCGGCCAGCCGCTCCTTGCCTGCCAGGATGTAGATCGCGAAGAACAGTCCGACGCCCAGGGTTCCCAGGAGGGACAGGGCCTGTTTCGCTGCCCGGATCAGTCCCTGATTCAGGCCGGAGGAGCCGTTGGTCAGGAATTTTCCTACTTTCTCGGCAACCTGCTCCGGGTGGACGGTCAGCAGGGGCAGGACATTGTCCCGGATATAGGTTCCCGCACTGCGGGTTGCGCTGCTGCCGTCCAGGAATGCGGCCAGCTGTTCCAGCAGGATTCCCAGTCTGGTGACAATATGACCCAGGCTTCCGGTCAGGCGGGGAATCATGATTCCCATGGCTGCGGTGATGATGGCCAGCAGGGTCAGGAATGCCAGCAGAATGCAGATTCCCCGGCGGAAGCGCAGGGCCCGCTCGCTGCGGAACAGACGGCTGTACTGTCTTTCGAACCAACTCATGAGGATGTTCACCGCATAGGCGATGAAGCATCCCGCCAGAAGCGGCGTCACCGCCGAGAAGAACACTCCTGCCAGTTTCTCGATTCCCGCCCAGTAGTGTACCGCCAGGTAGACCAGGAACGCCAGCAGTGCCAGAGGGAAATATTGTCTGATCTGTTTTTTCATTTAGGCGTCCTCACCGAAGAAGCGGCGGATCTCGATCTTCGCGTTTTCCTCTGAATCAGAGCCGTGGATGATGTTGCGGGTGGTGGATTCTGCGAAATCGCCCCGGATAGTTCCCGGTTCTGCGTCCTGGTATTTCGTTTTCCCCATCAGTTTCCGCATGCCGGAAATGGCATATTTTCCTTCCACGATCATGGCCACCACCGGTCCGGAGGTCATGTATTCCAGGGTTTCCGGAAACCAGGGCTGATCGGCGATATGAGCGTAGTGCTCCCGCAGGATCGGTTCATCCAGCATCATCATTTTCATGGCAGTGATGCGGAAGCCCTTCTGCTCGATGCGGCGGATGACTTCTCCCATAAGTCCCCGGTTCACACAATCCGGCTTCAGCATAATATACGTACGTTCCATTCCCATTCTGATACCTCCATTGTTATTCGCATGTTTTTCGCAGCGGAAGAATTTCCGCTTCCGGAAATCCGGTTTCTGCTCTGCTCAGCGCAAGGAGAATTTCCGCCGCCGGAAATCGTTCCTGTTCTGCTTCTTCCCCTCAGGCGCTTTCTTCTCCCGACAGCATCACTGCGGCTGCCCGGGCGGCGGATGCCGCATCTTCAGTATAACAGTCCGCACCGATTTCGTCACAGTATTCCTGGGTCACCGGCGCTCCGCCCACCAGGATTTTCACATTGTCCAGCCGGTGGTCCGCCCGGACCAGACGGACCACTTGACGCATTTCATCCATGCTGGTGGTGAGCAGGGCGGAGCATCCGATGATGTCCGCATGGTGATCCACCGCCGCTTGGACAAAGGATTCCGCCGGAACGTCCGTCCCCAGGTCCACCACGTGGAGGCCCTGGCCTTCCATCATGATCTTCACCAGATTCTTCCCGATGTCGTGCAGATCCCCTTTCACGGTGCCGAGACACACGGTTCCGGCCGGACGGTTGTCCGTATCTTCCGAAGCCCCCGCCGCCAGACGAGGCTTCAGGAGTTCGGTGGCTGCGTTCATGCAGCGGGCCGCCATGAGCATTTCCGGAACGAACACCCGGCCGCAGGAAAAGTCTTCGCCCACGGCGGTCATGCCGGCCACCAGCCCGTCGCTGAGGATGGAACGGGGATCGACACCGGCGTCCAGGGCGCGGGCGGTCAGAGCGGTCACCCGCTTTTTTTTGCCCTCCCGGAGCGCCGAAGCGATCTCCTTGAGGTATTCCTCCGGGGTCAGAGCATGCTTCCCCCGGGCAGGTTCTGATGCCGGGGCATCCGCCGGAGCTGCCGGTACATTCCCGGCGCCTGGAAGAGGCACAGACCGGCGGCGCCGGGCCGGAAGGGGCGCTGTCGTATGAGGGAAGTGCGGGGAACGGTTGTATTCTTCAATGGTCTCGTCAATGACCGGATCCACCTGGGGATACACCGCACCCGGAACACCATAGGTGATGGAAGGGATGAAATGGCCCAGAGGGCAGCAGGTTTCCAGGGTGCGGGACACGTAGGAACGGATCTCCTCCGGCGAAGCATCCTGCCGGTCCACGGCCGCACCGATGCCGCCCATGAACACCATGGAACCCCGCATGCGGCGGAGCTGGGTCGGGATGTCGTTCTCCGGCAGTGCTCCCTGCCACACCTGAATGCCGATTTCTGCCATGTCATCCAGAATCGGCACCAGATAGGAGTCCGAGTGGTGGATGGTGATGACCCCCCGGGAGCGGATGTATCCATAAAAAGTCCGGTAAGGTTCCTTGAAAAATTCCCGCCACATTTCCGGCCGGAAGAACAGTGCATCCTTTGCCCCCCAGTCGTCATGGGACAGGATGGCATCCGGATGAAGCCCGTCGATCAGCATCTTCACATACCGGAGCCGGTACTGCAGGATATAGTCGATCAGTTCATGCATCTCCCGGGGATATTCGTACAGATATGTCAGTACATCGGTGAAGGGAATCAGGAAGTGGCACTGTTCGAAAATGCCGGTGCCCATGAAGCCGGTGACCAGTTTCTCGCCCCGGGGATCCATGGCCCGGGCTTTCTCCCGGCAGGCTTCCCAGTCCCCGCCGGCACAGACGGACAGATCCGGTGCCTTCGCAAATTCCCGCCAGCGGGTGATATCCTTCACCACCTTGGTCTCCTCGGTGACGTGAGGCATGGCCCCCGGCGCATCCTCCGGGAAGTCGATGACCGTTCCCCAGCGGTCCCGGCTCACGGAGCCCCGCACCCGGTTGCCCCGCAGGTACGTGTTGATCGGGTCGTACATGACCATATTCAATGCTTCATACTGCCGGAGAATGCGGTCCGGCCTTCCGTCTTTCTTCAGAAGTTCGAGGAAAAGTTCCTTCGGTGTCATCATTTTCTTTCGTGTTTCCTTTCAGCGACAAAAAATTACAGGGCAGGCGGCCGCTCCCCCGGCTTCCCGCTCAGCAGGTCAGGATGCAGGATGTATAGGTGATCGTTCCGGCACCGTAATCATAGGGCATGCCGGAGTCCCGGCACACATCGTTGATCACCAGACCGCAGGCTTCCATGGAGGGAAACATCCGGTCCGGAAACCGGCAGGGCCGGTCCGGGTAGGTACACTGCTGGCAGATCGTGCAGGAGCCGGCTGCCATGGGCAGGCAGTCCGGGTACAGGATCCGGGCCTGGCGGGAGAGAGTGTGGAACCGGTCCTTGTGAATCTGTTCCGCCCGGAGCATGGTCTTCACGTCGAAATCATCCCGGAGGGTCCGGGTGGTCTGGAGCAGGATGCCGCCGGTATATTTCCGGATCCGGCGGCGGATTGCTTCCAGCGATCCGCAGGCCGGCGGGCAGCTCCAGCATTTTCCGTACCTGCGGCAGGTGTTGTCCGCACACATATCCCGTACCTCCTGCCGGAGCACCAGCGCCTCGATATTCAGTTCTCCGCTGTGTTCGAATCCGGCCTGTTCCGCCAGCTGCAGCAGCTTCTGATGGTCCAATATGTGCCTCCGATCTCGCTTCGCATTTCCGGCAGAAGAGAGACAAGTCTTGCAACCGGTTTCGGCGATGTAGTAGAATAATATATTAGTCGGGTACAGTAAATCATGAAATAGTTAGTGTGATACACCAATTATTACGATTATAGGAAAGGATTTTTTGCATGTCAAGCGCATGGGTCACACAGAATGGGACGGAAACGGAACTCACGATCTGGCCGGGGGAAAATCTGCTGGAAGCGCTGCGCCGGGGCGGATTCTTCGTGAATGCCGTCTGCGGCGGGAAGGGGACCTGCGGGAAGTGCCGGGTGGTTCTGGAAGGGAAGGACGCTGCCCGGGAATCGGTGCTCGCCTGTCAGACGGTTTTCTCGGATTCGATCCGCCGGATTCTTCTGCCGGAGGATGACGGTGATTCCATGGATGTGGAAACCGGCGGAAGAGAAAGCGGTTCGCCGGTGATTCCCCTGCCCCGGCGGAAGAAGGAGGGCGGGGCCGAAGACCGGTACGGTGTCTGTGTGGATCTGGGTACCACCACAGTGGTGACGGAACTCTATTCCCTGACGGAGGGACGGCAGGCCGGACAGCGCAGCGGCCGGAACCGGCAGTCGGTTTACGGGGCGGACGTTATCTCCCGGATTCAGTATATTCAGGAGCACGAAGACGGGTTAGAAGAGCTGACCGTCTGCATCCGGCGGCAGATTTTCGATATGATGCGGGAGATCTGCCGGGAAGCGGAGATCCCGGAAGACCGGGTCACGGAGATGAGTCTGGCGGGAAATACGATCATGCAGCATATCTTCGCCGGTCTTTCTCCGGTGAGCATTGCATCGGCGCCGTTCCGTCCGGAGACATTGTTTCTGGACGGAACAGCGCTGGATGGGGGAAGCTGGGATCTGCCGGCGGAGAACCCGGTCTGCTGGCCCGGGCTTACGGTCCGGCTCGCTCCCTGTGCCTCCGGATATGTGGGCGGGGACATTGTGGCCGGCCTTCTGGCAGCGGATGCCCGGAAGCAGCCGGGCCGGTATCTGTTTCTGGATGTGGGAACCAATGGAGAAATGGCGCTGGGGGGACAGACCGGACTGGTATGCTGTTCGGTCGCTTCCGGTCCGGCTTTTGAAGGCGGAGAACTCACCTGCGGCATGACCAGCACCGCCGGGGCAGTGAACCGGGTTGTGCTGACCCCGGACGGAAGGGACATCATCTTCGATACCATCCGGGGCGAGCCGCCGAAGGGGATCTGCGGCTCGGGACTGATTGATCTTCTGGCTGTGCTGCTTCGGACCGGCATCGTGAACGCCGGAGGCCGGATGCTGCCTCCGGGAGCGGCCCGGGCAGGCGGTGCGCCGGAACCTCTGTGCCGCCGTCTCACGGAAGATGAGAACGGAAACGGCGCATTCTGGCTGGATGCGGGTCACCGGGTGGGCCTGACCGCCGGGGATGTGCGGAAACTGCAGCTGGCCAAGGCGGCGATCATGGCGGGGATCCGGGTGATGATGCGGACCGTACGGGCCCGGGAACAGGACATCCGGCAGATGTACATCGCCGGGGGATTCGGCCGTCATCTGAATCCGGATTCCGCCTGCGCAGTCGGGATGATTCCGGAAGGGCTCAGAGACCGCATCACCTATCTGGGAAACGCCTCTCTGGAAGGGGCCCGGGAAGCGCTGCTGGAGGAAGGAAGCCGGATTCAGCTCATGAGCATCGCCCGGCAGTGTCACTACCTGGAACTGTCGGGAAATGCCGCATTTAATGAGGAATATATGGAACAGATGTCGTTCGGAAAGGAAGAATAACCATGGAACTATACAGCCCGTATCTATTGGACGGGGCTACCGGCACCCAGCTTCAGCTGAGGGGGTATGACGGCCGCGAATGCACGGAGAAATGGGTGCTGGAGCATCCCGGAGAATTGAAGGCACTCCAGGAGGAATATCTCCGGGCCGGAAGCCGGATCCTCTTCACGCCGACTTTCGGTGCGAACCGGGTGAAGCTGGAGGAGAACGGAATTTTCAATCAGGTGGAAGAATATAACCGGCGTCTGGCGGCTCTCACCAGGGAAACAGCCGAAGGCCGGGCGCTGGTAGCCGGGGATATGGCGCCCACCGGGAAGTTCCTGGCGCCTCTGGGGGACATGTCCTTCGAAGATCTGACAGAAGTGTACCGGGAACAGGCGGCGGCTCTGGAAGAAGCCGGTGTGGACCTCTTCATTGTGGAAACGCTGATGACGGTATCCGACGCCCGGGCCGCACTTCTGGCCATCCGGGAAGTCAGCCGGAAACCGGTGATCATCTCTTTCACCTGTGACGAGTCGGGACAGACGCTGATGGGGTCGGACGTGACCGCCCTGGTGACGATCTTCCAGGGCATGGGCGTGGATGCGTTCGGCCTGAACTGTTCCGTGGGGCCGGGTGAGCTGCTGAAACAATTCCGGCGCATGCGCCCCTATGCGGAGGTGCCGCTTATGGCCAAGCCGAATGCGGGGATGCCGAAAATCCGGGATGGAAAGACCGTCTATGAATGCGATCCGGAGGAATTCACGGCGCACATAGAGGAAATGGCTCAGGCGGGGGTGGCTCTGTTCGGCGGATGCTGCGGCACTTCGCCGGACCACATCGCCCGGATCCGGGAGAAGCTGGAGGGCGTGATGCCGGCGAAACCTCTGCCCTGGGCACTGGACGGGAAGCTGCCTCTGGCGACAGAGAAGCAGGTATTCCCTGTGGATCCGGATGTCCCGGTGCCTGCGCCGATCCCTGCGGGACCGGACCTGGCGGAACAGCTGGAGGATGAGATGGAGTCCGACATGCCTCTGGTGTCTGTGGCGGTATCCTCGAAAATCGATGCGGAGTATCTGGCAGACTGCCAGAGCGGTATCACGAAACCTCTCTGTCTGACGTCGGAGGATGCCGGGGTTCTGGAAGCGGCTCTTCGGGTGTACCAGGGCCGGGCCATGTACAACGGAAATCTGCCGGAGGAGACACTGCGTCCGCTGGCGGAGAAATATGGATTGATCTATTAAGGAAGGAGAATATATGACAAAGGATTTCAGATGGTTCGATCCCACAGAACTGGTCTTCGGACCGGGAAAATTGAATACGCTGCATACGCTGGAAATGCCGGGGAAGAAAGCGCTGCTGGTGATTTCTGACGGGAAGTCCGCCCGGGCGAACGGGTCTCTGGACCGGACAGAGGAACAGCTTAGGATGGCCGGCGTGGAAGTGGTGCTGTTCGACCGGGTGGGACCGAATCCGGAGAAACCGGTGGTGGAAGCCGGTGCCCGGCTGGCCCGGGCGCAGGGATGTGACATGGTGGTGGCGCTGGGAGGCGGTTCCGTCATGGATGCGGCGAAGGTTATGGCGGCATTCGCTGTCATGCCGGGGGACGACCTGTGGGATTATGCGCCGGGTGCCACCGGCCGCCGGAAACCCCTGGACATTCCGTCCCTTCCGACGATCATGATCACCACTTCCGCCGGCACCGGATCCGAGGTGGACAGCTGGGGTGTCATCACCAATCCCAAGACCCGGGAAAAGGTGGGGATCGGCCGGGTCCGTCACATGTTCCCGGTCTATGCCATTGTGGACCCGGAATTGATGGTGACGGTGCCGCCGAAGTTCACCGCCTATCAGGGATTCGATGCGTTGTTCCACAATATGGAGGGGTACATCTCCAATGCGGCGAACTTCATGGGAGACATGATTCAGGAAAGCGCCATAGAAAAGATTGGTGCGTACCTGGAACGGGCGGTGAAGGATGGAAGTGATCTGGAAGCCAGAGCGAATGTGGCCTATGCGAACACGATGGGAGGCTATTCCATGATCATCACCGGCACCACCAGTGAACACGGAATGGAGCACGCCATGAGCGCCTATCACACCGCTCTGCCCCACGGCGCCGGCCTCATCATGATATCGCTGGAGTACTTCCGGTATTTCATTCAGAAGCATGTCTGCGACGAACGATTCGTCCGCATGGCCCGGGCACTGGGCCGGCGGGATGCGGAGAAACCGGAGGAGCTTCTGGATGCACTGGCGGATCTGCAGAGGGCCTGCGGCGTAGATGATCTGAAAATGTCCGATTACGGCATCACGCCGGAAGAACTGCCGAAGTTTGTGCAGAATGCGAAGACAGTGATGGCGCCGCAGTTCACGAAGGACCGGTATCCGATGACAGACGAAGACTGTGAGGAGATCTATCGGAGATCCTTCCGGTAGATCCGGGACATGGCGCAGATCCGGAAGACACGGATAATCCGGCAGATCTGTCTGTCCTGGGGGTCCGGCAGAACCGGAGAAGGGCGGCCTCCGGTCCGCCCCCGCTTCCGGTTCTCTGCCCGGTGCCCTCGATGCTTCCTTTTTCATTCTTCCCGACTTTGTGATTAGTAACAACTTACCAATATTTTGCATTGTGAACCGGTATTGGTTTCGATAAATTCATAGTAAATCAGCCGGTAATGGATTGCATACGGTTGACAGGTGTTTATCTCCGGGGTAATTTGGGAATAGTACCAAATCGAAGGAAGGATTTGCGTGGAACAATACAGAAGGGACAGAAAACGTGAAGACATTACGAAATCTGAAAATCGGTGAACGGGGAAGAATCGCTGCAGTCGGCGGAGAAGGGGAACTCCGCCAGCATTTTCTGGATATGGGTCTGATCCCGGGAGCCGATGTGGAAATGATCAAGCTGGCACCGATGGGAGATCCGATGGAAATCATGATCCACGGTTACGAGCTGACGCTCCGGATGGATGATGCCGCCCGCATCGATGTGGAACCGCTCCGGGAGGGAGAACTGCCGGAAGCAGAACCGAAGGCATCTGTCGACATGGAAACGGAGCACCCGGGGCTGGGAGAGGGGGGCCGTTATCATGTGAAGGCAGATGCGGACCCGCTTCCGGATGATCAGGTACTGACCTTCGCACTGGCCGGAAATCAGAACTGCGGCAAGACCACCCTCTTCAATCAGCTGACGGGTTCCAACCAGCATGTGGGAAATTTCCCGGGGGTTACGGTGGACCAGAAGAGCGGTCCCATCCGGGGAAACAGCATGACGAAGGTGGTGGATCTGCCGGGGATCTACTCCCTCTCTCCCTACAGCAGTGAAGAACTGGTTTCCAGAAAGTTCATTCTGGAGGAGCATCCCACCGGCATCATCAACATCGTGGATGCCACGAATATTGAACGGAATCTGTATCTGACCATGCAGCTGATGGAACTGAATGTGCCGATGGTGCTGGCCCTGAACATGATGGACGAGGTCCAGGGCAACGGGGGATCCATCGACATCAACCGCATGGAAGATATGCTGGGCATTCCGGTGGTGCCGATTTCCGCTGCGAAGAACCAGGGCATCGATGAACTCATCGCCCACGCAATGCACGTGGCGAAGAATCAGGAACGCCCCGGCAGACAGGATTTCTGCCGGGAGGACGAGAACGGCGGTGCAGTGCACCGCTGCCTTCACAGCATCATGCATCTGATCGAGGATCATGCGAAGGCGGCCGGGCTGCCGATTCGTTTTGCCGCAACCAAACTGGTGGAGGGGGACGAACGGGTCATGAATGCGCTCTCTCTGGATATCAATGAGAAACAGACCATCGCCCATATTATCCGGCAGATGGAGGACGAACGGGGACTGGACGCCACAGCGGCCATCGCTGACATGCGGTTCGCCTTCATTCAGAATCTGGCCCGGGAGACGGTGATCAAACCGGGAGAGAGCCGGGAGCATGCCCGGAGCCGAAAACTGGACCGGATCCTGACCGGACGGTTCACGGCCATTCCGGCCTTCATCGGCATCATGGGGACGGTGTTCTGGCTCACGTTCAATGTGATCGGTGCGAAGCTGCAGGATCTGGTGGCAGCGGGGATCGACGCTCTGGGACACGCAGCAGCCGCAGCCATGACAGCGGTTCATGTCTCTCCGGTGATCCAGTCGCTGGTCACAGACGGCATTTTCGGGGGCGTGGGAAGCGTCCTGAGTTTTGTGCCGATTATCGTCACCCTGTTTTTCTTCCTGTCCCTGCTGGAGGACAGCGGATATATGGCCCGGGTGGCTTTCGTGATGGATAAGATTCTCCGGAAGATCGGGCTGTCCGGCCGCAGCATTGTGCCTATGCTGGTGGGATTCGGCTGCACGGTGCCGGGGGTCATGGCCAGCCGGACCCTGCCTTCAGAGCGGGACCGGAAGATGACCATCATGCTGACTCCATTCATGAGCTGCTCGGCGAAGCTGCCGATCTACGGCTTCTTCACAGCGGCATTCTTTCCGGGAAAAGGGGCGCTGATCATGGTGGGGCTCTATCTTCTGGGCATTCTGGTGGGCATCCTCACCGCACTGGTGTCCAAGGGAACGGTGTTCCGGGGAGAGGCTGTGCCATTCGTCATGGAGCTGCCGAATTACAGACTGCCAAGCGGCCGCAATGTGCTCCGCCTCATGTGGGATAAGGCAAAGGATTTCCTGCAGCGGGCGTTCACCGTTATTTTCGCCGCAACGATTGTGATCTGGTTCCTGCAGACCTTCGACCTGCACCTTCGGGTGACGCCGGACTCCTCCGGCAGCATCCTGGCGGCGGTAGCCGGTCTCATTGCGCCGATATTCGCACCGCTGGGATTCGGCAACTGGAAGATGTCCACGGCGCTGATTTCCGGATTCATGGCGAAGGAGAGTGTGGTGGCAACTCTGAATGTGCTGTACGGCGGCGCTGCGGGAATGGTTCATTCCATGACCACGCTGACAGCGGCCAGCGCCCTGGTGTTCTGCCTGCTTTATACGCCGTGTGTGGCGGCGATTACATCCGTGAAGCGGGAGCTGGGATGGAAATGGGGCATCGGCATGGTGCTGTTCCAGTGTGCTGTGGCCTGGGTCTGTGCCTTCGCCGTCCGTCTGATCGGCATGGCGCTGGGCATGGCGTAAGACCGAAGGAAAGGCCGGGAAATCAAGGGATGCGGCGGTCCGCATGAGGCGGCGCACCCCAGGCATGCCCGGGAACAACGAGAGGAAGGTATATGATATGAGAGCGAAATCCCATGAATCCGGTGAGAACTACCTGGAGGCGATCCTGGTTCTGACAGAGGAAAAAGGGTACTGCCGCTCGGTGGATGTGGCGGAATACCTGGACATTACGAAACCTTCGGTCAGTGTGGCGGTTTCCCGCATGGTGAAGGACGGGTATCTGGAAACGGATCAGAACAAGTTCCTGCATCTCACGGAGAAAGGCCGGCGCATCGCTTCCCAGACCTACGAAAAACACACCTTCTTTCTGAAAAAGCTGAAGGAAGCCGGCGTGGCGGAAGAGATCGCCGATGTGGAGGCCTGTGCCATGGAACACGGCATCAGCTACGATTCCTTCCTGAAAGTGAAGAAGATGTTCCAGTAGGATGGCAGTTGACATTCCGGAAATGAGCCGATAGAATAGGTATTCTGAGAGGGAGGAAACCATGAGCAGAACGAAAGAAGAACTGGAAGGGGTAACGCTGCTGGGAAATCAGCACACCCGTTATTCCTATGATTACGAGCCGGATCTCCTGGAGCGATTTCCGAATAAGCATCCGTACCGGGATTATATGGTGACACTGAACTGTCCGGAGTTCACAACTCTTTGCCCGAAAACCGGCCAGCCGGATTTCGGCAAGCTGGTGATCCGGTACATTCCGGACGGCTACCTGGTGGAATCCAAGTCTCTGAAGCTGTATCTGTTCAGTTTCCGGAATCACGGCGACTTCCATGAGGACTGCTGCAACATCATTCTGAACGATCTGGTGAAGCTGATGGATCCCAAGTTCGCGGAAGTCCGGGGGATTTTCCGTCCCCGGGGCGGCATTTCCATCTGGCCGACTGCCGCATACGGCAGGCCGGGAACGAAGTATGAGGAAATGGCGGAGCAGCGCCTGTTCGCAGAGACAGCGGATCGGAGTTTCTGATCCGGCAGGCGGAGCCTGAAAAGAAAAATTGAAAATTGAATCGCCGGCGCAGCCGGCAAGTTGTTCGAGACCATCCAACTGTAAAAAACTAAGGGGAAAACGCATAGAAATCCGGGAGCGGTGCCGGCGGCACGGCTCCTTCATGGGGTGTGCCCCGATTGCAGCCGGATGGCAGTGATCGGGGGGCACTTTTTTTCGTATATGGAGAAGAAAATGAAGAAGGCGCTGGTACTCTCCAGCGGCGGTGTGGATTCTTCCACCTGCGTATCGGTGGCGGTGGATGAGCTGGGAGCGGAGAACGTTTCCACCGTATCGGTTTTTTATGGACAGAAGCACCGGAAGGAACTGGAGGCGGCCCGGCAGGTGGCAGCATTCTACGGTGTGCAGCATTATGAACTGGATCTTTCCAATGTGCTGCAGTATTCTGATTGTTCCCTGCTGGCCCATTCGGACCAGGAGATCGAGCACAAGTCCTACGCAGAGCAGGTGAAGGAAAACGGGGAAGGAAAGGTTTCCACCTACGTGCCGTTCCGGAACGGGCTGATGCTTTCGGCGGCGGCCAGTCTGGCCCAGTCCCTGTATCCGGATGATCTCTGCGACATTTACCTGGGCGCCCATGCGGACGATGCGGCGGGCAACGCCTATGCGGACTGCAGTGTGGAATTTACGGATGCGATGGAGCAGGCCATTTCCATCGGCACGTACGGGAACGTCCACCTCCGGGCACCCTTTGTCGGTCTGAACAAGGCCGGGGTGGTCCGCCGGGGTCTGGAACTGGGCACGCCCTATGAACTGACCTGGAGCTGCTACGAAGGCGGGGACAAGCCCTGCGGCACCTGCGGCACCTGCATTGACCGGGCGGCGGCATTCGCAGCAAACGGTGTGAAGGACCCGGCGCTGTAGAAGACAAAGAGGAGAGGGATTATGTATCGGATACACAAGAGGCTGGAGATCAGTGCGGCGCACCGCCTGGATCTGAATTATGAAAGTAAATGCTCCCGTATTCACGGACACAACTGGATGATCGATGTGTACATGCAGAGTGAGAAACTGGACGAAAACGGAATGGTCTGTGACTTTACCCTGATCAAACAGCGGGTGAAGGACCGGCTGGATCACCGGTTTCTGAATGAAGTGCTGGACGTCAATCCGACGGCAGAGAATATAGCGAAATGGATTGCGGACCAGCTGGGAGAGAAATGTTATCTGGTCCGGGTGAAGGAGAGCGAAGGGAACACGGCGGAGTATGAGCGTTAGTCTGACAGTCAATGAAATTTTCGGAAGTATTGACGGGGAAGGTCTGACGGCGGGAGGTCTGGCCTGTTTCATCCGCCTGGCAGGATGCAATCTGCGCTGCTCCTACTGTGACACGGGATATGCGCTGGAAGCGGGAGACGGCCGGGAGATGACGATTCCGGAGATTCTGGCTAAGGTACGGCGGATCGGATACCGTCATGTGACGCTGACCGGCGGGGAACCGCTGGTTCATCCGGGGGCGGAAGAACTGATCGACGCACTTCTGGAGGAGGGTCATCTGGTGAACATCGAAACCAACGGGTCGGTGCCGGTCAGGCCGTATCAGAAGCCGGGGGTCATGATCACCATGGACTGGAAATGTCCGGGGAGCGGTATGGAAGAGGCCATGCTTCCGGAAAACCCGGAGCTCCTCCGGGAGGGGGACGTGCTGAAGTTTGTCTGCGAAGCGTCGGATTTCGACGAGGTTCGCCGGGTGCTGGAAGAACATTCCCTCCGGTGCTGGGTCTATCTGAGCCCGGTATTCGGGAAGGTCCGGCCGGAGCAGCTGGTGGATTTCCTGAAATCCCTGGCGGATTCCGGGATGGATACCGAGAAGATCCGGGTTCAGGTGCAGCTGCACAAGGTGATCTGGGACCCGGAAGAGCGGGGAGTATAGAGGAACGGCACTTAGAAGAACAGGGCGTGGAGCAGAGGCGATGAATATGGAACGGAAAATGGACCACGAGAAAATCAAGCAGGCGGTCAGATTGTTTCTGGAAGCGGTAGGAGAGGATCCGGAGCGGGAAGGACTCCGGGAAACCCCTTCCCGGGTGGCCAGAATGTGTGAAGAGGTTCTGGCCGGCGAGAAATTCACAAACGAGGAAATTGCAAAAAAATACGGAAAGACCTTCCCCCGGGAGACCGGGCGGGATCCGGCATCGGACATGGTGCTGGTGAAGGATATTGATGTATTTTCCTACTGTGAGCATCATCTGGCCCTGATGTATGACATGAAGGTCTCTGTGGCGTATCTGCCCCGGGGACGGGTGCTGGGCCTTTCGAAGATCGCCCGGATTGCGGATATGGCGGCGAAGCGGCTGCAGCTGCAGGAACGGCTGGGGGCCGACATCGCAGAGATCATCGGCATGGCTGCGGGCACCGAGGATGTGGCGGTGGTGATTCACGGATGCCACTCCTGCATGACGGCCCGGGGCATCCGGAAGCCGGGTTCCGAAACGGTGACCACCACCTTCCGGGGCCGCTTCGAGTCGGACCCGGGGCTCCAGAGCCGTCTGCTGATGCAGATGCAGATCGGGTAGTTTCTTTCCGCCGAAAAAAGATGCAGAGGAACACTTTCGATGATATAATACTGTCTCGGCGGCATGAAACGATTTCAAGATGCGCAGGAGGAACTGCAATGCTGAATATGATTATATTGATCGCGCTGGCGGTGTTCGTCATCGGCGCAACATATTTCTTTTTTGTATTTGAGAAACAGGGGGATCTGGGGAAACAGCGGATTCTGGGATCCTTCAACTTCGTGGCCATCGTCCTGCTGGTGAGCCGGCTGGTGGATTTTCTGCGGGCCCAGTATCCGGGCCTGGATCAGTGGTGCAAGGAAAACACGATCTATGAGATGGTTGTTCTGATGGGAATCTATGTTCTGGCGGCCTGGTTCTTCCTGAGCCCTCTGGCCACGAATTCACCGGATTCCCGATACTACGATCCCCGGAAGAATGATATCAACCGGGACCGGAACGGAGAAGGAACGGGCGGCGGCCAGCCGATGAATGCGCAGCAGAAGCGCCGGAGAAATAACCAGTGGAAGGCGCAGCAGCGGAAGAAGAAACACAGATAGAAGAAGCACAGGCATCGAAGTCCCGCACACTCAGAGCGAGTGTGCGGGATTTTTCCGTTTTCGGGGAAGACAAAAAAATCCGGGGCAGCCGGGAAGCAGGATTCTGCTTTCCGGCTGCCCCGGGTTTCTGTCCGGCCGGCTGATGGCGCACCGGATCATCGAAGTTCGGCGGCAGGTGTTTAACGGTCGAAGTCGAACCGAAGCACATCCGGCCGGGCGTAATGGCCGCACACGTCGTGCTCCATCTTGGAGGCAGGGACCTTCTGCATATCCAGATCGGCGTAGATCACGGCTTCCTCATCCCAGATGCATTCGCTGACCAGGTGGCCGAACGGATCGATGATGCAGCTGCCGCCCCGGCAGAGAATGTCCGGCCGGTCGTCCAGCGCATGAATTTCATTCAGATCCTTCGGGTAGGATGCCTTGGTGATCAGCAGATCTGCGTTGATGAAGTAGCAGTGGCCTTCGATGGCGATGTGCCGGATGGTGTCCTGCCACTCCGGGTTGTCATTCGTATTTGCGGAGATGTACAGAGAAATACCCTGTTCATAAAGCGCCACACGGGCCAGAGGCATGTAGCTCTCCCAGCAGATGAGGCAGCCCATCGGCCCCCAGGGCGTGTCCATCACCGGGAAATAATCCCGGTTGGCATCTCCCCACACCAGCCGTTCACTGCCGGTAGGTTTCAGTTTCCGGTGGTTCATCCGGCGGCCTTCCGGATCGATCATGACATTGGAATTATAGAGGGTTCCGGTAACCCCGTCCCGTTCGGAGTACCCCATGCTGAGGTAAATCCCGTGTTTCTTCGCCGCATCGCACAGCTGACCGATCTCCGGGCCGTCCGCCAGCAGGGAATTGTCATAGTATCGTTTCCAGTCCTCCCGTCCCGGGGCGTTCCGGCAGCCGGTCGCAAAGCCGAAATTCATTCCGAACGGATATCCCGGAATATAGAGCTCCGGGAAAACCACCAGTTCTGCGCCGTTCTCGGCACATTCCTCGATTTTCTTCAGCGCCTTCTCCAGACAGGTTTTCTGGTCGAACAGTGCCGGCTCCGCCTGTACAACGGCGACTCTAAGGTTGTTTCTGAGATCTCTCACGGTTACCTCCTCCTGCAGCAGCATGGTATCTGGGTGGAAACAGGGAATCTGTTTCTGTAAAATCCTGTATCTCTACTGTAACCGATTTCGGGCCGGGAGGGAATTGATTTCCCCTGCATCCGAAAAAAATTTCCGGATGCAGGATGCGCATTCCCGATCTGAATTCGCTCTTACAGAAGATCTGCCAGGTCGTGGATGAGTTTTTCTGTCTTCTCCCAGCCGATGCACGGATCGGTAATAGACTGTCCGTAGGTGCCGCAGCCGATGTCCTGCCGGCCGTCCACCAGGTAGCTTTCCACCATGACCCCCTTCACCAGCTTGCGGATGTCTTCCGAATGATCCCGGCTGTGCAGAATATCCTTGCAGATCCGGCTCTGCTCCAGATACTGTTTTCCGGAATTAGCGTGGTTCGCATCCACAATCACCGCAGGGTTCTGCAGTTCCTTCTCCTGGTAGGCATCCAGAACCATGCGCAGGTCCTCGTAGTGGTAGTTCGGCAGGCTTCTGCCGTACCGGTCCACATAACCCCGCAGAATTGCGTGGGCCAGCGGATTTCCGGAGGACTGGACCTCCCATCCGCGGTAGATGAATGTGTGAGGCGCCTGGGCGGCGATGATGGAATTCATCATGACGGACAGGTCTCCCGCCGTCGGGTTTTTCATTCCTGCCGGAATCGTGACACCGCTGGCAACCAGCCGGTGCTGCTGATCCTCAACGGAGCGGGCGCCGATGGCGACGTAACCCAGCAGGTCGGACAGATAGCGGTGGTTCTCACTGTACAGCATCTCATCGGCGCAGGTGAATCCGGTTTCCCGCAGAACCCGGGTGTGCAGATCGCGGATGGCGATGATGCCGGCCAGCATGTCTTCCGGTTTCTCCGGATCCGGCTGGTGGAGCATTCCCTTGTACCCCAGGCCCACCGTTCTCGGCTTGTTTGTGTAAACTCTCGGAATGATGAAGATCTTCTCGCTGACTTCGTCGGCAACTTTCCGGAGCCGGGTCATGTAGTCCAGAACGGCGTCTTCGTTATCGGCGGAACATGGACCGATGATCAGCAGAAATTTATCGCTCTTTCCTTCGAAAATCCCGGCGATCTCCTTCGCCCGTTCATCCCGGATCTTCGCCAGGGACTCTTCAATCGGGAATTCTGCCTTCAGTTCCTTCGGTGTCGGCAGTTTTCTGAAAAATGTTGTGCCCATCATATACTCCTGAATCATTAGATTGGTATTCATTAACTGATCGTGCGCAGAATCGCACTATTCCAATAGTATAGCAGGTGAAGCGGCGGCTTTCCAGTGAAATTGTGATGATGCACAATGTTTTTGGTTTCGAATTGGTGGTGATCCCTCTTTTGGCGCAGGAAGGCAGCTGGAGGGATGGGAGAACGCCGGCCCGGTCTGTTTTTGTCCTTCTGAAAATGCAGCCGGGGAAGCGGGGTATGGTATAATAAGGCATCCGGGAAATTCCGGGCAGGAACGATGCCGCATGTTATATGATAGACAAAAAAGGGGACGGAATGAATCGATCGGAATTGGAAAGTGCTGTGAAGACAGAGGCCTTTCGGAGAAAACTGGAGGATGTGTACGGGCCGGCCGGGGCGGAAGAGCAGACGGACCGGTATCAGGATGTGGTGAAGCGGTTTTCAGAACGGTTCGGGAACCGGGAGGATATGGGGCTGTTCAGCGCTCCCGGCCGAACGGAGATCGGGGGCAACCATACAGACCATCAGTGGGGAAAGGTCCTGGCGGCAGCGGTAGATGCGGATATGATCGCTGCGGCGGCGCCGAACGGTTCGGACCGGGTGCGGATCTATTCCCGGGGGTACGGGGAATTCATTGTTTCTCTGCGTGAAACGGAACGGAAAGTCGAGGAAACCGGAAGGACGGAAGCGCTGGTCCGGGGGGTGCTGAAAGGAGCGGCGGACAGAGGTTACCGGGCCGGGGGATTCGATGCCTATGTTTCCGGCGACGTGCCCGGGGGATCCGGGCTATCTTCTTCGGCGGCCTTCGAGATTCTGACGGGACTGATGGTTTCACAGCTGTTCAACCGGGGAGAGATTTCACCGGCGGAACTGGCGAAAATCGGTCAGTTTGCGGAGAATGTGTATTTCGGGAAACCCTGCGGATTGATGGATCAGCTGGCCTGTGCGGTGGGCGGTCTTTGTGGTTTCGACTTTTTCGATCCGGAGGAACCGGAGATTCACCGGGTTCAGACGGATCCCGGGGAAATGCCCTATGCGGTGGCGATTACAGCGACCGGCGGGTCCCATGCTGATCTGACCGAAGATTTCGCCGCGGTTCCCCGGGAGATGAAGCAGGTGGCGGACTTCTTCGGAGAACCGGTTCTCCGGGATATTGTTATGGGGGATCTGCTGAATGAGGCCCGGGAAATCCGGGAGAAGTGCGGAGACCGGGCATTTCTCCGGGCCATGCATTTCGTCGGTGAAACGGCCCGGGCGGAAGAAGAAGTGCAGGCGCTGGAAGCCGGAGACTATCCCCGTTTTCTGGATCTCGTCCGGGAATCCGGGGATTCCTCCTGGAAGTATCTGCAGAATGTCAGTACGGGGAGGGATCCGGCGGACCAGCCGGTGGCGGTGGCGCTGGCGGTCAGTGACCAGATCCTCGGCTCTCAGGGCGTCAGCCGGGTGCACGGCGGCGGATTTGCGGGCACCATTCAGGCGTTCGTGCGCCGGGAAATGGCGGACAAATACCGGGAGACCATGGACCAGATTCTGGGGCCCGGGTCGTGCCGGATCTTCAGGATTCGGAAATACGGCTGTCTGCGCATGCTGTAAGGAAACGGAAATGCAGGGAAACTGGAAATAAGCGGAAATCAATGAAAAATCAGGAAGGAGCATCAGAGAATGAGTGTTTTGGTTCTGGGCGGAGCCGGATATATCGGTTCCCATACCGTGTATGAATTAATCGACAAGGGAGAAGATGTGGTGGTGGCGGACGACCTTCTCACCGGATTCCGGGAAGCGGTTCATCCGAAGGCGAAATTCTACCGGGGGGATATCCGGGACAGAGCCTTCATTGATTCGGTTTTCGACCGGGAGGACATCGACGGGGTGATCCACTTCGCGGCTTTCTCCCAGGTGGGAGAGAGTATGACCAGGCCGCTGAAGTATTACAATAATAATCTCTGCGGCACGGAGACGCTGCTGGAGAGTATGGTGGCTCACGGGGTGGACAAGATCGTGTTCTCCTCCACGGCGGCGACCTACGGGGAGCCGGAGCGGATTCCGATTCTGGAGACCGACCGGACGGCTCCGACGAATACCTACGGAGAAACGAAACTTTCCATGGAGAAAATGTTCCACTGGACCGGCCAGGCTCACAATCTCCGCTACGTTTCTCTGCGGTATTTCAATGCCTGCGGAGCCCATCCAAACGGACAGATCGGAGAAGCGCATGATCCGGAAACCCATCTGATTCCGCTGATCCTCCAGGTTCCGCTGGGGCAGCGGGACCACATCGCCATTTTCGGAACAGACTATGATACGCCGGACGGCACCTGCGTCCGGGATTATATCCATGTTTCGGATCTGGCCCAGGCCCACATCCGGGCGCTCCGGTACCTCCGGGAGGGGGGAAAGAGTGATATCTTCAACCTGGGAAACGGGGTCGGATTTTCTGTCCGGGAGGTGATTGAAACAGCCCGGAAGGTGACCGGCCATCCGATTCCGGCCACAGAGGAAGCCCGCCGGGCGGGAGACCCTTCCACCCTGATCGCCTCCTCCGCCAAGGCAAAGGAGATTCTGGGATGGGATCCGCAGTTCGACGACCTGGAAACCATCATCTCCACGGCATGGAAGTGGCATCAGTCTCACCCGAACGGGTACGGCGGCCGGGCGCAGTGAGGGAAAGAAGCAGGACGGAGGAGAAATGGAAGAGAAGACAGAACAGAAAACAGAGAAACGGATATCGGAACTGATCGGGGAGCTTGCTGCCTACGGGATCCGTACAGGACTGGTGGACCCGGCGGATTCAGTGTATACCGTCAACCGCCTGCTGGAAGTGTTCCGGCAGAAGGATTATCAGCCCGGTAATCCGGAGACGGCGGAAGCAGAATCCCCGCGGGAAGTCGCAGATATTCTCCGGGATATGACGGAATGGGCCGCAGAAAACGGGGTTCTGGAGCAGGACACTGCTGTGTCCCGGGATCTCTTCGATACCTGTGTGATGGGCTGCCTGACACCGCCGCCTTCCGTAGTCCGGCGGCGGTTCCGGGAGAAATACAGGGTTTCTCCGAAGACGGCAACGGACTGGTTCTACCGTTTCAGCACGGACACGAATTATATTCGCCGGGACCGGATCCGGAAGGATGTGAAGTGGAAAGCGGAAACGGAATTCGGGGCCCTGGACATCACCATCAACCTGTCGAAGCCGGAGAAGGATCCCCGGGATATTGCGGCAGCGGGGAAGGCAAAAAAATCCGGGTATCCGGCCTGTGCCCTCTGTATGGAAAACGAAGGATATGCGGGTCATCTGACCCATCCCGCCCGGCAGAACCACCGGATCATCCCGCTGATTCTGGACGGGGAATCCTACTACCTGCAGTATTCCCCTTATGTTTACTACAATGAACACTGCATCATTCTGAACGAAAAGCATATCCCGATGGTGATCAACGGAGGAACATTCCGGAAACTGCTGGACTTCGTCCGCCAGTTCCCCCACTACACGGCCGGATCCAATGCGGATCTGCCCATCGTCGGCGGATCCATTCTGAGTCACGATCATTTCCAGGGCGGGGGATACGAATTTCCTATGGTCCGGGCGCCGTACGAGAAGCATTTCGAAATCCCCGGGGCGGAGAATGTGGAGGCGGGCATCATCCGGTGGCCCCTCAGCACGATCCGGCTGCGTTCGGAATCTGCGGGCGATCTGGCCCGGGCGGCGGAACGGGTTCTGACCGCCTGGCGCAGCTACGACGACCCGGCCTGCTTCATCTATCATGAGACGGAGGGAAAATCCCACAATACCATCACACCGATTGCCCGCATGCGGGAAGGAAAATACGAACTGGATCTGGTGCTGCGGAACAACATCACCACAAAGGAATATCCGCTGGGGTATTTCCACCCCCATCCGGAATACCATCACATCAAGAAGGAGAATATCGGCCTGATCGAAGTGATGGGGCTGGCTGTGCTGCCGGCGCGGCTGAAGCAGGAGATGGCCGAGCTGGAGGACCGGATCCTGTGCGGGCAGGATCTGCGGGAATCGGAACGGACGAAGGCGCATGCGGACTGGGCGGAATCCTGGATCGCTGCCCGGGGAATCAATCCAGAGCGGGGGGCTGCGGTAAGTGGCGGAAAGGACGGACCGGATCAGGGTGGTTCCCTGCTTCGGGAAAGGCTGCACGAAGCCGTGCAGGAAGAAATCGGCATTGTTTTCGCAAAGGTTCTGGAATGTGCCGGGGTGTTTAAGTATACAAAAAAAGGCCGGGAAGGATTCGATCGTTTTCTCGATTCCCTCCGCTGACCTTTCTCACTTTTCGTTGTGTTCTGCTTCTTCTTTTCCGTCATCCGCTGCCTCGATCAGATAGAGACGAGCATCACAGTCCAGGAAGATGCGCACCTGATCGGACAGGCCGACGCCGGCGAATCCGGGTGCCAGTTTCATGCCGGCCTGCAGCAGAACATCGCCTCCGCAGGTGAGGTCCTCCCGTTCGCCGGGCAGTTTCACGAAACGGGCCGCTGCCCGCTCTGCCAGGGATCCGGGCCGGATATGGACCGGTGATGCAGTATTGACCAGGGTTCCGAAATTCCGGATGTCGTATTTCACTGGCAGATTGCGGACACGATACCGCTTCTCGGGATCCAGTCCCCGGGGTGTCATGCGGAGGGGCTGATGATTGGGGATCGTCCGCTTCTGGAATACCAGATGAACAGCCCGGAGGCGGTCCTCCGAAACCACCGTCCACTGCACATAATTGGAGGACACAGGGGACAGGATCCCTGCGGATTCCGCCGGGTACCGGGTGCCGGGCCCCGCCGGGGACGGAGCCGGAGCAGTGCGGTAGAAGTCCCCCTGGAAGAAGACATCCCGCCATTCCTTGTAGAACCGGATCTGCTCTTCTATCTCGTTTCGCTCTTCCCCGGTGAGGTCCGGAAGGTTCAGTTCATATCCCATAAGGCCGAAGGCGGCAGCCGCAAACCGGGCGTGCAGCGGGGAGCGGCGCAGGGTCTGGTGGTTCGGGGATGCGGAGACATGGGCGCTGATGCAGGAAAGCGGGTATCCGTAGCTGTATCCCTGCTGGATCACCGTCCGGCACAGCGGATCGGTATTATCACTTCCCCAGATCTGGGGGAAATAGCACAGCATGCCCGGGTCCGCCCGGTTGCCGCCGGCGGCGCATCCCTCGAAGAGAATCTCCGGGAAGCGCCGGGTCAGTATATCCAGACATCGGTACAGACCGATCATATACCGGTGCAGCACTTCCCCCTGCCTGTCCGCAGGAAGCGACCGGGAGTAGATGTCCGAGAAGGTCCGGTTCATGTCCCATTTTACATAGGAAATCCGGGCGGAACGCAGCAGATGGGATATCGTCTCAATCAGGTATTCCTGCACATCGGACCGGGTCAGATCCAGAATCATCTGGCGGCGGCCTTCGCTGTGGGGATGTCCCGGAATCCGGAGGGCCCAGTCCGGGTGCTGCCGGAACAGGTCGCTGTCACGGCTGATCATCTCCGGCTCTGTCCATATGCCCAGTTCCAGCCCCATGCGCCGGAGTTTCTCGGAAAGCGGACGGAGTCCCCCGGGGAATTTCTTCCGGTTCACCGTCCAGTCCCCCAGGGAGGAGGTGTCATCCTCCCGGTGGCCGAACCAGCCGTCATCGATGACCAGAAGCTCGATGCCGGCTTTTTTTGCCAGTTTCGCCTGCCGCAGCACCGTTCGCTCACTGACGTTGAAATAGTCGGCTTCCCAGGTGTTCAGCAGCACCGGCCGGGGCCGGCTGCGCCAGGCCGGCGGAAGAATATACTGCCGGATGAACCGGTGCATGTTCCGGCTCATTCCTCCGGCGCCCTCGCCGGAGCAGGTCATCATCGCCTCCGGGGTCTCGAAGAAGTCCCCGGGCGGGAGAAACCAGCGGAACCCCCGGGGATTGATGCCGGTCCGGAGACGAAGAATGCCGGAACGGGAGGTTTCCAGCACTTCCGCATGGTTTCCGCTGTAGACCAGGTTGAATCCGTATACTCTGCCCCAGGTTTCTCCGGCGCCCCGGGCGGAGAGCATCAGAAACGGGTTCGCCCGGCTGGAACTGGTGCCGGTGAAGGAAGCGTTTTCAATGCGGGCGGAAGGCACCGGGCGGAAGTCCGTCCGTTCCATTTCGGATGCCCAGCCGCCGGTGAAGGTGCTGACCGTGTAATCCGGGTCCGGGAAATCGATCTGCAGGGAAGCGATCTGACGGATGGTGACCGGATCACTGCTTTCATTTCGCAGCACCGCCCGGCGGGTGATGACGTCGCAGTCCGGGAAGACGGTCCAGATCAGGTCCAGATACAGTCCGTATTCGGCATCCTGCAGGGTGACGGTCAGCGTCTCGATGCTGCCGTCAGATGACCGGAAACGGTTTTCTTTTGTCATCCCTGCCTGGGGAAGACTGTGCATGGGCCGAACACCCTCCGTCACGGCGAAGGACCGGTACAGGAAGTCTGAGGTGGTGGAACCGTCCCCGTGGGTCAGGGCCAGAAACGGCGCACGGATATCGCCCTTCCCGTCGGCGCTCATTTCCAGGGCGAGGTCTTCCAGAGAATAATTGCTGTATTCTTCGCTGTAGACATTGGTGTTGCCGGAAGGGAATACCGGGGTCCGGATCAGCGGGGCCAGATCCTCCGGATGATCCGTGCGGATGCGGGGACCGTAATACAGATGCTCCAGATGGCCGGGGGGAAGGACACGGAAGGCATATGTGGTGTGGTCCGTGCAAAGAACGAAGCAGTTGTCGGTGGTCTGTATCATGATTTCTCTCCTTGGAAAGGGCGTTATGCCCGGGATTTCAGTTCCGCCGTGATTTCCTCCAGTTTCCGGTCGGTGAGGATGAATTTCCTCCGGAAAACGATGAACGCCAGGAACAGGCCGGCGATCGGAAGCAGGGTCATGGTCATGCGGAGACCGTTGAGGGATGCGGCGCTGAGGGTACCGGAGGCGGCTGCGGTATCCCGGCTGATCCGGAAGATCTGCAGGCAGACTGCGGCCAGCATGGCGGAAATGCCGGAGGCCAGTTTCACCACGAAGGTCTGCATGGAGAAGATGACCGATTCATCCCGCCGGCCGTTTCTGAGTTCCCCGTAATCCACGGTATTGGCCAGAAACACCGTGGTCAGGACGGTGAGCATGCCGAAGGCCAGGAAGATGAGAAATGCCGGGGCCAGCAGGGGATAGAGCTGGTTGACGCCGGACATCATCATGATCAGCAGAATACCGTATCCGGCCATGGCCAGCGTGAGGCTGGTGTAGAACACCCGTATGGTGTTCATGAACCGGCGGAACAACGGGAAGAATATCATCATGGAGAGGATCTGAACGCCCCCGCCGAAGGTGTTGAAGAGGGTGTAACTGTCGCTCCATTTCGCACCGCCCATATCGTACTTGAAGAAGTAGATCAGCAGGTTGGAAGTGACATACAGGGAGCAGTTGACCAGTACGATCACCAGCACCACAGTCATGGCCTGATCGTTCTGGATCAGTGCCCGGAACATCTGTCTGACGGAAGGGGATTCCACATCCACGGTGGATTTTTCTCTGATTTTCAGACATGTAACGGTGGTGAACAGGATGAACAGCACGGCGATGATCAGTGCGAAGAGGCGGAATCCGCTGCGCTCGTCGCCCCGGCCCAGGGCGATCACGCACTTGATGGTAATGATGGTGATGAGCGCATCCCCCAGTCCGGCGCAGGAGCGGGCCAGGGTGGACAGGTTTTCCCGCTCCTTTCCGCTTTCGGTGAAAGCCGGAATCATGGACCAGAACGGAATGTCCATCATCGTGTAGGTCATGCCCCAGAGGATGTAGAATACGGCGGCGTAGGCAACCAGGCCCCGGCCGTCCAGCGCCGGGGGAGCGGAAAACATCAGAAACAGCACCAGGGCGTTGGTGAGTGTGCCGATCATGAGCCACGGACGGAACCGTCCCCAGCGGGTGCGGGTCTTTGCCACGATGACGCCCATGACCGGATCATTGAAGGCGTCGAAAATCCGGGCGGCCATCAGAATGATGCCCATTGTGATGGCGGAAACGCCGAGAATATCCTGGTAATAGTAAAGCACATAGTTGGAAGAAAGCATGTATACCATATCTTTTCCTACGGCACCCAGTCCGTAGGAGGCTTTTTCGCTGGTGGTCAGTCTCATTGGTCAGTCCTTTCGATGTAAATTGGCGGGCCGGACCGGGCATCCGTGGGAGCCTGCGGCCGGGGTTGTTGATATCTTTCTTTCCCTGGGGGAATGCTGCCCTTCGGTCAGACTTCCACCCGGAAGTCCACGTGCCAGGATCTGCCGGAAGGCATTTCGATGATGAGCCGGCCTTCTCCCGGGATTCCGGTGGTTTTCACATAGGTGCCGCCCATGCCTCCGGAGAGGCTGATGACCGACGGGCCGATCAGCTGAACCGGGCCTTCGGTCCGGAGAAGCAGCGGATCGTTGTAGTACGGCAGGGTGTTTCCGTTCTCGTCTGCAGCCCGGATCCGGATGCAGGCTGCATCGTAGGAACGGGTTTCCCGCAGCAGGGTCCGGTCTGTGTCAACCTGCAGATCCGCCCGGGTCATAGGCGCTTTCGTGACCGATTTCACCACCCGACCGTTCTTCACGGCGTCGAACCGGTAATTCTTCGAGGCGCTGCCCCAGTCGCCGATGTAGCGGTTGTACAGATCGACAGCGTCCTGGGGCTTCATGTGATACCGGAGGATCAGCTTCGCCAGGGATACGTAGATCCCTTTCGGCAGGCCGTAGAGGCCGGTCCGGGCCACCTGGTTCAGGACTTTTTTCAGTTCTTCGGTCTGGGCCTCCGGGAAGTTCTCGTCCTCCGCCATGGTGCTGCCGATGTAGTCATCGATGAGGATCGGACCGTGGTGCAGATGGGTGAAAGGGGAGTCATCTGTCCGGAATTCGCAGATCAGCCGGTTATTCCGGTACATGCGCACACTGTCCGCATTGGTGAAAATGTACACGTCTCCCCGGCAGCTGCCCGGATGCTCGCCGATGTCCATGGATGAACTGATTTCCAGCACCGGAACCAGGTCCTGCTGGATCGCATACGGCCAGGCCCCCGCCTTCCGGTTCCGGAACATGTCGGTGACCCCGTGGTAGCAGATGCGGTCGCCGCTGCCGAAATCCCGGTGGGTGTTGTAATCTGTCATGGACCAGCCGAAGCTGCCGCAGATATCATTCTGCTCCGCCACGTCATTCAGGACCCGGGCATGGCGCAGCGCATGCTCCAGCCGGTGTTCCTCATCATCGAAGGACTTGGTGGGATACATATGCCCGTTGTATTCCGAAATCAGATACGGCCGTTTCATATCCGGCGTCACTCTGGATTTCTTCTCGCAGCCCTTCGTCCGGCCATTGTGGGAAAAATCGTTATAGGTGAAGACGTCTTCCTGGAAACTTCCTTTCTTATAGCAGCGAACACCGCCGGTTTGGCGGGAAGGGTCCAGGCGATGGGCCATCCGGTTGGTCCGGGCATAGAATTCGTCGTCATCCAGGGATTCATTGATGCGCACGCCCCAAAGAATTATGGAAGGGTGGTTCCGGTACTGGAGGATCATGTCCTTCAGGTTCCGGAGCGCCTGATTCTTCCACTCGTTGTCACCGATGTGCTGCCACCCCGGAATTTCGGTGAAGACCAGGAGTCCCAGTTCGTCACAGCGGTCGATGAAAGCCTGAGACTGCGGATAGTGACTGGTGCGCACAGCATTCAGCCCCAGTTCGAACCGCAGAAGATCGGCATCCCGGCGCTGTACATTGTCCGGCATGGCGTACCCTACATAGGGATAGGACTGGTGCCGGTTCAAACCCCGGATTTTCACTTTCCGGCCGTTGAGCCAGAATCCGTCCCGGCGGAATCTGGCCTTCCGGAATCCGAACCGGGTGATGGCTTCGTCTATGATCTGATCCTCCACATCGATCAGCTGGGTTTTCATTTCGTAGAGTGCCGCCTGATCGATATCCCAGAGTTTCACGTCGCCGGTGAGGCAGGACAGTTCCAGGACAGAATCCGCAGCCGGTTCCTCCTTCAGCAGGCGGAATTCTCCGGGGTCTTCGGACTTCATCCCTTCCTCTGGATCCGGCAGTGTTCCGCTGTCCGGGGCTGCAGGGTCCGGTATCTGCCGGATGAACTGACGGATCTTCATGTTCGGACAGAGGTTTTCAATCTCGATGCGGCTGATGGTCTGGGACCGGGCGCACCGCAGTTCTTTCTTCGTCAGATCCGCTCCTCCCGCCGTCTTCTCGTACCGGCCCGCCAGCTTCACCGTCACGAAGATGTCCTGAAGGCAGGAGGGAGAGAGTACTTCCAGATACACATTCCGGTAGATTCCGCCGTATGTCATGTAGTCGATCACGAAGCCGAAGGGCGGAACATTGAGGGACTCCCGGGAGTCCAGCCGGACGGCGAGCACGTTGTCTTCTCCATACAGGAGAGCATCGGACAGGTCCACTGTGAAAGCGGTGTATCCGCAGTGGTGGCGGCCCACCATCCGGCCGTTCAGGTAGACTGTGCTGTCATGGGCGGCGCCTTCGAACGTGAGCCGGACCGTCTTCCGCCGCCATTCCTCCGGCGCCCGGAAATGACGCCGGTAGCCGCTTACCATCTGGTACGTTTCTTCGTCAAAATAGTGCAGCGGGGTTTCCCGGACCGTATGGGGAATCCGGACGTCCTGCATTCCTGCTTCGGAATATGCGGGGTCCGCCAGATCATCCGTCCAGTTCTCTGTGAATTTCCAGTGGTTGTTCAGATCAATCCGTTTCCTTGCCATGTCATTCCTCCGTCATCAATATCCCATCCATGAGAATGGAAACCACCTCCGCCAGTGCATCCTGGTAACGAATGCCGGCTTCGGACAGCAGATTCCGGCGAAAAAAGTGTTCCAGAGACGCCTCGTACATCGCCTTGATCACCGGAATACGCACCGGCCGGATCACCCCTTCCGCCATGCCCTGCTCCAGCAGCGCCAGGGTGTTCTCCCAGCCGGTTTCCAGACGCCGGGTCACTTCCCGGAACACGGCGGGATAACGTTCCTCCAGAACGTCCAGCCTGGTGAAATCCAGGGACTGATAGCCCTCCGGCATCACGTTCAGAACTGCCCGGATCTTTTCGGCGGTGGTCAGGGTGTCATCCGCCATCACGGCGGTCTCTTCCGCCTTGATCCGGTCAAAAATCCGGCTGCAGGCGGCCAGCGTCAGTTCTTCCTTGCTGCGGAAGACGGTATAGATCGTTTTCTTACTGATCCCCAGGCGTTTCGAAAGATCGTCCATGGTGAACTGAATGCCCCGGTCCCGGAATAATTCGAGGCTGCCCTGCAGAATGGTTTCCCGGATTTCCATAATGTGTCCTCCTTCGTCACAGCTGTGCAGCAAAAAGCGATGTCACAGGCGGCCGGAAACTGTATTCAGAATGTTTAGTTTCCCTTCGTTCATCTTAGCATAGAGAAATCCGGCCTGCAAGAAAATACCGGATTCCTGTACGGAATTCGGAGCACATCGGAAGCAGGCGGGAGGAGAAGAGGGCGGGGCCTCCGGCCGCCGCCGGGCTGACAGGAGGGAAAACCTATGGTAGAATGCAGTACAGGGTCCGGGCTCCGGAAGCGGGGACAGGATCGTGATGTGTACTGCGTGGATATGTCATAAGTGAACGTGTCAGGACAGTTTGGAGATTGATATGGTATTAGTGAATGAAACCGGAATCCGCAGGGTATTTTCTATGCGGGATGCCATCGAGGCGGATTGCGAAGCGTATCGGATGTTTTCTTCGGACGAAATTACTGTGCCGCTGAGGACACAGATTGAGGCAGCCGGTGCCGGCGGTGTTTTTTGTTTCATGCCTGCCTATTCCGAAAGGCTGGGCATTGCTTCGGTGAAGACCGTGAATATCTTCCCGGGAAATGTGAAATTCGGCATCACCACCCTGCCGTCCATGGTGATGACCTTCGACGGTGAGACCGGTGTTCCGTCCGCGCTGCTGGACGGAGCCTGCATTACCAGTCTGCGCACCGGAGCGGCATCCGGAGCGGCGCTGGACCTGTTCGGCCGGAAAGAGGCGAAGGTGGGGGCCCTGTTCGGCACGGGAAGCCAGGCGAAGGACCAGCTCTGCGGAATGCTGGAGGTCCGGCGTCTGGATCGGGTCTATGTCTATTCCCGGAAGAAGGAGAGCCGGGAGAAGTTCGCAGAGGAAATGAAGGAAGAACTGGGCCGGGAACTGGCTACCTGCGGCACAGAACTGATCCCTGCGGAAACACCGGAAGAAGCCGTGAGAGATGCGGACCTGATTATTACGGTCACATCTTCCCATTCCCCGGTTTTTGACGGCAGTCTGGTGAAGCCGGGGGCGACGGTCAGCTGCATCGGCGCCTACCGGCCGGAAATGCGGGAGATCGACGATGCGCTGCTTCGCCGGGCATCGAAGATTTACTGTGATTCGGTGGATGCAGTGCTGGAAGAAGCCGGCGATCTGATCACCCCGCTTGCGGAGGGAACCATCCGGCGGGAAGATATCACCGGAGACATCGGTGACTGTCTGCTGGGAAAACTGCCGGGCCGGGAGACGGAGGAAGAGATCATCGTGTTCGATTCCGTCGGGATCGGCGCCCAGGACCTGGTGACGGCCTATCGGGTGCTGGAACGGGCGAAGAGCGCCGGTGTCGGCCAGGTCTGGTCTGCCAGGCAGGCGCCCGGCCGGGAAGAAAAATAGAAAGAAAGGACGGGAAGAACTTTTGGAGAAAGCAGATCACAGGAACGGAGGAAAACGAAGGCGGGAGATGGACATGATCCACGGTTCTCTGTGGGACAAGATTCTTCTGTTCGCCCTGCCGCTGGCATTGACCGGCATGCTGCAGCAGCTGTTCAATGCGGCGGATATCGCAGTTCTGGGCCGGTTCGCCGGGAAACATGCCATGGCGGCGGCCGGGTCGAACAACGCCTTCATCGCCCTGGTTGTCAATCTTTTTGTCGGACTGTCTCTGGGGGCGAATGTGCTGATCTCCCGGTATACAGGACGGGGCGATCACGAAGGGGTGAGCCGGGCCGTCAGTACTGCCGTGACGGTGGCGCTGCTCAGCGGTCTTTGTGCCGCCGGCATCGGTCTTCTCGCCACCCGTCCGATTCTGGAACTGATGCAGGTTCCTCCCGCGCTGCGGGAAATGGCAGGGACCTATCTCCGGATCTATTTCCTGGGGATGCCCTTCATCATGCTGTATAATTTCGAGTCGGCCATCTTCCGGAGCCGGGGAGATACCCGGACGCCGCTGATCGTCCTGGCATCTGCCGGCATGGTGAATGTGGGGCTGAATCTGTTTTTTGTGCTGCTCTGCGGCATGAATGTGGATGGAGTGGCCATCGCAACAGTACTTTCCAATGTGCTGAGCTCCGGCATCATGTTTCTGATGCTTTCCCGGAGTCAGGGTCCGGTGCGGATCCGGATCCGGTCCCTGGGCATTCACGGCGGCCAGCTGAAACAGATGATGCGGATCGGTATTCCGGCAGGGGTGCAGGGGATGCTGTTTTCGGTGGCGAATATGGTCATCCAGTCGGGGGTGAACAGCCTGGGACCGGATGTGGTGGCGGGTTCTTCCGCCGCATTCAATGTGGAAATCTTCGTCTATTTCGTGGTCAACGCCTTCGGGCAGGCAGCCACTACATTCATCGGGCAGAACCATGGCGCCGGTGACCTGAAGCGGTGCCGCCGGGTCACGGCGCTCTGTATGATCATGGCGGTGGGAATCGGTGAAATACTGGGTATTCTGGTGTACGCCGGCGGCCCTCATCTGATCGGATTGTTTAACAGCGATCCGTCCGTGATCCGCTGGGGCATGATCCGCATGAGCTTTATTACCATCTGGGAAGGAGCCTATGCGCCTATCGAAGCGCTGTCCGGTGTCATGCGGGGATACGGATATTCCATGGTGCCGGCGCTGGTTTCGGTGCTGGGCATCTGTGTGCTGCGTGTTCTCTGGGTTCTCACGGTGTTCAGCCGGCACCGTACGATGAATGTGCTGATGACAGCTTTTCCGATCAGTTTCGTGGTGACCAGCGGTGTGCTGATCCTTCTGTATTTCGTACTTCGGCGCAGGATGCAGGAAACGGCATGACAGGTGTGCATCGGCGTAACAGAGGAATGACTTGAAATCTGCGGCCGGACGGGAAAAGAATGAAAAAAGGAAAGGAAGACAGGGAATATGAAAGACTATATTGTGAGAGCAGTGACCGGGGATGCCAGCGTGCGGGCATTTGCCATCCGGTCTACGGATCTGGTGGAAGAGGCACGGCGGATTCATCAGACAACACCGGTGGTGACCGCTGCACTGGGCCGCTTTTTGTCCGCCGGTGCCATGATGGCCACCATGATGCAGGGAGAGCAGGATATTCTGACGCTGCAGATCAAGGCAGACGGCCCGATCCGGAACATGATCGTCACAGCGGACAGTCACGGAAATGTGAAAGGCTATGCCGCCAACCCGGATGTCATCATTCCGCTGAAGTCGGAGGAACACCACAAGCTGGATGTGGGCGGTGCCGTGGGAAAGGGCACGCTGTCGGTGATTATGGATCTGGGACTGAAGGAGCCGTACTCCGGACAGGTGGAACTGGCCACCGGGGAGATCGGAGATGATCTGGCCTATTACTTCACGGTTTCGGAGCAGACGCCTTCTGCGGTGGGCCTGGGAGTCATGGTGGACACGGACCGGAGTGTGAAGAACGCCGGCGGATTCATCGTTCAGCTCATGCCGAACACGCCGGAGGAGGTCATCGCCCGTCTGGAGCAGAATATCGCCGCCATGCCATCCGTTACGGAGCTGCTGGAAGACGGGAAGACACCGGAGGAGATTCTGGAAAGGGTTACGGAAGGCCTGGGTCTGGAGATTACGGATCGTTCCGACGTCCGGTTTCACTGTAATTGCTCGAAGGAGCGGGTATCCCGGGCTCTGGCGACAATCCGGGAGGAAGACCTGCAGGAGATGATTGATGACGGAGAAGAGACGGAAGTGAAGTGTTTCTTCTGTAATTCGGCCTATCACTTCAGTGTATCGGACCTGAAGGGAATTCTGGCGGGACGGAAGAAGGAGGCTCCGGCGGAAAATGAAGAGGATGCCCCGGAGGAGAAGCAGTAGCGTATGTATGAGATCATCGACGAGGTGGCCCGGCATGGCAGCTTCGTCCGGGCGGCCGAGGCGCTCCGGCTGACCCCCTCCGCCGTCAGTCATGCGGTTTCCGCTCTGGAAGAGGAACTGGGGTTCCGGCTGTTTAACCGGGGCCGGGGCGGTGTGACACTGACGGACGAGGGCGCCCGGATGCTGGAACATGTGCGGGCGATCCGGGACCGGGAACGGCTGATGCAGGAGGAGGCCCGGCAGATCCGGGGACTGGCCAGCGGCCGGGTGAATATCGGAACGTTCAGCAGTGTGCTGGTCAGCTGGCTGACGGATGCGCTCCATCGGTTCCGCAGCAGCTGCCCGGGGGTGGAAGTGAATATCTTTCAGGGAGACTATGAAGACGTGGAACGCTGGGTGAGGAACGGGGATGTGGAGATCGGATTCGACACGCTGCCCGCCGGAGAGGGGTTCCGGGTGGAACAGGTGGCCCGGGACCGGCTTCTGCTGGTGGCGCCGCCGGATTTTCGTCCGGCCGGAGGCCGGGCAGTCACGGCCGAGGAGATCCGTTCCGGAGCGGAGAGTGGTGCTCTTCCGCTGATTGTCCGCCGGGCGGGATATAACAAGGATGCGGAGGCCTTTCTGAAATCTCATCTGGCGGGGGTGCCGGTGCATTACCGGATCGATGATGACCGGTCGATTTTCGCACTGATCGAGGCGAATCTGGGGGCGGCGCTGCTGCCGGAACTGACCCTGTCCCACATCGGCTTTCATGTGTCGGTCTGGCCCCTGGAGGAGGAAGTGTTCCGCACCATCGGGCTGATTGTGCGCCGGGACCGGGTGCTTTCTCCGGCGGCCGCCCGGTTCGTGGAAGAGGTGAAGCGGGGGATCTGAGGAGACATCCGGCATGGCCGGCGGCGGTTCTGATTCCCGGGCGGTATGCGTGTGTGCGTTACATGAAAAATATTCATGAAACATTGAATATCATGAACTTTACGCAATCCCATGATCGGTGTATGATCAGAATATACAGATAATATTCAGGCCGTTTTCATATCATATGCAGGTTACATTCAAGATCATTCACCCGCCCCGGCCGGTCCGCCGGCGGGCTGTGAATCATACCCGGAGGAGGATGTCATGCTTACGGATCGGATTGAGAAAATCAGACAGAACTATGTGAACACGAAACCGGCGATCTCTTATGAGAGAGCGCTGATCTGGACGGAGTCCCACAGGAAAACGGAGGGTCTGCCGATTGCCATCCGGCGGGCACAGGCCTTCTATGACTGCTGTGATCAGATCGGCGTCCACATTTTCGAGGGAGAGCTGCTGGTGGGCGCCATCGGTGAATTCCGGAAGTGCGGCATTCTGACCCCGGAATATTCCTGGACCTGGGTGGACCGGGAGATGGATCATTTCTCGGAGCGGAAACAGGATCCCTATGAGATGACGGCGGCGCAGCGGGCCTTCGTACGGAAGAATATTTTCCCGTACTGGAAGGGAAAGTCCCTGGAAGAGGCTTTCCTCCGGAGGCTGCCGGAAGAGACGAAGAAAATCGGCGTGGACACGGGTATTATTGATTCGGATTCGAAGTGGCGTCAAGCGGTGGGAGAAGTGACCCCGGATTATCAGGATCAGCTGTTTCCGAAGGGGTTCGGCGGCATCATCCGGGAAGCGGAAGAGCATATCGGGAAGCTGGATCTGACGAAGCCGGAGGACGAAGAAAAGAAAGAATTCTATGATTCTGTGATCCTGACCTCCCGGGGCATCATCCGTTATGCCAATCGCTATGCGGAGGAAGCGGAGAGGATGGCGGCGCAGGAGAAGGATGAAGTCCGGCGGGAGGAACTCCGGGTGATTGCAGCAAATTGCCGGAAGGTGCCGGAGAATCCGCCGGAGACTTTCTATGAAGCACTTCAGTTCATGTGGTTCGTCCAGATCGGCGGCATTCTGACCGAAAATCCTCTGTCCCTGAATCCGGGCCGGTTCGACCAGTACACGGACCCGTTCTACGAGGCGGATCTGGCGGCGGGGCGCATTACCCCGGATTTTGGTCAGGAACTGGTGGACGCTCTGTGGCTGAAGTATTCGGAATGGGTATGGACGATCTCCGCCAACACGGCGGACTACTTCGCCGGATATAACCAGTTTCAGAACCTGACGGTAGGCGGAAAGAAGCGGGACGGCAGCGACGGCACGAACCCGGTCACCTACATGGCACTGAAAGCCACCGGTGAGGTGAAGACCCATCAGCCGGGGCTTTCCGTCCGGGTGTCCCAGACCTGCCCGAAGGAATTTCTGAATGCGGTGACAGCACTGGTGGCGGAGGGTACCGGTTTCCCGGCCATTCACAGCGATTCGGTGGGATACCAGATGCTGCTGAATGCCGGCTATGAGCCGGAGGACGCCAGGGACTGGAACAACTGCGGATGTGTGGTGCCCCATAACCGGAAAACCGGGGAGTGGACGGCAGCCGTGAATATGAACTTCGGCAGTGCCATGGAGTATGCCCTGAATCAGGGCGTCAGTCTGATGACCGGAGAGAAGATGGGACTGGACGAGAAGCCGGCGGCGGAAATGACATCCTTCGAAGAAGTGAAGCAGGCATTCTTCCGTCAGTTTGACAATCTCTGTTATCACTCTGTCATTTCCGTCATCGAGGCACAGCGTCTCCATGAGGAAATGGTGCCGCGGCCTTTCCTCTCCAGCTGCATCGAAAGCTGCATGGAAAATGGAAAGGACCTGAGCCGGGGCGGGGCAAAATACAATGTCGGACCGGTCATCACCGGCATCGGCCTCGCTGTGGTAGCCAACTCCCTGGCAGCGGTCAAAAAACTGGTTTTCGAAGATCATGAGACCGACATGGCTACACTCACCCAGGCGCTCCGGGCGAACTGGGAAGGATATGAGCAGCTGCGGGCAAAGGCGAAGGCCTGCCCGAAGTACGGCAACGACGAGGATTATGTGGATGATCTGGCGCTGGAAGTGGCCAATCATTTCTATGAGAAAATCCACGGGTACAGGGACATCTTCGGCTCCCCGTTCAATACCGCCTTCATGGGCATTTCCAATTACATCCCGATGGGCAGAGTGCTGGGCGCCACCCCTTGCGGCCGCAAAAACGGTGAGCCGTCCAGTGAAGGGGTCTCCCCGTACGTGGGCACCGACCATTCCACGCCGCTGGCGGCCATGAAGTCCACGGCGAAGCTGAACCAGGAAATCCATTCCGGGGGAACGCTCCTGAACCTCAGACTAAATCCGGAAATCGTGGCGACGAAGCGGGGTCAGGCGAACCTGGGCGCCATGGTCCAGTCCCTGTTCTCCATGGGCGGCTTCCACGTACAGTTCAACTGCATCCGTTCCGAGACACTGCGGGATGCCCAGGCCCATCCGGAAAACTACCGGGATCTGCTGGTCCGGGTGGCGGGTTACTCCACTCAGTTCGTGAACCTGTCCCGGTCCATGCAGGATGCCATCATCGCCCGCACGGAACATAACTATTAGGCGGTGGGTCATGAAGGACAAAAAACAAGCTTTCTGTCCGGCCGAAGATGGCACCATCATGCAGCTTCAGAACCTGTCTGTCAATGACGGGGAGGGGATCCGGACCATTGTTTTCCTGGCGGGCTGTCCCCTCCGCTGTGCCTGGTGTGCTAATCCGGAGGGACAGACCCGGGACAATGGGATGGTTCGACGGGCCACTGTGGATGAAATTGCATCGGAGATTGCTGAACAAGAGATATTCTATCGCTTCTCCGGAGGCGGTGTCACCTTCTCCGGGGGAGAGCCGGGCATGCAGCCGGCATTTCTGAACTGCCTTTCCGGAAGACTCTACGATGAGGGGTATCATCTGGCCATGGAAAGCTGCGGATTTTTCGATTTCGAAGCGGTCCGTCCGACCCTGGAGCGGCTGGACCAGATCTTCATGGACATCAAACACATGGATCCCGCACTGCACCGGCACTTCACCGGCCGTTCCAACCAGCGGATTCTGGAGAATATCCGCCGTACGGCGGCACTGGGCATTCCTCTCACGATCCGTGTGCCGGTGATCCTGGGGGTCAACGGCACGGATGAGGATCTGGAACGGATCTTCGATTTCATGGCGGAGAACCTGCCGGACCCGGAGCTGGAACTCCTGCCCTATCACCGCTACGGAGAGGGAAAGTACGAGAAGCTGGGCCTCCCTCTGCCGCCGGCATTCTTCGGTACACCTTCCGAAGAGCAGCTTTCCCGTTGGAGCCAGCGGGCCCGGCGAATGGGGATCCGGACGGTTTCCTACCGGTGACAGGCCGCCTGTCCGTCGGAAGAAAACAGGGGAATCGCCCGGACCGGGCGATTCCCCTGTTTAATTGAATGTTCATCGATATGGTTCCGGTTCTATTTCACTACAATGACACGGATCACAGAGTCTGCCTCACAGAGTTCCCGGGCCAGGGATTTGGTCACCGGTGCCTCGGTGTCCACCACGCAGCAGGCGTACTTGCCCCGGGTCTGGTTGGTCAGATTCGTAATGTTAATGCCCTTCCCGCCGAAGACCGTGCTGATGGTGGAAAGTACATTCGGCACATTGTGGTGCAGCACCACAACCCGGCCTTCGGACTGGCACGGTCCCGGGTTGACGTTCGGATAGTTGACGGAATTGGTGATACATCCGTTTTCCAGGTAATCCCGCAGCTCTTCCACGGCCATGATGGCGCAGTTGTCCTCTGCCTCCTTCGTGCTGGCCCCCAGATGCGGGGTGGCGATGACATTCGGCATCTTCATCACTTCCGGAGAAGGGAAGTCCGTGACATACTTCCGGACTTTTCCAGACTCCAGCGCCTCCTTCAGTGCAATGTTATCCACCACTTCGCCCCGGGAGAAATTCATCAGAATTACGCCGTCCTTCATCTGGTCGAAGGCCTCGCTGTTGATCATGCCCCGGGTCTGATCCGTCAGGTGGAGATGGATCGTCAGGTAATCCGCTTCGCTGTAGACGGAACCGTAGGTTTTCCGGATTTTCACGCTGCGGTCCAGGGCCAGGGCGTTGCGGACGCTCAGATAAGGGTCGATTCCGACAATATGCATGCCCAGTGCATAGGCGGCGTTGGCCACCATGCCGCCTATGGCCCCCAGGCCGATGACCCCCAGGGTCTTGCCCTTCAATTCTGTCCCTGCAAATTTCTTTTTGCCTTTCTCCACATCCTTGGCCAGATCTTCATCCTTGGCATTATCCTTCACCCAGCGGATGGCATCCGGAATATTACGGGAGGCGTTGATCATGGAACCGATCACCAGTTCCTTCACGCTGTTGGCATTGGCTCCCGGGGAGTTGAAAACGACGATGCCCTCTTCTGCGCACCGCTCCATCGGAATATTGTTGACGCCGGAACCGGCCCGGACGATGGCCTTCAGCCGGTCTCCGAATTCCATGTCATGCATTTTCGCACTACGGACGATGATGCCGTCTGCTTCTTCGGTTTCATCCGTTTTCTTGTACTGATCATCCAGCACTGTGTGAATTGCATCGGAGATATTATTCATACATTTATACTGAAACATGATATGCCTCCCGGTAGTTGTTCTGAAAGTGATTCAACATTACTATTTTACCATAGTAAATTGTATGTGTACAGATCCTAAATTACCGGATGTTAATATGTTGGCGATAACAATAGGTAAAAAGCGGGTTGGAAAGAATTCTGAATTTTTTTCGGTACATCTATTGACGGAACCCGGACGGTTCAGTATAATCTAACCAAATGAATATCTCCGGGCCGCTGGTCCGGTGACCGGTTCTATCTCATCACACACATTCGGACAGGTTGCCGCTCGCGGGCCAGGTATTTAGGGGCATTAGCGCAGCTGGGAGCGCGTTTGACTGGCAGTCAAGAGGTCACGAGTTCGAGCCTCGTATGCTCCACCATAGAGAAACCCCGGAACAGTTGTTCCGGGGTTTTTCGTTGTCCGAAATAGCGATGATGAAAGCAGTACAGGAGGTGGGCCTGCATGGCGATCGGAAGGAACTGGATGGAACAGCTGGCGGATGAATTCGGCCGTATGTACGGAAAAGCACAGGGCCGGAAGATCCAGAATACGGTGATGCCGGGAATCATGGCAGATTTTCGCCGGGAATTGGATCGTTCCCTGCCGGGAACCCTTTGTCAGCAGCGGTACACCATGGAAGAGGGAGGCGCAGCCCTCACTATGGAAGGATACCGGGAGACGGCCGGCGGTGTGCCGGTCCGCATCGTCACTGCGGTGACCATGAACGGAAGGCGGATTCCGCTGACGGATATTATGACCGGGGAGGCAGGCCTCAGGATCTGAGACGCCCGGAGAATGGAGGAGAAAACATGAGTTTTGTCAGAAAAGCAGGAGAGAGAGAAGCGATCGAAAAGGAAGGGGCTCAGGGCGGTCCGGGAACGATGCGCGCACACAAGCTGATCAATCAGGACGAGGAGCTCCTGAACAAGGGACGTCTCTTCAACGACATCGTTCTGGAGAAGGGATGCGGCGTCGGCTATCACCAGCATGTAGGGGATGCGGAGCTGTACTATATTCTGTCCGGTGAAGCACAGTACAATGACAACGGCAGCATCGTCACACTGCATCCGGGAGACCTGACCTTCACCGGCCCGGGAGAATACCACGGCATCACGAATGAGAAGGAGGAGCCGCTCCGTTTCATTGCGCTGGTGGTTTACGAATAGGAGGCCCTGATGGAGATTGTGAAGGAACTGCCGGAGATTTTCGAAGAGTTTTCGGATCAGCGCAGAAAGTCCTTTCTGGCTGTAAAGGAAATCAAGGACCGGGGCATTCCTGTGGTGGGTTCGTATTGTACCTATTTCCCGAAGGAGATTGCCGTAGCGGCGGGGGCGGTGCCGATCAGCCTCTGCTCCATGTCTGACGAGCCGATTCCGGACGCCGAGAAGGAACTGCCGAAGAATCTCTGTCCGCTGATTAAGTCCAGCTACGGATTTGCGAAGACGGACAAGTGCCCGTACTTCCATTTTTCCGATGTGGTGGTGGGGGAAACCACCTGCGACGGAAAGAAGAAAATGTATGAATACATGAGGGAGTTCAAGGACATTATCACCATGCAGCTTCCCCAGACCCAGGATGAGGATGCGCTGGAGGCCTGGGAGAAGGAAATCCGGAAGCTGGCGGCCTATCTGGAGCAGAAGTTCGGTACAGAGGTGACCGAGGAGAAGCTCCGGGCGGCGGTGAAGCAGCAGAATGCCATCCGGCAGGGACTGAAGGAACTGAGTGGTGTGATGAAAGCGGATCCGACGCCGATGAGCGGATTGGATCTGTTCAATGTGCTCTACGGCTCTCAGTTCAAGTTCGATCTGGACGGGATTCCTGCGGAGCTTTCGGCTCTGAAGGAGCAGATCCGGGCGGAGTATGACCCGGCGGCCCGGGAGAAGAAGCCGCGGATCCTCATCACCGGCTGCCCGATGGGCGGCGCCACGCTGAAGGTGGTCCGTGCCGTGGAGGAGAACGGCGGTGTGGTGGTCTGCTATGAGAACTGTTCCGGTTACAAGAGTTATGACCGGATGGTGGACGAGCAGGACCCGGATGTCTGGCATGCCTTGGCAGAGCGCTATCTGAGCATCGGCTGCTCCGTCATGACACCGAACCCGAACCGTCTGGAACTGCTGGGCCGGCTCTGTGACGAGTTCCATGTGGACGGGGTGCTGGAAATGACCCTGAGTGCGTGCCATACCTATAACCTGGAGACCCACCAGATCCGGAACTTTGTGACAAAGGAAAAGGGTCTGCCGTTCTTCAGTGTGGAAACGGACTACAGCCAGGCGGATATCGGCCAGCTGAACACCCGGATTGCCGCATTCATCGAGATGCTGTAGAGCGGCGGCCGGTGGAACAGGTGCGGTCGGGCGGGGCCTGCCGGGCTGAACAGGTGTGACCGTATTGTCAGATGCGGCCGATCGAGTTGTCGGGTGCGAAATTCGATTTTTTTCGAATTTCGCATCTGTTTTTTTGCCTGGGGGCGGTGGAGGATGTGTGGGCCGATATTTCAGAGTGCGGAATGTCAAAAAATCCTGTTTTCGCACCCGACTTGTTTCGTGTGAAATTGAATCATCGTGGATTATTTTTTGCAGGTGAATAATGATACGGTGATATTTACTAATATGCGTCCGGCGAAGATAATCGGACGTTCGATGGAAAACCGCGACGACGAATACCATGAGGGGTGGATGTTTATCCGAGTAATCGGATATTCTCTCGGGTTCTCTGGGTGCGGAAAATCCCGTTTTCGCCAAATCGCACCATCCCGGGCATCTGGAATATATTAATCGGATTTTTCTTTTGTTTTCGCACCCTGGCGGGCGTGAAACAAGTGCGGAATCGAGAAAAAGGGCGATTTCGCACCTTCCACCGTTATATAACCATGATTCGTATACGAAAAGTCATCCGCTACTATGCACTCATATTCAGATCGTGATTTGTATACAATCAGCAAGGTGGTATCCGGCCATATACAACCAGCGGGGGCGGACCCCGGGGCGCAGACAATCAGCCGGGGCGGTACCCTCATCCACAATCAGCCGGGCGGTACACCCGGCGGTTCTCTCTACACGCCCGACCGTCTGCCCGCTCTCGTGATGAGAAAGCCTTTACACCATGCGGGAATTGTGGTATTTTTTTTAACGATGGACGGTATTCAACGAAGAAACTGTACCAATTGACAGATTTAGAGGAAGAGACGCACGGGGCGTGCGTTTTTTTGGGAATTGTGTATACAGGAACCTTCGGTTTTTTGAGTCCATCCGCTGTTTCGGACAGGTCGGTTCACCGGCCGCCGGAACGTACGGATGTTTTTTTATTTCACAAACGGAGGAAGATATCATGATCATCGCAACAACAATTCAGGAAGTCACCGATCAGATCAATGCATGGAAGGCGGAAGGCCTCACCATCGGGCTTTGTCCGACGATGGGGTATCTGCATGAGGGGCATGCGTCCCTGATGGATGCATCAGTGAAGCGGAACGATCGCACTGTGGCGTCGGTATTCGTCAATCCGATTCAGTTCGGACCGAAGGAGGATCTGGCCACCTATCCACGGGACTTCGATCACGACTGTCAGCTGCTGGAAGCCCACGGCGTGGATATGGTGTTCCATCCGGAACCGTCGGAGATGTATTTCGATGATTTTTGTACATATGTGGATATGGATGTGCTGTCCAAGACGCTGTGCGGGAAGACTCGGCCGATTCATTTCCGGGGTGTCTGCACGGTGATCACGAAGCTGCTGCACATCGTGAGACCGGACCGGATTTTCTTCGGTCAGAAGGATGCTCAGCAGCTGGCGATTATCCGGAGAATGGTGCGGGATCTGAACTTCGATGTTGAGGTGGTGGGATGCCCGATCGTCCGGGAAGCGGACGGACTGGCGAAGAGCTCCCGGAACACCTATCTCAACCCGGAAGAGCGGAAGGCGGCAGTGATTCTGAGCCGCACCATCCGTCTGGGACAGGAGATCTGTGCCGGCGGGGAGCGGAATGCTGCGGCGCTGCTGGAGAAGATGAAGGAGAATCTGGCTTCGGAGCCGATGGCAGACGTGGAGTATGTGGAAGTCGTGGACGGCCTGAGCATGCAGCCGGTGGAACAGTTTAAGGAAGGAGATCTGGTGGCCATGGCGGTCCGGATCGGTTCCACCCGGCTGATCGATAACTTTACCGTGGGGGATCCGATGATTCAGGTGCGTTAGAAGGCCGGTCAACAGGATTCGCAGGGCCGCCGGGCAGGAACATTCGGCGGCGAAAATAAGGAACAGGTATTCACACAGCAGAAGGAGAAGAATAATGACAATTCCAATGTTACTGGGGAAGATCCACCGGGCCACTGTCACCCAGGCGGATCTGGAGTATGTGGGCAGCATCACCATCGACCGGGCCTTCCTGGAGGCCGCGGGCATCCGGGAGTATCAGAAGGTGGAAATCGCCGACGTGGACAACGGTGCGCGGTTTTCCACATATACAATCGCAGGAGAGGCCGGCAGCGGCATTATCTGCCTGAACGGTGCGGCGGCCCGCTGCAGTGCGGTGGGGGACAAGGTCATCATCATGGCCTACGCCGAAATGACGCCGGAGGAGGCGGACCGGCATGAACCGAAGGTGGTGTTCCTGGGAGAAGGAAACGCCATACAGCAGGTCACGAACTACGAGCGGCACGGCCTGCTGGAGGACATGGGAAAGTAGTTTCCGGCAGCCCGGCGGGTACTTCCTTTTCTTCCGTTTCGTGCTATAATATTTCCGTATGAGCCCGCAGCAGGCGGGCAGAAAGAAGGAAAGCGAAATGGAATATGTCAATAAGAAATACGACCGGAATGCTCCTTGCTGGTGCGGCAGCGGGAAGAAATACAAGAAATGTCACATGCATTTCGACGAGAAACTGAGGGAATTCGAATTCGAGGGATTCGAAGTGCCTTCCCGCTCGATTATCAAGACACCGGAGCAGGTTCAGGGAATCCGGGAAAGTGCGAAAATCAATATGGCTGTCCTGGACGCCATCGAAAAGGAAGCCCATGTGGGCATGACCACCCTGCAGATTGATGAGATTGTAAACGATATCACCTACAGCATGGGTGGTATCCCGGCGGACCTGAACTACGGCGGATACCCGAAGAGCATCTGCACTTCCGTCAACAATGAGGTTTGCCACGGCATCCCGTCCGAGAAGGTTGTTCTGAAGGACGGGGATATCGTGAACATCGACGCCTCCACCATCAAGGATCACTTCTTCTCGGACTCCTCCCGGATGCTCTGCATCGGAGACGTGTCCGAAGAACACCGGAAGCTGGTGCAGGTGGCGAAGGAATGCGTCGAAATCGGCGTGGAGCATGTGAAACCGTGGACCTGCCTGGGGGACATGGGAAATGCGGTGCATCAGCATGCGCTGGAGAACGGTTACTCCATCGTCTGGGAGTTCGGCGGCCATGGCTGCGGTGTGGAATTCCACGAAGACCCATTCGTCAGCTACGTCAGCGAGCCGGGAACAGAAATGCTGATGGTGCCGGGCATGACATTTACCATCGAGCCGATGGTGAACATGGGGAAGCCGGATGTGACGGTGGACAAAGAAAACGGGTGGACGGTCTACACCAAGGATGGTTCCTGGTCCGCCCAGTGGGAGGTACAGGTGCTGGTAACCGAAGACGGCTGCGAAATACTGTGCCGGTAACAGAACGATCGAAGAGCGCAGGGAAGCGGGTGCTTCCCTGTGCTTTTTTTTGCGGGTGCCGGGAGGCGCCCGCAAAAAACGAAGTCTTGGGGTGCACAGGCCGCCCGAAAGGCCATGATCGTATGCAATCCGCCGTGCCCAGCTGGTTGAAAGGAAAACAGGCGGCCCGCAGGCCGCCTGTTGGTGATTTTTCGTGTTACCGGCTGATCGGCTTCGTCTCGTCGATGAGCCACTTCGCCACATCCTCGTCCAGATATGGTGTCAGAGTCTCTCTGAGTTCCATGTTGTAAGCGTTGAGCCAGTCGATTTCCTCATCGGAAAGCAGGTCGACGTTGATCGCTTCCGGCTCATACGGGCAGTACGTGATGGACTGGAATGCTGTGTTGCCCAGCTCGTTCTGGTACAGCAGCACTTCGTTCTCGATCCGGACACCGAACTTGTGGTCGATGTATACGCCCGGTTCATCAGACATAACCATGCCTGGCAGCAGTTGGATCGGTGTCGGCACTCTGCGCAGGATGTTCGGTCCTTCGTGGACGCTGAGCAGATGGCCGATGCCGTGGCTCAGGCCGTGCTTGAAGTCCAGTCCGGCATCACGCATCGGCTGACGTGTGATCCGGTCCAGATCGATGCCGTTCATATCCGGTGTCAGAACCGCTGTGGCCATGGCGATGTGGGACTTCAGAACGTAGGTGTAGTCGTCCTTCTCTTCCTGGGTCAGCGGGCCCATGGCGATGGTTCTGGTGATATCCGTGGTACCGTCCTCATAGTGGCCGCCGGAGTCTACCAGCAGGAAGCTCTTCGGTTCCACCTTCGCATTGGTTTCCTCGGTCGGAGCGTAGTGGATGATTGCGCCGTTCGGGCCGTATCCGGAGATGGTCTCGAAGGAAAGGTCGAAAGCGCCCTGTTCCTTCCGGCAGTTCCACAGATAGTCTCCGGTGGAAAGCTCAGTCATTTCGATCTTGCCCCGGTTCTGCTTCAGCCAGTAGATGAAGTTGACCATGGCGATGCCGTCCTTCACGTGGGCGTTCAGGGTGGCGTCGATCTCAGTGTCATTCTTCACCGCCTTCATGATGGCGATCGGTGTCTCCCGGTTCTGCAGGGTGACGCCTTCCGCCACGTTCAGGCACAGTGCGTAGTTGGCTGTGTTTTCGTCCAGCCACAGGGTCTTGCCCGCCGGCAGTTTCGCCAGGTCACCGGCAATTTCGTCGTACTTCTTCAGGTTGACGTAGCTGAGGTCTTCCGGCATCTCGTCCAGCGCGCCGTCCATGACATACAGGGTCACGTTGTCCTGGCTCAGCAGTGTGTAGCCGAAGAATACCGGTGTGTAGTCGATGTCCGCACCCCGCAGATTGAAAAGCCATGCGGATTCCATCAGGTCGGAAATGAGCAGGTAGTCCGCTCTGTTCTCTCTCATGATCTCACGGATTTCGGCAATCTTCTCATCCGCAGAGAGACCGACGATATCCTGGGACAGCTCATAAATCTTCGAAGGCTGAATCGCTGGACGGTTAGTCCAGACTTCGCCCACCAGATCCTTGTCATATTTCATGGTGACGCCATAAGGCTCCAGCAGTGCTTTCAGCGCTTCACCCCGGGCGCCGTTCACGATCTGTCCGTCGAAGCCCAGTGTGTATCCGCCGTTCTTCTTCGCCAGGTCCTCCAGGAATTCCTCTACAGTCGGAACCCCCGGCTCTGCCATTCTCATCAGTTCGATTTCACTGCCTGCCAGCTGGGTTTCCGCCTGCAGGAAGTAACGTCCGTCCGTCCACAGGTAAGCACCTTCGGCATTCACGATCAGCTCGCCGGATTCGCCGGTCAGGCCGCTCATGAATTCCCGGGCTTTGAAGAAATCATTGACATACTCGGAGCTGTGATAGTCTCCGGAAGGAACGAAATATACGTCGATTCCGTTCTCCTTCATTTTCTCCCGAAGTTCCAGAACTTCTTTTTTCATATTTTCACCTCAATTACACATAATATCTCCCGCTGCGGATCGTTCCCGCAGCCAAATGTCATTATAGCACGAAAAGATCTTCATACATGACGAAATTGTGTGGCCGGCCGCGAGTTCGTTTTTGCCGGGGGTGGGGAATGTGATACAATAGACACCGGTATATTGTGAAGATGCAGAAAGGACCGGTGCGGCATGGAACAGATGAATCTATTCGAGAAGAAGAATGACCAGCCTCTGGCGGCCAGGCTGCGGCCGAAGAATCTGGATGAATATGTGGGACAGCAGCACCTGATCGGCGAGGGGAAGGTGCTGCGGCGTCTGATTGAGAGCGACCGGATTACGTCCATGATTTTCTGGGGGCCGCCGGGGGTGGGGAAAACCACTCTTGCCCGCATCATTGCGGAGCGGACCCGGGCGACATTCATTAATTTTTCGGCTGTCACCAGCGGGATCAAGGATATCCGGAATGTGATGAAGGAAGCGGAGCAGAACCGGCTCTACGGGGAGAAGACTATCGTGTTCGTGGATGAGATCCACCGGTTCAACAAGGCACAGCAGGATGCCTTTCTCCCTTTTGTGGAGAAGGGAAGCATCATCCTCATCGGTGCCACCACGGAAAACCCTTCTTTTGAGATCAACAGCGCTCTGCTTTCCCGTTGTAAAGTGTTCGTGCTGCAGGAGCTGAAGGCAGAGGATCTGCTGGTGCTGCTGAAGCGGGCAATCACGGATCCCCGGGGCTATGGGGATCAGAAGGTGGTAGTGGAGGAGGACACCCTGGAGATGATTGCAGAGTTTGCGAACGGGGACGCCCGGATGGCTTTGTCCACCCTGGAGATGACCATTCTGAACGGCGACTTTTCAGAGGACGGCATTCACATCACGAAGGAATCCCTGGAGCAGATCACTTCGAAGAAGTCGCTGCTGTATGACAAAAACGGGGAAGAGCATTACAATCTGATCTCGGCGCTGCACAAGTCCGTGCGGAATTCGGATCCGGATGCGGCGGTTTACTGGCTGGCCCGGATGCTGGAGGCAGGGGAGGACCCTCTCTATGTGGCAAGGCGGGTCGTGCGCATGGCCAGTGAGGACATTGGACTGGCGGATCCCCGGGCAATGGAACAGGCGGTGGCGGCATATCAGGCCTGTCACTTCCTGGGAATGCCGGAGTGCTCCGTCCATCTGACCCAGGCAGTGGTCTATCTGTCCGTGGCGCCGAAGTCCAATGCCATGGAGGAAGCGTATTTCGCCGCCCGGGACGACGCGCTTCATCAGCTGAACGAACCGGTGCCGATGACCATCCGGAATGCGCCGACGAAGCTGATGGCAGAGATGGGATACGGTGAGGGCTACCAGTATGCCCACGACTACGAGGATAAGCTGACGAACATGCAGTGCCTGCCGGAGTCTCTGACGGGCCGGGAGTACTATCATCCCACCGAACAGGGCACCGAGGCCCGTTTTCGGAAGCGGCTGGAACAGATCAAGGAATGGAAGCGCCGTCACGGCTGGCGGGGCTGATGAAAGACAAAATAAATCAGCAGGAGGGCTTCCCGGATGCCGGGAAGCCCTCCTGCTGTGTGTGCAGCGTCCGTTTCACACTGCTCTGTGAGACGGAACGTTATAATCTGTTATTTCGGATACTGCACCCTGTACATTAGATATCCGCCACTTCCTTGTGAATAACAGGGATCGGCGTCGGGTCTACTGCATCCACATCGTTCACATACTTGTTCGTGTCTTCCATGATGTGACCGGACAGTGCCCAGATACCAATGACGTTCGGGATAACCATGAGACCGTTCAGGATGTCTGCGATGGTCCAGACGGTATCCAGCTTGATAACGCATCCGACGAATGAGAAGATGATCCATGCGATCTTGTACGGCATGATGATCTTCGCGCCCACCAGGTACTCGGCGCATCTCTCACCGTAGTAAGACCAGCCGAGGATTGTGGAGAAGGCGAACATGGCCAGAGCGATGGCGATAATCGGACGGCCGATCACCGGAATCAGTTCGAAGCACTTGAATGTCAGAATGGTTGTATCGTCGCCCTTCAGGAATTCCGGATGTGCAACAGCGGAGCTGACCAGTGTCAGACCTGTCAGAGCGCAGATGATAACGGTATCCCAGAAAGTTCCTGTCATGGATACCAGAGACTGTCTGACGGAGTTTCTCGTCTTCGCGGATGCCGCTACGATCGGAGCGGAACCCATGCCGGACTCATTGGAGAAGAGTCCTCTCGCACATCCGTAACGGAGTGCTGCGCCTACGCTGAAGCCGAACAGTCCGCCCGCACCTGCCTGCATGGAGAATGCGGACTTGACAATCAGTACCAGACCGGTTCCGACTGCTCCGCCGTTCTGGATCAGAACCCAGATACAGCCGATGACGTAGAATGCTGCCATGAACGGCACCAGTCTTTCGGTTACCTTCGTGATGGACTTCACGCCGCCGATGATTACGACGCCGGTGATCGCTGCGACTGCGACGCCTGCGATGAGCGGGCTGACGCCGAAGTTCTGGTTCAGGGCTGTCGCAATGGAATTCGCCTGGGTCATACAGCCGATACCGAAGGCGGCGACGGCACCCAGCAGAGCGAAGGTAACGCCCAGCCATTTCGCATGGAGACCTCTCTCCAGTGCGTACATCGCACCGCCGATCATACGGCCGTCTTCCGTCTGCTCTCTGTACTTAACGGACATGACGGTTTCCATGTACTTGGTGGCCATACCGAGTACACCGGTGATCCAGCACCAGAAAATGGCTCCCGGGCCGCCGGATGCAAACGCTGTGGCAACACCGATGATATTTCCGGTACCGATGGTTGCCGCCAGCGCCGTCGCCAGCGCACCGAACTGGGAAACTTCACCTTCACCGTCCGGGTCAGGAGTTACGGAGAGCTTGATGCCCTGTCCGACCCTGCGCTGAATGAACTTCGAACGAATGGTACAGAAAATGTGCGTACCGAGAAGAATGATGATCAGAGGGAGACCCCACAACCAGCCGTCAAACCACGTGATAAATTTCAACATAATAACACCACCTTAATTCGAGCCAATAACGAATCGTCGAAACACAAAAGAGCGAAACACATCTTCAGAATAACTGAGCAGGGATATCCTGAACTTCATACTTTTATGTCTTTATCATCATGATAATACAAGAGTTATCCAGTTACAAGTAAAAAAACCTAATATATCCAATGATTCTGACAATTACGGCATCGTGGACGGCTGTAACCATTGGAAAATCAATATTGATAATTTGATAACGAGAAAATTATTTTTTTATTGTGCATTCACACTAAATCTACACAAATAAAGCGCGCTTATTGTTGTGATATACAAAAATAATAAAACCCTTCGGATGGGTCCGTCATCCGTAAGGGTTCGTTGGGTCATAAATTGTACAGCTTTCGTTCCGGACTGCGGGACTACACTTCCGGTCTTTCTGACGTTTCATCCGCCGCCAGTTCCCGCAGGATGATTTCTGCGGTTTTCGTCACGGCGTACTCCACGAATCCGGTACACTTCGTTTTCCGTTCCGGTGCGTCCCGGTCATATCCGGCGATCAGTTTCCCGCAGCACGGGGCGCCGCATTTGGCCGTGAAGCCGTCATGGAGCTCGGTTGTAAGCCGGAAACAGCGCTGCACTTTCGGATCCCCCGGGCGGCGGCGCCCGAAGAAGTAGCCCAGGCACATGGTGCCGCCGGCCAGTGCGCCGCAGATGCAGCCCGGATCTCCCAGCCCCCAGGGGAATCCGGAGCTCATGGCGATCACGTCGTCGGGCCAGTCCAGGCCGAAATTCTTCCGTATGGCACAGATGACGGATTCGGAGCAGGCGTATCCGCCGTTAAAATAGTCTGCGGCATCCTTCCGGAGCTGTTCCATGTCGATATTCCTGTTCATATGGTATACCTCCCTCGTAACCTTTCCATTATAGCGTATCAGGAGTACCTGGAGGGGCTTCCTGCGGCAAAACGCAAAAAAATAAAAAAGCGTCGGACAGGCCAGGGTATTGATAGCGGATACCGGAGGCCCGTCTGCTGCTCTGTTATGAATGTAACATTATAATAGCACTGCTGTTGCGGCATAAGAAGATAGAATATATAATGCTGTTATTAGAGTCACTAATGTTCTTCGCAGGAGGACGGAGATGGACGAAAGAAAACTGAAGGGGGTGGAGGCGGTTCTGGAAGAAGGGAGTTTCAGCGCAGCGGCAGAGAGACTGCACTGTACCCAGTCCGCCGTAACCCAGATGATGAATGCGGTGGAATCCGAACTGGGGGTGAGAATTCTGGAGCGGACGCACCGGGGCGTTTCGCTGACCAGAGAGGGCCGGGAGCTGGAAGTCTATATGCAGAATGCGCTGGACAGCCTGGTCTTTCTGCGGGAGGCTGCGGAGCGGATTGCGAAACGGAATGAAGAGACGATCCGTGTGGGGACCTTCTCCAGCATCGCCTGCCGGTGGATGCCGGTGATCATCGAACGGTATCAGAAGGTGGCGCCGGAAGCGGCCTTCGACATTGTCATCGGCACGACTTCTCTGAAGCGGAAACTGGAATTGGGAGAAATTGATGTGGCGCTGGGGGACGAGCGGATCCGCAGTGTACGCTGGACCCGGCTGTTCGAAGACCCCTATTATATTCTCGTGCCGGAGAAGCTGATTGACCGGATCGGAACGCCGGAGAAACAGAGAATGATGCATGAGATGATGGGGCAGCGGAAAGGAGCGGATGACTGGACGCCGGTGCCGGATCTTTTTGTCACGAAGGCGGACATCGCAGAAGTGCCGTTCATTTCCGCCACGATGGATGATTTCGCAGAGCTGAATGTCCGGGATGTGTCCAATGTGATCACCATTGCATCGGATGAGGACAAGGTTCTCATGTCCATGGCCGCCCGGGGACTCGGCGTCTGTGCCATGCCGGAATTCAACCTGACGGAAATGCCTGCGGATCTGATTGCTGTGCCGTACCGCCCGGAGGTTGGGCGGGTCATCGGCATCTCAAGGCCCCGGAAATCCAGACGGGCGGTGGAGCAGTTTGTGACATATCTGGAGAAATATTACCGCGAAATGGAAATGCGGCAGAAGGAAGAAAGGGTAAGACAGGAGGAAAGCTGAGAAATGGAGAGCAGGAAACTGGCCGTTGTCCAGAAGTATCTGAACGACACCCAGAAAGAGAAAATCCGGGAATGCGGTGAGGCACTGGGATTTACAGTGGATTTTTTTGACGGTCCGGAGACAGCCCGGGGAAAGTTAGCGGATGCGGAGATTATTTTCACTCAGTTTAGGGAAGTTCTGCAGGATGCGCCGGCCCTGAGGTGGTGCGCCAGCAGCAACGCCGGGGTGGATCCGTTCCTGGTGCCGGGGGTTTTCGCCAGTGATCAGGCGGTGCTGACCAACGGCGCCGGCGCCTACGGCGTGACGATTTCGGAGCATATTGTCATGGTGGCGCTGATGCTGCTGCGCCGCATGGGGGAATATCAGGAGGCGGCGGCCCGGCACGAATGGCTGGGCGGTCTCGGCATCCGCTCGATCCACGGAAGCCGGGTTACAATCATGGGAACCGGGGACATCGGGAGAACCACGGCAGGAACGCTGAAGGCCATGGGTGCATCCCGGATTGTGGGTCTGAACCACAGCGGAAGGATGCCGGAGGGCGCCGCTTTCGATGAAACAGCGAGGAGCACGGAAGCGGAGTCCTATCTCCCGGAGACGGATATTCTGATTCTCTGTATGCCGGATACACCGGAAACCCGGGGTATTCTGTCCCGGCAGCGGATTTCACTGCTGCCGGAGCACGGGATCGTCATCAACGTCGGAAGAGGCAGCGCCGTAGACCAGAATGCGCTGCGGCAGGCGCTGACGGAGCACCGGATCGGCGGCGCTGCGCTGGACGTGGTAGTGCCGGAACCGCTGCCGGCGGAAGATCCGCTGTGGGAAACGGAGAATCTGATCCTGACCCAGCACATTTCCGGAAATATGACGCTGGGATACACGGCGGACCGCAGTGTGGAGCTGTTCTGTGACAATCTGCGCCGTTATGCGGCAGGGGAACCGCTGCATCATGTGGTGGACCGGATCCGGGGGTATTAGACCCGGGGCCCGCCAGGGAGAATCGGAATTGACATACCGGGGGTCCCTGTGCTAAGATATCGATATTGATGTTTTAGAACGTTAAAGCGATATAGCGAAAACGGATGTCTTAGAAAGGAATGACTGGTATGAAGAAGAAAGTATCGCTTCTGCTGGCGCTGGTTCTGGCAGTGACGACGATGTTTGTGATGACGGGCTGCGGAAACAGCGGGAAATCCTCCGGCGGCAGCAAGGATGACAGCTGGAACTATGTGAAGAAAAACGGGAAACTGATCATCGGACTGGATGACACCTTCGCACCGATGGGTTTCCGGGACAAGGATAACAATCTGATCGGTTTCGACATTGATCTGGCCAAGGCGGTCGGCAAGGAACTGGGCGTGAAAGTGGAGTTCAAGCCGATTGACTGGGATGCGAAGGAAGCGGAACTGAAGACGAAGAAGATCGACTGCATCTGGAACGGTCTTTCCGTGACACCGGATCGTCTGAAGGCGATGACCATGTCCGACCATTATCTGGAGAACCGGATTCTGCTCATGTCCCTGAAGAAGGATATGAACATCACTTCGGCGAAGCAGCTGACGAAGGTGAAGATCGGCACACAGGCCGGCTCCTCTGCGCTGGAAGCAATTCAGAAGGACAAGGCTTACGATTCTTTCAAGGACAATGTGAAGGAATACAAGGATTACGATGCGGCCATGATGGATATGAAAGCCGGCCGGATCGACGTGGTAGCGATCGACGAGGTCTACGCAATCTACAATAACAAGAACAAGACCAAGCTCTACGAGAGCAAGTACAATTTCGGAGCGGACAACTACGCAATCGGTTTCCGCAAGGGAGACGAGGCGCTGGCGAAGAAGATCAACGAGGCGCTGCAGAAGACCGTGGATGACGGCCAGGCGGCGAAGATCTCGAAGAAGTGGTTCGGAAAGAACCTGGTGAAGATCGGCGCAAACAAGTAGAAGGACGATGTGCGAGTATCGGGCGGCCGGCCGGAGGGGCGGCCGCCTGTTCACGTTCCTTTGGAAAGAGAAGGAAAGAAAACGATCCTCGATGTATTGATGAAAATGCCGCGGCCCGGCCGCGGATCGGAAGGAGACAGAATGAGTTTTGCTGAATTATTCCCGCCGCTGCTGACCGGTGCGAAAATTTCCATCGCTCTGTTCGCAGCGACCCTGGTGCTTTCACTGCCCCTGGGACTTCCCATCGCTCTGGGTGAAAATTCCCGGATCCCGCCCCTGCGCTGGATCTGCAAAGCATACGTGTTCGTGTTCCGGGGCACACCGCTGATGCTGCAGCTCATGTTCTTCTACTTCTTCTTCCCCTTCGTCATGGGATGGAACATCGAGGCATTCCCGGCGGCTGTGCTGGCATTTACCCTGAACTATGCGGCGTACTTCGCCGAGATCTACCGGGGCGGCATCAACAGTATTGACAAAGGGCAGTATGAGGCCGCTCACTCACTGGGACTCACCCGGGCCCAGACCACTTTCGATATCGTCATCCCCCAGGCCCTCCGGGTTGTTCTGCCGCCGGTGTCCAACGAGATCCTGGTGCTGATCAAGGATACGCCGCTGGCGTCCGTAATCTCTCTGGGAGAAATGATGCGTGTGGCAGAGGGCACGGTCAACCGTACCGGCAGTCTGATGCCGTATGCGGCAGCGGCCCTGATTTACCTGGCCTTCACGGCGGTGGCCACCGTATTCGTCACCTATGTGGAGAAGCGGGCATCCCGGTATGACAGAAAGGAGGCGTAGTGATGGCGGCAGTATTGGAAATGAAGAATATTGTAAAGCATTTCGGAGACTTCACAGCGCTGAACAATGTGAACCTCACGGTGGAAGACGGAGAGACGGTGGCGATCATCGGACCTTCCGGTTCCGGAAAGAGTACCCTGCTTCGCACCGTAAACTGCCTGACCAGGATCAGTTCCGGTAAGATCACGCTGAACGGCACCACTTTCGTGGACGGAAAGCCGGGTGAGGAAACCGGCCGTCTGAAGGAAGCGAAGTATCTGCCGGACCGGGAACTGAAGAAACTGATCAGCGAGACAGGGATGGTGTTCCAGCACTTCAATCTGTTTCCACATATGACCTGCCTGAAAAATATCACCTATGCGCCGATCAAGGTGAAGGGGGAGGATCCCCGGAAGGCGGAAGCAAGGGCCATGGAGCTTCTGGAAATGGTGGGGCTCTCGGACAAGCGGGACGAGTTTCCGAACATGCTGTCCGGCGGCCAGAAGCAGCGGATTGCCATTGCCAGAGGTCTGGCCATGGAACCGAAGATCATGCTGTTCGATGAACCGACTTCTGCGCTGGATCCGGAAATTACCGGAGAAGTGCTGAATGTCATGAAGGACCTGTCGGCCAAGCGGATCACCATGATCGTGGTGACCCATGAGATGGGATTCGCCCGGGAAGTGGCGGACCGGGTGGTCTTCATGAACCGGGGCCAGATTCTGGAGACAGGAACGCCGGAAGAAATCTTCACCAATCCGAAGAGTGACCGGCTCCGGGAGTTCCTGCAGGCAATGCTTTAGAAGGAAAAGCGGGGACAGATCACTGCTTCGGATCACCGGATCAGATTACAGAATCAGGTGGGCTGCGCCGTAGATGCCGGCCTGCGGACCCAGCTCCGCAGGCCGGATTATTGTATCCCGGGAAGGATGGAAGGCGCGGGCCCGATAGGCAGACCTGATCCGGGAGAACAGAAATTCACCGGCCTGGGAAACGCCGCCGCCGATGAGGAATATTTCCGGATCCACTACGGCGGCGATCCGGGCCATTGCATCCCCCAGCAGCTCCGCTGCTTCGGAGACTGCGGAAAGACAGGCCGGATCTCCGGCTTTCGCCCGGTCCATGACGGTTTTCGCCGTCAGAACCGGGAAATCTGCTCCGCCCTGCCGGGCCAGCCGGACCAGTCCGGTGGCGGAAGCGTACTGCTCCAGACAGCCGTGGAGACCGCAGCCGCAGGCTTCCGGTTCGCCGTCTCTCACGTGGAAGTGTCCGATTTCTCCGGCGGCCCCGTTGGCGCCGGAAATAATCTGACCGTTCAGGATGATGCCGGCTCCGATGCCGGTGCCCAGGGTGATCAGAACGGCACTCCGGTATCCGGCGGCCCCTCCCTTCCGGGCTTCCCCCAGGGCGGCCACATTGGCGTCATTTCCGGCTTTCACCCGGGAGATGCCGCTCAGTTCCCGGAAGGCGGCGCATACGTCGAAGCGGCCCCAGCCCAGATTCGTGCCCCGGTTCACGATCCGCTCTTCCAGCACCGGACCCGGGATGCCCAGACCGGCGCCCCGGATCCGGGAAAGCGGGATGGAAAGCCGGATCAGAACCTCGCGCAGGGAAGCTGCGATGTCCGGCAGGATGTACCGGCCTTCCTCTTCCCGGCGGGTGGGGATCTCCCACTGTTCTGTGAGATTCCCGGTATCTGCAGCGAAAAGTCCGAGCTTCACCGTGGTGCCGCCGATATCGATGCCGATCGCATATTCTGTCATTTTTTGTCCGTCCTTTCCGATGCCGGGACTGTCATGAACCCCGGGAACTGTGATACAATTTACTCTAATATACTACATGGAAAAGCAGAAAGGACAGCGAATGATTGCGGAAATGACAGAGAAAATGACGGATTTTTATGAGGGTAATCGTCATGATGTGGCGCATTTCCTGAAGGTCTGGGGATGGGCCAGAACCATCGGAAGGCTGGAGGGGCTGGATCTGCGGATGCAGGCGCTTCTGGAGATGGAAGCGGTGGTGCATGACATCGCCTGCCCGGTCTGTCGTGAAAAATACGGAAATACCGCCGGGGCGCACCAGGAAGCGGAGAGTGAGGGGGTGCTCAGACCGTTTCTGGAGGAATTCAATCTGCCGCCGGAGACGGAAGAACGGCTGATCCGGGTGGTGTCCCATCATCACACCTATACGGGGGTGGACGGGATCGACTGGCAGATTCTTCTGGAGGCGGATTTTCTGGTGAATGCGGACGAATCGGAATACAGCACGGAGCAGATCCGGGAATTCCGGGACCGGGTGTACCGGACGGAATCCGGCATCCGGCTGCTGAATACACTTTATCTGAGAGAGGAGTAAAGCATGTATCGTTTCAATCATTTTAATTTCAATGTTCTGGACCTGGAACGCAGCATGGCGTTTTATCGGGAGGCCCTGGACCTGGAAGAGGTGAACCGGAAGGAAGCGGAGGATTTCATCATCGTTTACCTGCAGGATCATGCCACGGGATTCCGGCTGGAACTGACCTGGATGAAGGACCGGAAGGAACCATATGATCTGGGAGAGATCGAGTATCATCTGGCCATCGTGACGGATGATATGGAGGCAGCCCACAGACATCACGAAGAGATGGGATGTATCTGCTTCGAGAATCCGGCCATGGGCATTTACTTCATCGAGGATCCGGACGGCTACTGGGTGGAGATCCTTCCGGCGGAGCGCAACGAATCGTGGATTCCGGCGGCCCAGCGGACCGATGCGCAGAAGTAGTGACAGCACGCCGGTTTCGGAGTACAATAAATAGTTGTGTATTTGCATGTATTTGACATCAGTTTTTTTCAGATAAGGAGTATAGCAGATGAGTAACGAAAAAGAGAAGATCATTCTCACGGCGGATCGGCCGACGGGCAGACTGCACATCGGTCACTACGTCGGTTCTCTCCGGAACCGGGTGGCACTGCAGAATACCGGTGAGTTCGACAAGATTTATGTCATGGTCGCCGATGCCCAGGCCCTGACGGATAATTTCGATAACCCGGAGAAGGTCCGGAAGAATGTGCTGGAAGTCGCGCTGGACTACCTGGCGGTGGGACTGGATCCGTCGAAAACCACCATTATGGTCCAGTCAGAAATCCCGGAACTGACCGAGATGACATTCTACTTCATGAACCTGGTCACGGTGGCCAGACTGGAGCGGAATCCGACCGTGAAGGCGGAAATTCAGCAGAAGGGTTTCGGTGCCAGCATTCCGGCGGGTTTCTTCACTTATCCGGTGAGCCAGACGGCGGACATCACGGCATTCAAGGCGACGACAGTGCCGGTGGGAGAAGACCAGGAGCCGATGCTGGAGCAGTCCAGAGAGATTGTACGGAGTTTTAACCGGATCTATCACACCGACGTGCTGGTGGAGCCGGAGATCTACCTGTCGAAGAACAAGGCCAGCCTGCGTCTTCCGGGCACAGACGGCAAGGCGAAGATGTCCAAGTCCATCGGCAACTGCATCTACCTGGCCGACACGCCGGAGACAATTCACCAGAAAGTCATGAGCATGTACACCGATCCGGATCACCTGAAGGTTTCCGATCCGGGGAAGGTGGAAGGAAACACTGTTTTCACTTACCTGGATGCGTTCTCCCGGGAAGAGGATTTTCCGGAATTCCTGCCGGAGTACGGAAATCTGGAGGAACTGAAGGATCATTACCGCCGGGGCGGACTGGGCGATGTGAAAGTGAAGAAATTTCTGGAGAAGGTGCTCCGGAAGACACTGGATCCGATCCGGGAGCGCCGGGAAGAGTATTCCCGTCACATCGAAGATGTATACGAAATCCTGAAGGCGGGGACCGCTGAGGGAAGAAAGGCAGCCGGACAGACTCTGTTCGAAATGAAAGATGCCATGAAGATCAACTACTTCGATGACGCTTCTTTCCTGGAGGAGTTCAAGGCAGGACTGAAGTAAGCGGGGGACCGGGAAGGTGCGGAAATCCAATTTTTTCGGATTTCGCACCGCCATGCGGCTGATCCGGCCGGAAATCCGGGGCGACACAATTTCGTGGGGTGCGGATCTGAGAAAATCTTCATTTTCGCACTTGCTTAATGGACCGTCGATTTTTTCATTGTGCTTTTTTTTCCCAGCACCCGAGCATCGCATAGGATCGCCGGCTCTCCGCCCGGTTGTATATTCTGCTACGCCAGTAGCCGGAATGACCGATCGGAAGCCGGGTTATTTTTTGTCTAACATATCCGAATCGTATACGATCTGGCTGACCAAACGGGTGCGGAAATCCATTTTTCTCCAGAAACGCACCCCTAGAAGCGGCTGGGATATATTAATCAAGTTTTTCTGTCAGAATCGCACCCTGGAAACCGTGTTTTGCATGCGAAAACAGACCAAACGAGCGATTCCGCACCTTTTTCTTAGTCAACCAGGCGGAATTCCCAGCGCAGTTCTTCGTCGGACAGGTAGGTCATTCTGTAATGTTCGCCGGATGCGTACTGAACGTCCAGTTTTTTTCCGTTTATTTTTTTGTGATACTCATGTTATACATCCTTTTTGTGTGTTCTGCTTGCGAAGCAGGGAAATAAGGTAGCTGCAGCACAGGGTAATCTGCAGGATCGTGGAGCAGGGTGTTGCCAGTCCGATGTGAAACAGTGACACCGGATTCCAGCGGCTCATCAGGTAGGAAACCGGCACCCGGACGGCGAATGCGCCCAGGATGCCCTGCACCATGACGAAATTGGTCTTTCCCATTCCGTTATAGAAGCCGACAAAACAGAACAGGAAGCAGGTCAGCAGACAGTCAATCCCATATGCTTTCAGATAATCTGCGGAAGCAGCGATGACCGGCGCATCCTTTGCAAATATGCCGGAGAGGAGATCTCCGTGGAAGAACGCCGTATAGAACATCACTACACCGAAGACAAAGGAAATGGCGACGGCGGACCGGAAGCCCTGGAATGCCCGGTCTGTCTGGCCGGCGCCCCGGTTCTGCGCCACGAATGCGGACATGGACTGCATGAATGCGGAGGGTACCAGCATAATGAATGCGCAGACTTTTTCGGCGACGCCGACACCTGCGGACTCTGTGAGTCCGATGGAATTGACGATCGCCATGATGACCAGAAATGAAATGCTGACCAGCAGATCCTGCAGTGCAATCGGTGTTCCCAGGGACAGAATGTTCCGGATGATTCCCCCGTCCCAGCGGACATTTCTGAAACGCAGTGGGAAGGGCAGGGTCATCTTCGAAATCCGTGCGCAGGAGATCAGCACACTGATCAGCTGGGCCGCAACGGTGGCAATGGCAGCGCCGCGGGTTCCCATGTGAAAAAACGCCACCAGCAGCAGATCCCCTGCAATGTTGGCAATGCAGGCAATCAGCACTGTGACAAGTGGGGTGTTCGAGTCCCCGATGCCTCGGAAAATGCCGCCAATCAGATTATAGGCAATGATGATGACCGAAGCTGCACCGCAGATTCTAAGATACCAGGCGGTCAGGTCGAAGGCTTCTTCCGGTGCGTGCATGATTTCCGCCAGTTTCACAGAAAACGACGGGATGAGAATCGAAAGCAGTATGCCCAGAGAGAAAAAGAGCAGAAGCCCGCTTCCCACAATCCGCCCGCATTCTTCTGTTTTCTTCTCCCCGAGCCTGTGACCCAGGAGAACGGTCATTCCCATGCAGAGACTGCTGATCAGGTTCGTGATTGTCATCATGATCTGGGAACCGGTGGAAACGGCGGAAACATCTGCGGAGCTGGAGAATTTCCCCACCACCAGCAGATCCACGGCCCCGTACATCGCCTGCAGAAACAGAGCGAGCAGAACCGGCCCTGCAAATTTCAGAAGCGGGGCAACAATCTTTCCGGTTGTGAAATCAATTCCTTGCTTCATACGATTACCACTCCTGGTCGGGTTCGGCAGCCAGTCTCTCCTTCATGTCCCTGTACAGGTCCGCCAGCTTCACACATTCCATTTCCTTCAGCATATCTCTCCGGATTATATTCAGCCTGCCGTCCAGCACGCCCTGATACGTTCCGCCCACACCCGGCCGGACCGATACCATGCCGGCGGTTGTGCAATGTGAATTATTAAATATCAAGAGCGTTCTTTTCCGTTTTCGCTCTTCCGTTCCGGCCGCTTCCCGTGGAACTGATAATAGTTGACCTCGATCCGGCCGTTGTACAGTTTCCGCCTGCGGTCGGACCGCCGTCCCATGACCTTCTCTTCGGTCTGCCTGTCCGGGGAAATCAGGAACAGGGACCAGTCCGGCCTGGCGCTCATGAAGCGGTGCAGCATCCGGAAGATCCGGTCCACCTGCTCCCGGTCTCCGATCCGTTCCCCGTAAGGGAGATTCGTGATGATGATCCCGCTTGGTGCCATGGTGGAAGGGGTGAGCAGCCGTTCACCGATGTCGCATCGTTCAAATACGATGTCTTCCTCCACACCGGCCTCCTCCGCATTCCGGCGGGCGGCCTCGATGGCTTCCCGGCTGATGTCGGACCCATAGATCTGTAATTTTTTGTCTAAATCCATGGCCTGGAACGCCCGCTGTCTCTCTTCCTTCCACATTCCCGGCGGGAAGATCTCCCAGTCTTCGCAGGCGAAGTGACGGGAAAGGCCCGGTGCGATGTTCCGGGCGATCAGTGCCGCTTCGATGGGGATGGTGCCGGAGCCGCAGCAGGGATCCAGCAGGAACCGGTCCGGATTCCAGAAGGACAGCTCCACCATGGCGGCGGCCAGGGTCTCCTTCACCGGGGCCGGCACCGAAGCCACCCGGTAGCCCCGCTTATGAAGCCCCGGACCGGTGGTATCCACGGTGATGGTGACCCGGTCTTTCAGAAGGGTGGCCTTCACGGTGTAGGCTGCACCGGTTTCCGGAAAGTGCTCCATGCCGTAGCAGTCGGACAGTCGTTCCACAATGGCTTTTTTTACGGTTTTCTGGTTGTTCGGTTCGCTGCGCAGTCTGGATTTCACGGTGGAGACCAGTACGGTGAACTTTCCGTCCGGCGGAATCAGGTTCTCCCAGGGAATTCCCTTCACCTGCTGGAACAGCTCTTCCGACTCCCGGGCGATGAATTCGGCCATCTTCAGCTGTACCCGGTCGGCGGTCCGGAGCCAGAGATTCGCCCGGATGAGCGCCCGTTCGTCTCCTTCGAAGGTGACTTTTCCGTTTTCGGTGGACAGCACCTTCATCCCCAGGGTTTCAATTTCCCGCCGGACCACGGCTTCCAGGCCGAAGGTGGCAGTGGCGATGAGTGTCAGTTTCATGGATGCTCCTGTTCTGTCTGTATAATGAATCGAAATGAGAATATGACAAAAAATAACCGGCGAGGCGGGCGGACTGCCCGCATCCCGATTCATCTTAGACGCTGGAGGGCGGGATTGCAAGAAATTTCCGGCGGGCGTATAATACGTATCTATGGAAAAAGAGAAAAAGAGAATGGAAAAAAGAAATACACCAAACGATTTTTCGAAGGGGAAGGTGTGGCGGATCATTCTGGCCCAGGCGATTCCGCTGACACTGGCCTCCTTCGTGCAGCTGCTGTACAACGTGGTGGACCGGGTGTACATCGGTCATCTGAGGGGAACCGGCGGCATGGCCCTCACCGGAGTGGGGGTCACGTTCCCGATTGTCACATTCATTCTGGCACTGACGATGCTGTTCGCCAGCGGCGGTTCGCCGCTGTTCTCCATGGCCCGGGGCGCCGGGGACGGGAAACGGGCCTACCGGTTCCAGGGCAATGTGGTGACCCTTCTGGTTTTCACAGCACTGACACTGACGATTGCGGGGGAGATCTTCCGGAAACCGATTCTCTATCTGTTCGGTGCCACCTCTGCCAGTTATCCCTTCGCCAGAGCATATTTCACCGTTTACCTGCTGGGAACGGTGTTCAATATGTTCTCCACGGGCATGAATTTTTTTATCAATGCCCAGGGATTTCCGAAAATCGGCATGATGACCACGGTGATTGGCGGAATCCTGAACCTGATCCTGGATCCGGTCTTCATCTTCCTGCTGGGAATGGGAGTCCGGGGGGCGGCGGTGGCCACTGTCATCAGTCAGATCATTTCCGCACTGTGGGTCTTCCGGTTTCTGACCGGCCCAGTCTGTCTGTTCCGGATCCGGCGGGAGGACCTGAAGTTGAGCGGAAAACTGGTGAAACAGATTCTTCAGCTGGGCCTTGCCGGCTGTGTTCAGCAGGGCACCAACAGTCTGGTGCAGATCGTCTGCAATGTGACGCTCCGCACGTACGGAGGCGGACTCTATGTGGGGGTCATGACCATTCTGAATTCGGTCCGGGAGGTGCTCCACCTGCCGATCATGGGACTGACCACCGGTTCCCAGCCGGTGATGAGCTTCAATTACGGCGCAAAAAAATACGGCCGGGTGAAGGAGGCCATTCGTTTCAACACCATGATCGGCGTGGGTTTTCTGCTGATCATGTGGGTGCTGGTACTCCTGTTCCCTCACGCTTTCGTGGGAATCTTCACCAGTGACCGCATCCTCGTCCGAAAGGCGGTGCCGGCGCTGCATCTGTATTTCTTCGGCTTCTTCCTGATGGGACTGCAGTTCAGCGGCCAGGCGGCGTTCACGGCGCTGGGCTGTGCGAAGCGGGCGATTTTCTTCTCCCTGCTTAGGAAGGTCCTCATTGTGGTGCCGCTGACACTGCTGCTGCCGGCTCTGGGCATGGGGGTGAACGGCGTATTCATCGCAGAGCCGATCAGCAATCTGCTGGGGGGCTGTGCCTGTGCGCTGGCGATGTACCTGACCGTGTACCGCAGGCTGGGGAAAAAAGAAATTGGGTAACAACAGCACCGGGGAGAGAACGCTCCTCCGGTGTTTTTTTGTCCGCCCGGAGACAAAAAATACCCCGGCAGCCGTTCAAAAAACCGGGGAGAAAATGAAAAAAATCGCCCACAATCGGCGATTGTATGATAAAATATAAATAAATTTGAATGAAAATACGAAATTGGGTCGGCAGACCCGGGAGGAAATAGTATGGCAAGTTTATGGGGCGGACGTTTTGAGAAGGACATGGATGAGATCGTGAAGGAATTCAACGCATCGATTTTCTTCGATCAGCGCATGTATAATGAGGATATTGACGGCAGCATCGCCCATGTCACGATGCTGGGGAAGCAGGGAATCGTCACGGAAGAAGAGGCGCAGCAGATCATCGGGGGTCTGGAGGAAATCCGCAGTGAGATTGCAGCGGGGAAAATTCAGTTCACCGTGGATGACGAGGATATTCACATGGGGATTGAGAGCCGGCTGATTGAGAAAATCGGCGAGGTGGGAAAGAAGCTGCACACAGCCCGGAGCCGGAACGATCAGTGCCAGGTGGACGGCAGGCTGTATCTGAAACGGCAGATCCGGGAGATCCTGGGGGAACTGGCCCGGCTGGAGCAGGTGATTCTGGACAAGGCGGAGCAGTATGCGGAGGATATCACCGTAGGGTTCACCCATATCCAGCATGCACAGCCGATTACGGTGGGATTTCTGTTCATGGCGTATTTCCAGATGTTCCGCCGGGATATGGAGCGGCTTCAGGACACGCTGGAACGGATGGATCTGAATCCGCTGGGTGCCTGTGCTCTGGCGGGAACCACCCTGCCGACGGACCGTTTTCTCACCACGGAGCTTCTGGGATTCCGGGCGCCGACCGAGAACGCCATGGACAGTGTCAGCGACCGGGATTACAGTCTGGAATTCCTCAGCGATGCGTCAATTTCCATGATGCACATTTCCCGGTGGGCGGAGGAATTCGCCTGGTGGAATTCCAGCGAATTCAGCTACATCGCCATCGATGACAGCTACTGCACCGGCAGCAGTATCATGCCCCAGAAGAAGAACCCGGACATGGCGGAGCTGCTCAGGGGGAAATGCGGCCGGGTCTACGGGGATATGATGCAGCTGTTTACCGTAATGAAGGGAACTCCGCTGGCATATAACAAGGATTTTCAGGAGGACAAGGAAAGTCTCTTCGATGCAGTGGACACCTGGAAGGCCTGTATCCGTATTTTCGCGGGGATGCTGGAGAAGACGGCGTTCCGCATGGACATGATTCAGAAACAGCTGGGCAAGGGTTTTCTGAATGCGACGGATATTGCAGAGCATCTGGCGAAGCAGGGAATCCCGTTCCGGGAGGCCCACTCCATCGTAGGCCGGATGGTGAAGGCCTGTGAACACAAGGGCTGCGATTTCGACGGACTGAGCGATGAAGATCTCCGGGCCATCGATCCCCGGGTCAGCACAGAAGTATTGGGGGACATCAGTATTCCGGCATGTGTGGATGCCAGAACCTCCTTCGGGGGCACGGCGCCGTCGGAAGTCCGCCGTCAGATCCAGGTGGGAAGAGAATGGCTGCACCATGTCATGCAGGCGGAGAAGGAAACAGAATAACGGGAATCATGAGAAGCAGGAGGCTTGATCCGGAAATGGAAGAATACAGAATCGAACATGACACGATGGGGGAAGTGAAGGTTCCGGCGGACCGGTACTGGGGGGCCCAGACCCAGCGGAGTTTTCAGAACTTCAAGATCGGACATGAAACCATGCCGCAGGAAGTGATCCGGGCGTTTGCCGTATTGAAGAAGGCAGCGGCCCTCACCAATGAAAAACTGGGGATGCTGGACGGGGAACGGGCCGAACTGATTGCGGCGGTCTGTGACGAAATTCTGGAGGGAAAGCTGGAGGGCAACTTCCCGCTGGTGATCTATCAGACCGGCAGCGGAACCCAGTCCAACATGAATATGAATGAGGTCATTGCGAACCGGGGCAACGAGCGGAAGGGGCAGAAGCTGCTGCATCCGAACGATCATGTGAACCGGTCCCAAAGTTCCAATGACACGTTCCCGACGGCCATGCACATCGCAGCACTGACCTGCATCACGGAGCGGGTTCTGCCGGCCGCATCGGCGCTGGAGACCACATTCCGGGAGCTGGAGGAGAAGTATGAGGGCATTGTCAAGACCGGGAGAACCCATCTGCAGGATGCGACGCCGCTGACCCTGGGGCAGGAAATCAGCGGATGGCGGTCCATGCTCACCCACGATATTCTTCAGATCCGCCAGGCGGCAGCGTCCCTTTCGGAACTGGCCCTGGGCGGGACGGCGGTGGGCACCGGGCTGAATGCGCACCCGGATTTTGCGAAGGAAGTGGCAGAGACGATCAGCGGGCTCACCGGGCTGGACTTCGTTACGGCGCCGAATAAGTTCCACGCACTGACCTCGAAGGACGGGCTGGTGTACGTTCACGGAGCGTTGAAGGCACTGGCGGCGGATCTGATGAAGATCGCCAACGATGTCAGAATGCTGGCATCCGGACCCCGCTGCGGCATCGGAGAGCTGATCATTCCGGAAAACGAGCCGGGCAGCTCCATCATGCCGGGGAAGGTGAATCCGACCCAGTGTGAGGCGGTGACCATGGTGGCGGTTCAGGTGATGGGAAATGATGTGACCATCGGCATGGCGGCGTCCCAGGGAAATTTCCAGCTGAACGTATTCATGCCGGTGACGATCTACGATTTCCTGGAATCGGCCAATCTCCTGGCGGACTGTATGGATTCCTTCCGGGTTCACTGCGCCTCGGGCATCCGGCCGAATGAGGCAAGAATCCGGGAAAATATGGAGAACTCTCTGATGCTGGTCACGGCGCTGAGCCCGCACATTGGTTACGAAAATGCGGCGAAGATCGCCCACAGCGCCCACGAAAACGGCACGACTCTGAAGCAGGCCGCCGTTTCCCTGGGGTTCGTCACGGCGGAGCAGTTCGACGCCTGGGTGGTGCCGGAGCAGATGGTGCATCCTGCAGCAAAATAAATACAATATCATCATTATGACGAAGAACGAAAAGAAAGAAAAGGAGTAATACAATGGGCGTTAATCTGAAAGGAAGAAATTTCCTGACACTGATGGATTTCACACCGGAAGAGATCCGTTACATGCTGGATCTGGGGCATGATCTAAAGCGGAAGAAGAGGGCCGGCATCACCGGTGACACCCTGAAGGGAAAGAACATCGTGCTTCTCTTCGAAAAGACATCCACAAGAACCAGAAGTTCCTTCGAAGTAGCTGTGCGGGATGAAGGAGGCCATGCGGTGTTCCTGGGTTCCGACAGTTCCCAGGTGGGTAAGAAGGAGTCCATCGAAGATTCTGCGAAGGTGCTGGGCCGGATCTATGACGGAATTGAGTTCCGGGGTTACGAACAGTCCACGGTGGAGACGCTGGCAAAATATGCCGGTGTGCCGGTCTGGAACGGCCTGACGGACATCGACCATCCGACGCAGATTCTGGCGGACATGATGACCATCGAAGAACATGTGGCGAAGCCTCTTTCCAAGGTGAAGGTCATCTTCTGCGGGGATATCCGGAACAATATGTCCTATGCCTGGATGTACGGCTGTGCGAAGATGGGAATGCATTTCGTGGCATACGGTCCGGAAGAATTGGCGAAGGAAATCGATCAGAGCGTGCTGGACCGGGTGAACGAAGTGGCGGAGGAAACCGGCGCAGTCATTGAAGTCCGGTCAGATGACGGATGCCTGGAGGGTGCCGATGTTCTGTACACCGACATCTGGGCGTCCATGGGAGAGGAAGCGGAAATTCCGGAACGTGTCCGTCTGCTGACCCCGTACAAGGTCACCGAGGAAATGCTGGAAAAAACGAAGAATCCGGACGTGATCTTCATGCATTGTCTGCCGTCCTTCCATGATTTCAGCACCAAGATGGCGAAGGAACAGCTGGAGCTGGGATATGATATCCGGGAGGTCACGGATGAGGTGTTCCGCTCCCGTCATTCTGTGGTTTTCGATGAGGCCGAGAACCGGATGCATTCCATCAAGGCGGTTATCGTTGCCACCCTGGGCAGATAGGATTAAAATAGAGACAGGCAGCCCCGGCGGCGTACGCCGGGGCTTTTTCAGAATGACAGATTGCATCAGGAGTTAAGAATGCGGGAGGGAAGAATGAAGAATATCACACTGGGAAGAACCGGCATCACGGTACCGCAGAACGGATTCGGAGCGCTGCCGATTCAGCGGGACACGAAGGAAGTGGCGGTATCCCTGCTGAGACAGGCGTATGAGGGGGGGATGCGGTATTTTGATACAGCCCGCGCCTACAGCGACAGTGAAGAGAAGCTGGGCATGGCATTCGAAGGCATGTACGACAAGATTTTCGTGGCCACGAAGACCGCAGCGAAGACACCGGAGCAGTTCTGGAAGGATCTGGAGACATCGCTTAATATGCTGAAAACAGACTGCATCGATGTATACCAGTTCCATCAGGTGGAGCAGTGCTGGAAACCGGGAGACGGTTCCGGCATGTACGAATGTATGCTGCAGGCGAAGGAAGAGGGGAAGATCCGCCATATCGGCGTCACTGCCCACAAGATCAATGTGGCCTACGAATGTGTGGAATCGGATCTCTACGAGACCATGCAGTTCCCGTTCAGTTACCTCTCCGGCGAGAAGGAATTGAAGCTGGTGAAGATGTGCCGGGAACACAACATGGGCTATATCGCCATGAAGGGACTGGCCGGCGGTCTGATCAACCGGGGCGAGGCGGCGATGGCGTACATGCAGCAGTTCGACAATGTTCTGCCGATCTGGGGCGTTCAGAGACAGAAGGAACTGGACGAGTGGCTGTCCTATATGGACCGGACGCCGGAAATGACCGATGAGATCCGGGCCTACATCGAGAAGGAGAAGCAGGAGCTGTCCGGCGAATTCTGCCGGGGATGCGGCTACTGCATGCCTTGTACCGTTGGTATCGAGATCAATAACTGCGCGCGGATGTCGCTCATGCTGCGCCGTGCGCCGTCAGAGGCCTGGCTCACCGAGGAGTGGCAGGAAAAGATGGCGAAGATCGACGACTGTGTGAACTGTAACAAGTGCCGGACGAAATGTCCGTACGAACTGAACACACCGGAACTTCTGCGGCAGAATCTGGCGGACTACCGGAAAGTTCTGGCGGGAGAGGTCAGCGTCAAGTAATATCGTGAAGTAATAATGAAAGCGGACGGACTGCACCGCCGGGGAGCCGGTGCGCAGTCAAGAAACCGTTCAGAGGAGGAACATTATGAAAAAAGCGGCATTTATCTTCCTGTGTCCGGGCAGTGACCCGGACAGAGACCGGAAGGTCGTGAAGACGGAGTACATGGAGCTCAGTGCCATTCCGGTGGAAAATTATGCGGTTGCAGCCCGGGTGGCCGGGGAACTGGCAGACCAGGGCATCGGCTGCATCGAACTCTGTGGCGGATTCGGCATCAAGGGAATGTACCTGGTGAAGGAAGCCGTGGGAGACCGGGCGCAGATCGGAGCCGTCCGGTTCGATGCACATCCGGGGCTGAATTTCGAGTCCGGTGACAAGCGATTCGATCAGTAGCAAGGCACAGAAACAGAACAGAGCAGGGGGAATCGGCAGCGCCGGTTCCCCCTTGTGTTTTTTGGAGGAGAAGGGGAGCGGGCGGCCGGGTGGTTCACGGGAGAGCGGAAGAGCGGAAGAGCAGGATGCGCGGGAAGAAGTCCGGTGGAGGTTGCCGGGTGCGGATTTCGTATTATTCGAAATTCCGCACTTCTCCGAACTTCATCTTATTCTGTTCGCGACCCCCGGAAGAGGCGACCTGGATTCCGTTGGTGCGGAAATCAAAAAAATCTCTTTTTCGCACCTGCACGGTTCAGGCCCGCATAGAATAATCGAAGTTCATTTTCTGTGCTTGAATAAATCTACAAAACTATTTGATAATATTCGATCGATTGAAAGCAGCACCCGTCCGATGAAAATGCGGAGACAATATTTTCGATGGAATTGGATATCTATTCAGAGTCCAGAATACCTATTAACTTTCGAAAGGTGCGAAAACAAACATTCTGCCTCATTCCGCACCTTCATTCGGACAGAAAATATATTTATCAAGATTTAATTTGAGTTTCGCACCCTGGAATCCGTAATTATGGTGCGAAATAGAAGAAAAGGCCATTTCCGCACCCGCCGGGATTTATTTAATGTGATTCGAATACGATCTTTCCATATACCGTCATGCATCAGCATCCAAATCGCGATTTGTATACAATCGGCCGCCGGCTTCGTCCGCTGCTCACCCAGCCGCCTGCCCGATCGGCCGTCCACCACCCAGCCGCCGGCCTGTCCCTCCGCATACGAAAACGCACCCCACAGAATGCGGGGTGCGTTGGAAAGTATTTCTTTCGATGAATTACATGCCGGTTCTATTTTGCCGGAATTTCGCCGTCGGCGACTTCATCCGCATAATCCAGCTTTCTGGCACGGCTTCTCAGAACCATCAGAACACAGATCGTGATGACTGTGGTCAGCGGCAGGGAGATCAGCGCACTCTTGGTGAAGCCGGCGATGATATAGCCCACGAAGGAGCAGGCTACGGCGGTCAGTGCGTACGGCAGCTGGGTGTTTACGTGGTTGATGTGGTTACACTGCGCACCGGTGGACGCCATGATGGTCGTATCCGAAATCGGGGAGCAGTGGTCGCCGCATACGCCGCCGGCGCAGCATGCGGAGATGGAGATGACCAGCATCTGCGGCAGTGCTGCATTGGATCCGGAGGACGGATACAGGGCAACAACGATCGGGATCAGGATTCCGAAGGTTCCCCAGGAAGTTCCGGTTGCGAATCCGAGTCCGCAGGCAACGGCGAAGATGATCGCCGGCAGGAACAGCTGGAAGCCGCCTGCTGTGGACTTCATGACACCTGCCACGAAATCGGCGGCGCCCATGAGCCCGGTCATCTTGGACAGGGTCCATGCGAAGGTCAGAATCAGGATCGGCGGTACCATGGCCTGGAAACCTTCCGGAATGCAGTTCATGAGTTCTGTGAAGGACATCGTTCTTCGAATCAGGAAGTAGATGACGATCAGCACCAGTGCTGCGCCGGAACCCATGGACAGACCCAGGGAAGCGGAGCTGTTGGCGAAGGCGTCCACGAAGCTGGCGCCGTCGAAGAAGCCGCCGGTGTAGATCATGCCCATGACGCAGGCGATGATCAGGATGATGACCGGAATAATCAGGTCAGCAACCCGTCCGTTGCTGTCATCGGAGAGCTGTTCGTCCGCATTCTTGTACGGACGGTCCGCTGTCGTATACAGGTCGTTGTGGTGAACCGCATTGTATTCGTGGGTTCTCATCGGGCCGTAGTCGAATTCACCGATCGTCAGAACCAGAATCATGACGATTGTCATCAGCGAATAGAAGTTAAACGGAATGGAACGGATGAAGAGCGCCAGTCCGTTGTAGCCTTTGACGTAGCCGGAAACAGCAGCAGCCCAGGATGAAATCGGAGCGATCATGCAGATCGGCGCCGCTGTGGCGTCGATGATGTACGCCAGCTTCGCTCTGGAAACGTGATGGGTATCCGTCACCGGACGCATGACGCTTCCTACGGTCAGGCAGTTGAAATAGTCATCGATGAAGATCAGGCAGCCCAGGCCGAAGGTGGCCAGAAGCGCTCCCTTCCGGGTCTTGATCGTCTTCACGGCCCATTTTCCGTAGGCGGTGGAACCGCCCGCCTTGTTGATCATGGCAACGATGACCCCCAGAATCACCAGGAACATGATGATTCCCATATTGCCGGAATCGGAGAGAGATGCCAGGAATCCGTCCTGCATGATGGTATCCAGCGTGGCATGGAAATTACCCTTGGTGTACATCAGGGCACCGACCACGATACCGGCGAACAGGGAACTGTGCACCTCTTTCGTGATCAGGGCCAGGCCGATGGCCAGGATCGGCGGGAGCAGTGCCCAGCCGGTGCCTACCAGGGATGAGTGATAACTGGTTCCGGCCTTCGCCGGAGCACAGGAAGCGAGTACGAACGCCAGGGCGCCGACCATGAGGATCAGTCCCAGAATGCGGCGCATTCTGCTCGTTCTGTTCATAAGGAACTCCTTTCAACATCAGTAACATCATGTTTCAATCATCTGCGATACAATACAAAAAAGCAGCTGACGGATCAGCTGCTTCGAACACTCCATACGAATCCGGCGAGAAGAATGTCGTACAGCACGCAGGACGGTACACCGGCCCAGCCGGAATCCCGAACAGCCTCTGTCAGCCCCTCGTCAGAATCAGTATTAACAGGATAGCGCTCCGCAGCCAGCGACAGTCGGATGCCTCTTAAAACATCCGCCCAGCAAATCCGCCCGGCAGAACGAACCGCTTCGGCACCCCGCCCTTCCGCCGGAACGGGATCTGCCGATCCTGATACACTCCGGTTACTCCTGCGGTGATGCGTCCTCTATCTCAGGTTCTTATTATCATATGACGATGGAAAGGTACTGTCAAGGTTGTTTGTGCATAAGCATGAAAATAAATGCATGGAACCCGGCTGCTTTCGTGGTCAGATGAATGATTATTCATTCTTCCGGGGCGGATTCTTCAGCACGAAGGTGTTCCGGTCATAATCCAGCAGACCTTCCTCCCGCATGGCGCTCAGTTCCCGGGTCATGGAACTGCGGTTTGTGCTGAGATAGTTCGCCATTTCCGTCCGGTTCAGGGAAAGGGTAATGTAGCGGGACTTCTGTTTCTGGGACTGAATGGAGAGGTATTTCAGGATCTTGTTCCGGAGTGTGGACTGGGAGGTGACCTGGATCTTTTCCATCAGCTGCCCGTTTTTTTCTCCCATGAGGCGGAACAGATTCTCGATCAGAATATGATGGAACATGCACTGATTCATACAGGTGTGCAGAATATGATCAAAGGACAGATACAGCACTTCGCACTCGGTGGCCGCCACGAAGGATACGTCAGAATGGTTGTCCCGCTGCACCACGAAGGTTTCTCCGAAGATTTCATTCTGCTGCATATAAGCGAGAATTGTCTTACCACCCCAGATATCCTCTTTCACCATATGGATGGTTCCCTTCAGAATGACACCGATGTATTGTACGGTCTCGTCCTCCATGAGAATGATTTCTCCTTTGTGATGGCTCCGTCGGAAGCCCTTCATGCATCCCATCAGTTTCTGCATGTCTTCCGCGGTGATATCCTCGAACAAAGGGGAACATAGGTACCGTTCGTGCTGCAGCTGCTCCGGGCTCCCGCTTCCGGCGCAGCAGCTCCGGTGATTGTTTTCGTTTTTTTTCAACTTCAAGCACCCTCTTTCGGCAGAATTCAACTCGTCAACGTGCCCCTTTGTTGAGTATATCGCTTTCGTGTTGCGTACGCAACATCAGTTGTCGGAATAGAGAAATGTTTTTTGATCTGTTGCTATAATCACACCCATAATGGTGGTTTCCGTATATGGTAATGGCATTGAGCGAATAACGCCGATGCAGAGAGTGCGCCGGCATGGTATAAGTGAAAACAGAAAGGAAGAGGAACTTATGGAAAACAAGATGTTCTGTTATCAGTGTCAGGAAACTGCCGGCTGCAAGGGATGCACCGTATCCGGCGTCTGCGGAAAGAAGCCGGAAGTGGCTCACATGCAGGACCTGCTGATTTATGTGACGAAGGGTCTGAGTGCTGCCTGCGTGAAGATGAGAGAAGCCGGAAAGGCCGTCTCTGAAGAGGTTAACCACATGGTAACGGTCAACCTGTTCACAACCATCACCAATGCGAACTTTGACCTGGACCAGCTTCGCAGCCGTGTCACCAAGACACTGGAAATGAAGGCGGCGCTGCTTCAGGAGCTGGGTTCGGAAGAAGGTCTGCCGCAGGCGGCACTCTGGAACGGAACAGAAGATCAGTATGAAGCCAAGGCAGTTACTGTAGGCGTTCTGGCCACAGAGGACGAAGATATCCGTTCCCTCCGTGAGCTGATCACTTACGGACTGAAGGGTCTGGCAGCTTATACGAAGCATGCGAATGCTCTGCTGAAGGATGACGAGGAAGTGGACGCATTCATTCAGAAGGCACTGGCGGCTACGCTGGATGACAGCCTCACTGTGGATGACCTGGTTGCGCTGACACTGGAAACCGGAAAGTTCGGCGTACAGGGCATGGCGGACCTGGATGCGGCGAACACCGGTGCATACGGTAATCCGGAAGTGACAAAGGTGAACATCGGCGTTCGCAAGAACCCGGGTATCCTGGTTTCGGGTCACGACCTGAAGGATCTGGAGATGCTCCTGGAGCAGACCAAGGGAACCGGCGTGGATGTTTACACCCATTCCGAGATGCTGCCGGCTCACTACTATCCGTTCTTCAAGAAGTACGATCATTTCGCGGGCAACTACGGTAATGCGTGGTGGAAGCAGAAGGAAGAGTTCGAATCCTTCCACGGCCCGATTCTGATGACAACGAACTGCATCGTTCCGCCGAAGGATTCCTACAAGGACCGTCTGTGGACTACCGGTGCTGCCGGATTCCCGGGCTGCGGCCACATCGACGGTGCGTACGGCGAAGAGAAGGATTTCTCCCCGATCATCGAGCAGGCGAAGAAGTGTGCTGCGCCGGAAGAAATCGAGCAGGGCGAGATCGTCGGCGGATTCGCTCACGAGCAGGTATTCGCACTGGCGGATCAGGTTGTGGATGCAGTGAAGTCCGGTGCCATCCGCAAGTTCGTCGTCATGGCAGGCTGCGACGGCCGTCAGAAGTCCAGAGAATACTACACAGAATTCGCGAAGAAGCTGCCGAAGGATGTGGTGATTCTGACAGCGGGCTGTGCGAAGTATAAGTACAATAAGCTGCCGCTGGGCGACATCAATGGTATCCCTCGTGTTCTGGATGCCGGACAGTGCAACGACTCCTATTCCCTGGCGCTGATCGCTCTGAAGCTGCAGGAGATCTTCGGACTGGAAGACATCAACGACCTGCCGCTGGCGTTCAACATCGCCTGGTATGAGCAGAAGGCTGTCATCGTTCTGCTGGCGCTGCTGTACCTGGGTGTGAAGAATATTCACCTGGGACCGACGCTGCCGGCGTTCCTGTCACCGAATGTGGCGAAGGTTCTGGTAGACAATTTCGGCATCGCAGGCATCGATACCGTGGATAACGACCTGAAGCTGTTCTTCGGAGAAGAAGCATAGGATCCGGATATACGGACGAAGAAAAGGGCCCCCGTATGAAGCAGAAATGCTCCATACGGGGGCCCGATTTTTGGGTGCGCCCGGAATCATCAGATGCCCAGCGCACTGCACAGCGCCGGCAGGGTATCGAAGATCGCCAGCGCTCCCGCATCCCGCAGTTCTTCTTCAGTGCCGAAGCCGTAGGATACGCCGATGCAGTCGATGCCGGCCTCTGCCGCCCCGCCGGCGTCATACTTCGTGTCGCCGATCAGAACGCAGTCGGACAGGCGAAAATCCGGATTCTGTTCCCGGAGCCTGCGGAAAACTTCCTCCAGAACCTGCAGTTTCGTGTCGATTCTTCCGTCCGGGGTGGCCCCTACAATCTCATCGAAGGGAGCGGACAGATCGAACCGGTCCAGAATCTGATGGCACATGAATTCCGGTTTGGAAGAGGCCAGCAGATTCTTTCGTCCAGCCTTCCGGGAACGGCCCAGTGCCTCCCGGATACCGGGAAACGGCGTGCAGTCGAACATGCCGTCCGGGATGTAGTAGTCCCGGTAGGCGGCCACGGCCTTTTCGGCCTGCTCCGGCGTGAGTCCCGCAAAACCGGTGAAAGAGACTCGGAGGGGCGGTCCGATGTATTTCAGCATCTGGTCCCGATTTTCCCAGTCCACCGTGACGCCCTGGGAACCCAGACCTTTCTGGACGGATTTCGCCACCCCGTTATAGCTGTTGATGATGGTTCCGTCCAGGTCCCAGAAAATATATGGATAGTGTTTCATAGAAGAAGCGTAAGATTCCTTTCTGATCTAATGATTCTGTTTCGATTCCATCTCGTCCCAAGCCCGGGCGGTCCAGTCCGGGTAGCGGCGCATGGCCCGGCCCACACCCACCAGGTCGCAGATGCCGGACTGGAGCAGCGTTTCTGCGTCCTCCGGTTTCTTGATGCCGCCGGTGAGCAGGATCGGGAGATCCCGGCCCGCAGCCGTTCCCCGGACCGCCTCAGCGATGTCCCGGAACCAGCCCGGATCTTTCCGGCCGGATATCGTGTACCCGTTCATGCCGCCGGAGATATCCAAAAGGTCCATACCGGCTTCCCGGAGAAGCGGCACCGCTTTAGCAGCATCCTCGACTGTGGCGCCGCCGTTCATGTAGTCCGATCCGCCGAGACGGAGGGCGATGAGAAATGCCGGCCCTGTGCTTTCCCGAATGGCCCGGAGGATTTCACAGTGAATCCGGACCCGGTTTTCTACAGAGTCCCGGCCGTACGCATCGTGCCGCTTGTTGGCCAGCGGCGAAAAAAACTGGTCCAGCAGGTATCCGTGGGCGCTGTGTACGTCCACGCCGTCGAATCCCGCCTTCTGCGCCCGAACCGCTGCATCCCGGAATTTTCCCACCAGCTCCCGGATTTCCGGAACCGTCAGTTCCTCCGGCACTTCGGTGGAGCTCATGGTGGGAGACAGCACGTCACTGGAGCTGACCGGCGTCATTCCGGTGACCCGCTGGTGGGCCATGCTGCCGGCATGACTGATCTGGGCGATGATCCGGGCGCCGGCATTTCGGGTCAGCCGGGTCAGTTTCGAAAGCCCCGGAATCCGGTCATCGGAATCGATGGCCAGCTGATGGGGATCCGCCATGCCCCGGCGGTCCACATACATGTGTTCGGTGATAATCAATCCGGTGCCGGCTTCCGCCCGGGGCAGGTAATAATCCAGATGCTCTGTGGTGAGCATGCCTCCGTCCGCAGCCCGGGAGGCCATAGGCGGCATAACGACCCGGTTCTTCAGAAGAACCGGGCCGGCCGCAAAGGGTGTAAACAGCACAGACATTAAGCGAGCACCACATCCCTGTTGTTCAGGATCACTTCCGCCGCCGCACAGGCCGAGCAGTCGCAGTATTTCGCGCCTGCCGCCTTGATTTCCTCTGCGTGAACGGTCATCGCCGCCGCCTTTTCTTCCCCGAAGAACTGCTTTCCGGCATCGGAGCCCAGCATCGCCAGCAGATCATCAATCGTTGTGATGTCCATTTCCAGTTCGGCCAGCAGATTCTTTCCGGCCGCCGCTTCTTCCTCCGTGCCCAGCGCTGCCAGGTACTTCTCCCCGGCATCCTTCGCTTCCGGGCAGCAGCTTGGTGCTGCGATCAGTGCTTCCACGTACTTCTTCAATTCATTCTTTGTCATGTCATACCTCCTGTCGTTAATCACTCGTTATTTTTTGTCCTCAGCGGCGGGCCCCCATCCAGCCCAGGATATCCTCAAAAACCCGGTCCCGGTCTGTTTCGTTCAGCAGCTCGTGCCGGTCGTCCGGGTAAAGCTTCATGGTCACATCCGCCACACCGGCGTCCCGGAACATCCGGAAGGACCGTTCCACACCCTTGCCCAGATCCCCCACCGGATCATTCTGACCGGAAACGAAGAGAACAGGCAGTTTCGCCGGGACCTTGTTCACATTCTTCTGTGCACAGACGAAGTGCACGGTCTGGAACAGTCCGTAGAAACCGTTCAGGGTGAAGGGGAATCCGCAGAGCGGGTCAGAATAGTAGGCCTTCACATTCTCCTCATTCCGGGAGAGCCAGCTGTTGGCGGGATCACTGCCGTCCAGACTGAACTTCCGGTACGAACCGGCGCCCATGGCCAGATCCTGCACAACCGGGCTGCGGTGATGCCAGCCTTTCACAAGGGCGATGGCCGTGCTCAGTTTCATGCCGAAGGAAGCGGCTTTCGGATTCACATAGCCGGTTCCCATGACGACGGCGCCGGCGAGCCCTCTGCCATGAAATGCGATGTACATCCGCAGCAGATAGGAGCCCATGCTGTGTCCCATCATGAAATAGGGTACGTCCGGGTACTGTGCCCGGGTCCTTTCCCGGATCCGGTGCATATCCTCGATCAGGGTCTCCGCAGGGTGCTCTTTCGTGAAGTACCCCAGTTCCGACGGATTCTTCACAGACTTCCCGTGTCCCAGATGGTCGTGGCCCACCACCAGATATCCCGCCTGGGCGCAGTACTTCGCGAAGGGTTCATAGCGCTCGATGAATTCGCACATGCCGTGGGTGAGCTGAAGCACGCCGGTGATTTCTCCTTCCGGAATCCAGCGGACGCCGTGGATGCGGTGAATACCGTCCCGGGATGGAAAATAAAACTCTTCTTTCATGGTCCTGACCTCCTGTCCTCCTAACTATACCATATCTTTCCGCCTTCCGTCCTCCCATTCTTTCCCGGCTGCAGGAATCACGTGTAAACCACGGCGGGATGTGGTACCATGGAAGATAGTGTATATGATACGAGGGGGAGATAGAATGGGACCGGACAGGGATCAGATTATCACTTGGATCGCACGGGGTGCGGTGCTGAAAAAACTGGTGAATATGTATCTTCATGACGAGAATGAGAAATTCTTCCATGGGGTGATTCTCTGCATGAAGCGGGCCATGTTTCTGGTGCCGGGGCAGTACGAACCCCGGGGAGATGCAGGGACAAAGGATAACGGAAAGGCGGCCGCAGCTCCGGAGGAAGAGAATGAATTTCTTCCGGAAATCATCCACGATAATGACCATTTTGCTATTCCGGCGTTCTGCCTGGAAGAGGATCTTCAGGACGGGTTCGATGATGCGGATTACCGGGTGATGGATCTGAATGAACTGATGGATCTCTGTGAGGCCCGGGAAGGGCTCAGCGGGTTCGTGCTGGATCCCTTCAGCCAGCCGCTGGAAATGCCCCGGGAGATGTTCCCGTGGCTTCGAGAGATGCCGGTGCCGGACGATGAAGAGGAAGCGAAGGTGCTGCCGATGATTCCGCGGATGCTGCAGGCAGAAAGAGAGCAGCTGACCGCCCGGGGAAACGGGCCGGAAGATGATCCGATGGAGCGGCTTCACGAATTGATCCGGGATTACAGAAGGACCGGATCGGAGAAGTGGAAGAAGCAGGTCTACCGCCATCTGAATGATGTGATGCTGATTGTGCCGGGGGAGGTGTCCGAGGAACAGCGGGAAAAGCTGGCGGAGCAGAAGGCGCCGGATCAGAATTACCTGGAGGTGGATGCGCAGAATCTTTCCTTCACTCCCCGGATGCTGCACGACGACAGTTACTTCTACATCCCGGTCTTCACAGATATTCAGACCATGTTCGAGCATTACGGAAGGGGCGACTTCCTGATTATGAATGTGCCTGCCGTGATGGAACTGGCAGAGCGGCAGGATGCTTACGGCGGAATACGGATTGATCCGTTTACAGAAGAACTGCAGATCAACCGGGAAGAGTTCGGTGCTGTGCGGCATCAGATCCGGATCGGGGAGACGCTGAAGAAGGCCCGGCATTTCGCTTCGGAGGAAGCGGGGGCAAGGGACAGCGCCGGACGCCCGGGAGAAGGCGGGCATCCGGAAGACGCCGGCCGCAGCCGTCCGGAGGCGGATCCGGATACCGGTGCGGAAGAGGAAGACGGGTTCCGCCTGGAAGATCTGGATGCCCCGCCGGCCGGGCTTTTGTCCTGAGCACATCGGCAGCGTAATGGAAACATCAGGAAGGAAAGCGATTGAAGGAAGGACAGGTGAAACAGAGCGATGGAGAAACAACAGGTGCAGGGAAAGCCGGATAAGCAGAGGGACACAGACGAAATCCAGCAGGAAGAAAGGACAGACGTAATCCCGGAAGAAGATCGGCTGGACTTCGATCTGGCGGAATTCAACGGGGTGCTGGAGCGGCTCCGGGGCAGGGAAGCACAGACGGTGCAGTCCCCGTTCTCCAGCCTGGAAGATTTCGTCCGGAGCGGCGCTTCGGATTTCCGGGATGAACAGGAGGACGAAGGGGAATGGGCGGACGATCCCGTTCCATCCTTCGGCAGCGATTTCGGTATGACACCGGAGGGGAACTGTTCCCGGGAAGGGGTGCTGGATCCGTCCACGGCCATGGCCCGCTGGATGGAAGAAATGAACGACCTGCATGATGAAGAGGACGAGAATGCGGGAAGGGGAAGGGTGATTTCCCCTGTCAGTGAACCGAAGCAGGAAGCCGGCAGTGAGCCGGGACAGAAAGCCGGAAGTGCACCCGAGCCGGAAACCGGGAACCATGGGATGGAAGGACTGGGAACCGTCCGTCTGGAATCCAACCGGCTGGTGCTCAGGCGCTACCGTCTTGACGATGCGGAGGAGCTGTTTTCGAATTACGGAAGTGACCCGGCCGTGTCCCGCTATGTGGCCTGGGCGCCTTGTGAAACGGAAGAAGGGACGAAGGAGTTCCTGAAGATGCACGTGGTCCGGTATGATATGGACCGGGATTTTTATGGATGGGGAATCGAACTGAAGAGCACCGCATCTGCAGACGGAAAGTCCCATCTGATCGGAAGCTGCGGCATCTTCAACGTGGACACCGGCAGCCGGTCCGGCGAACTGGGACTCAGTATCGGCAGCCGGTGGTGGCGTCAGGGACTGGCTGCGGAAGCGATGCGCACTGTGATGAAATTCGCCTTCCGGCAGGCGGGATTCCATCGCCTCTACGCCTCCCATCAGGAGGACAATACTGCTTCCGGAAGGGTCATGCGAAAGTGCGGCATGCACTTCGAAGGAATCCTTCGCGACGGTCAGAGAAACCGGGACGGGTCTTACAGCAACCTCCTGCTCTACGGAAAACTGGATTCCGATCCGGCGGAGCTGTCATGAATAATTCGTGAAGAGTTGTGATGAAAGAAAGGGAAGACAAACATGGGGAATGACAACAGAAAGAAAGAATCACTTCGTATTCCGGTGTGGATGATCGCTGCTCTGCTTGCGGCTATCTGCACACTCTGCCTGCCGCTCAGCACCGGGGCAGCTACCTACACACAGAAGAAGCCGGCACTGGCACCGTACACGGTGAGCAGTTACAAAACCGTAAAAAACACACATTACGTGATTCCGGATCATGCGTATGAATATTACAGCAGTGATGTCATGAAAAGCCAGAAGGGATACCGGACGACGTTCACCCGGAGTATGTCCACATTGATGCTGACCTCCGGCGGCACACCGATGGATCCCCAGAGCATGGCCATTACCCCGGACGGAAGATATCTCTACATCGTGTATCTGATCGATCACGGCGGTGTGAACAACCTGAACGCCAGAGGAAGACTGGTGCGCTTCGATCTGAACGCTCTTCGTCAGGACAACGGCGGTCAACTCCCGGACCAGGTCAATTCGAAGAACACCCGTTATGTGAAAACCGGTCCGCTGATTGTCTTCGGCCACTGCCAGTCCCTGGCATATAATCCGAAAACGAAGAGCCTCTGGTTCGTGGCGAAGCCCGGCTACTCGAAAACCTGTGTGAAAGAACTGGACATGAACACTTTCCGGGTGAAAAACACGGTGAACTACAGCCTGAAATCCACTGTGAGCATGGGCTATACCCTGGCCTTTGACAAGCGGGGCAATGCGTATTTCTACACTTCCAGCAAGAACGGAACCTGGAGCCCGAAGCGCAGCATCAAGATTTACAAAGGCACCGTTTCCCGTCGTTCAGTCCGCTGGCACCTGGTGATGCAGGGAATCCGTTATGCGAACGGCCCGATCCGTAGCGGCAACAACATCATCCAGGGCATGGGCTACAACCCGAAGCTGGACCGTCTGTACTTCGTCAGTGACAGCTCCATTCTCTCCGTACCGGCCGGAAAACTGGGCCGTCTGAAGCCGAGCGATGTGCGGGAGAGCGTATTCGGCGGCCACAGAGAATTTGAAGGGATCGCCTTCGACGGGCAGGGAAGAGGCCTGCTCCTGACCAATCGTCCGTACGAGGTCATACGTACCGGAGACGGATTCTGATAAGCTGCGGCCGGGCATCCGGCCGGATATGAAATGGACTGACGCACGCAGTGCGTCAGTCCATTTTTTTCGGAGGCACGAGCTGACTGGGGGTACGAGCTGGCCGGGAAGATGAGCTGGCCGGGAAAATGAGCTGGCCAGGAAGATGAGCTGGCCGGAGTTGTATACAAACTGTGATTTGAATACCGATGAATGGATGTGAATGGGCGCTTTGTATACGAATCACGATTGCATATTGATGAAAGGTGCGGAATGGCCCCAAATGCCTCATTTCGCATCTGAATCACATTTGGGAGGGTGCGAAAACGAAAATAGATCCCGATTAATCTATTACATGCCCGGATGTAGGTGCGGAATGGCCCAATACCGGCTTTTCCGCACTCGTCGGATTTGGAACAATATACTGCTCATCGCATAACGATCCGATCAGATGGAAAAGATCCGATCAGCGTCTCTGGCAAACAGGTCAGTCCCTTCAGCTATACGCATACTATCAAGATTTTTAGAATAACTATGCACACCCGGGGAGATGTCTCTGAGTTTTCCATTCGAAGTGGATTCGGAACGGTGCGAAAATGGATTTTTTTGCGAAATCGCACCCGCGGGGCGACCGTCATACAGTTTATGCGCGAAATCGCACCCGCGGGGCGACCGTCATACAGTTCATGCGCAGAATCGCACCCACGGGGCGACCGCCATACAGTTTATGCGTAGAATGAAAACGCCCGGGGACCGGCCCCGGGCGTTACTGTTTCTATCTAAACGAAGGAAGGGACTGACGCACCCGCTGCGTCAGTCCCTGTTTCTTACTCGGATTCCTGCTGACTATCGGCTTGGGAAATATCCCTGTTGATGGTGCGGGTGGTGATGGAGGCGTCCACACCTCCCTTTCCGGTGGTATCTGTAATGCAAGGGTCCGGGGCCAGCGGCGGCTGCTTCTTCGGCGCCTTGTCAATGGCGGTGGCATCGCCGATGCCCAGGGCCTCGCCCGCCACGCCCAGGGAGGCGATCACATTCGTCATGTCGCTAGGCATGTAGATCTTCGTGGCCCTGCCGTCGGACACATCTTTCAGGGCCTCGATACCTTTCAGTTTCAACACGGCTTCGTCGATGTTGGCTTCCCGCAGCGCCCGGAGACCGTCGGCCTCTGCTTGGTAGATCAGCTGAATGGAGCGGGCCCGGCCTTCCGCCATGGCAATCTGGGCATCCCGGTCGGCTTCTGCGCTGAGGATCTTCGCTTTCTTGTCCCCCTCCGCCCGGCTGACCACCGCTTCCTGATGGGCCTGGGCTTCCAGTACGGTCTGCCGCCGTTCCCGTTCGGCCCGCATCTGTTTCGTCATAACTTCCTCGATTTCCTTCGGCGGGTTGATGTTCCGGATCTCCACCCGGGTGACCCGGATGCCCCACGGATCGGTGGCCTCGTCCAGAATGGCCTCCATCCGGCGGTTGATTTCGTCCCGGGAGGTCAGGGTCTGATCCAGTTCCATGTCTCCGATGATGTTTCGGAGAGTGGTGGCGGACAGATTCTGCAGACCGGTGATCGGGCTCTCCACGCCGTAAGTGTAGAGCTTCGGATCAATGACCTTGCAGAATACCACGGAGTCGATCTGCATGGTGACGTTGTCCTTCGTGATGACCGGCTGGGGCGGGAAGTCCAGTACCTGCTCCTTCAGGGAAATCTTCTTCACGATCCGTTCCAGAAACGGGATCTTCACATGGAGGCCGGCGTTCCACGTGGCCTTGTATTTTCCCAGAAATTCAATAACGTAGGTCTGTGCCTGGGGAACGATGCGCACGTTTGCGGCGATGAGTGCGATGATGATCACCAGAGGAATGATGATGGATAACATAGGCTCTCTCCTTTCGCTCTGCGCCGCCCGGCTCCGGGATGGTCAAAAAAGAGAGGTGGAGCGCACGCACGGCTGACTTTGTCCATTTATCATATCATATCGGAATATTCTGTCAAGATGTTGGCGCTGTACACGAAACGGGGCGGGGATTTTCGTGATGCCGGACGAAAATAGTCGTCCGCAGATGAACCAATCTGTGGTATCCTATTAATTAGTGCAACGTTGCCCAGGCGGGCGCCGGGGCACGGTCAGAGATGTACATTTATATTATTATTTCATAAGGAGTTAATGATTATGTCGATGCTGAAACGTTTAGAGGAGATCCGTCAGGCAGGTCTGGAGAAGATTCAGGAAACTGCGGATACGGACCGCCTGCAGGAGGTCCGCAGACAGCTCGTGGGGAAGAAGGGCGAACTGACGGAAGTTCTGAAAAGTCTCGGTTCTCTGGATCCGTCCGAGAGACCCGCTGTGGGAAAGACTGCGAACGAGATCAAGAATTTCTTTGCCGAAAAGATCCGGGAGAAGGAAGAGCAGCTGATTGCCGGCCAGAGTGCAGTGGAGGAGAAGATCGACCTGACACTGCCGGGAACGGGTATTCCGCAGGGCGGACTGCATCCGATCACCCAGATGTGTTATGACCTGAATGATGCTTTCCAGTCCATGGGATTCGAGATCTTCAGCGAGGATGACATTACCAGCGAGAAGTATGCTTTCGATAATCTGAATTTTGCGGAGGACCATCCTGCCCGGGAAATGATGGACACGTACTGGCTGGAGGGAACGGAACACAATTCCGGTGCGGAGCGGCTCTGTATGCGTCCGCATCTGACCGGCGCCAGTGTCCGCTATCTGCTGCAGCACGGTGCGCCGGCCCGCTTCGTCTATCCGGGACGGGTCTATCGGAATGAAACCACAGATGCCCGCCATGAGAGAGCGTTCTTCCAGTACGAGGCGCTGGTGGTGGACAAGGACATTTCTTTCTCTTCCGGGAAAGTCATGATCGAGACAATTCTGGAGAAGGTATTCGGCCGGAAGGTCACGGTGCGCATGCGGGAGGGGTTCTTCCCGTTCACGGAGCCGGGATATGAAATCGACATGGAATGTCTGATCTGCGGCGGAAAGGGCTGCCGTGTCTGCCATAATGTGGGCTGGATCGAAGTGATGCCGGGTGGCGTCATTCATCCGAACGTCCTGCGTTCTGCCAATCTGGATCCGGACGTGTGGTCCGGCTTCTTTGTCAACATCGGACTGGACCGTCTGGTCATGATGCGGTACGGTGTGGACGATGTCCGTATGTTCCACGGAGCGGACTTACGTTTCCTGAAGCAGTTCAAGTAGAGAGGCAGGAGGTTTAGAATGCAGGTATCAATGAATTGGGTGAGAAGATATGTGGATCTGCCGGAAGAACTGTCTCTGGATCAGATTGCGTACGATCTCACAATGCGCACCGTCGAGGTGGAAGAAGTTATTGACACAGGAAAGAAATTCGAGAATATCATCGCAGCGAAGATTCTGGAAGTGAAGCCGCATCCGAATGCGGACAAGCTGCGCATCTGCATGGTGGATATCGGGGAAGAAGAACCGGTGCAGATCGTCTGCGGCGGAACGAACCTGTATGCGGGTGAGAATGTGGTGGTCTGCAAGCCGGGGGCCATGGTGGTCTGGCACGGTGAAGGGGAACCGGTGAAGATCAAGGAAACGAAGATGCGGGGAGAGTACTCCTACGGCATGATCTGCGCGCCGGCGGAAGTCTATCTGGACGGCCTGTTCCCGACGGAGGACGACGCAATCATTGTGGATCTGGGGGATATGCCCTGCACGCCGGGACAGAACATCGCAGAAGTCGTGGGCATGGATGACGTGGTGCTGGACATCGACAATAAGTCTTTGACGAACCGCCCGGATCTGTGGGGTCAGTACGGAATTGCCAGAGAGATTTCCGCCATCTATGATCTGCCGCTTCGGCCTCTGGAGCAGAAAGACCTGAAGGCGGCGAATCTGCCGTCCTTCCCGGTGAAGATCGAGGCGAAAGACAAATGCTACCGGTATGCGGCCGTAGAGATTCAGAATGTGGATGCGAAGACAGAATCTCCGCTGTGGATGAAGACTTCTCTGATCAACGCCGGCATGCGTCCGATCAACGCCATTGTGGACATCACGAACTACGTCATGCTGGCGGTGGGACAGCCGACCCACGCCTTCGACCGCACCCACGTAGTGGACAAGATCGTGGTTCGGAACGCCGTGAAAGGGGAAGAACTGACTCTGCTGGACGGCAATGAACTGGATCTGACGGAAGGAGATCTGGTGATCTGCGATGCGGAGGAACCGATGGCCCTGGCGGGCATCCGGGGCGGCCGGAAGGACTCTATTCTGCCGGAGACAACCAGTGTTCTGCTGGAAGTGGCCACCTTCACGGCACAGACGATCCGGAAGACCGGCAAGCGGTTTGACGAGAAGACAGATGCATCCATCCGCTACGAGAAGGGAATTGATACGGAGCGGGTGGACTTGGGTATTTCTATGGCCCTCTCTCTGTTCCGTCAGATCTTCCCGTCCATGGAAGTTACGGCGTACGGCGATAACTATCCGGTGAAGACGGAACGGGCTGTGGTGGAAGTGACCCAGGACTTCCTGGATTCCAGACTGGGAAAGGTGTTCACAGAAGAAGAAGTTACGGCGCTGCTCACCAGACTGGGCTTCGACGTGACCTGTGAGAACGGGAATTACACCTGCGTGGCGCCGACCTGGCGTTCCACCGGCGACATTTCCATCAAGGACGATATTCTGGATGAGATCGCCCGTATCCTGAGCTTTGACTCCTTCGAGGCCCAGCCGCTGACCATCACCTTCGAGCATCCGGTTCATCAGCTGAAGGAGAGCGTGGATCGGAAGCTCCGGGAATTCCTGGCGTTCCGCTGTGGCTTCAACGAGGTATTCACCTATCCGTGGGTGGATGAGAAATATATTACAGCTTCGGGAATTGATCCGGCGGACTGCATCCGGCTGGCAACGCCGCCTGCCCCGGAACTGGCCTCTCTGCGCCAGTCCCTGATTCCGGGACTTCTGGAGACGACGGTGAAAAACCTGCGTTACTTCGATTCTTTCCGGGTATTCGAGCTGGCGGAAGTGTTCCACCGGGGGGTCTATCATGAGTCTTCCGAGGATGAAACGCTGCCGCTGCAGCCGCATTATCTGACCGGCGGTATTGTGGGAGATGACGGGAAGGCACAGTTCTTCGAAGTGAAGGGCATCATTGAGTCCATCCCGCGCTTCTGCCATCTCGCACCGCTGTCCTTCGGTCAGGCGGAGAAGCCGTCCTGGGCGGATGATGAAGCGTGGCTGAATATCCTGTCCGGAAAGGAAGTGATCGGCGCCATTGCACTGGTCAGCGTCCAGGCCATGAGTGCCGCCGGAATCCGCAGGAAGCAGATCGCCGCTTTCGAATTCAACATGGATAAGCTGGAGCCGCTGGCATCCCGGAGCAACACCTTCGAGCATCTGCCGCAGTTCCCGCTGGTGGAAGAGGATCTGTCCCTGCTGGTGGATGAAAATGTCACATGGAAGGATATCCACGACGCAATCTGTCACCATGTGAAGGAACTTCATTTCGTGGAGGAATACCGTGGGAAACAGATTCCGGCCGGAAAGAAGTCTGTCATGCTGAACCTGAAGATCGGATCCGACAAGGGGACCCTGAAGGCGAAGCAGATTGAGAAGCAGATGGCGAAGATTGTGAAGACACTGGAGAATAAGTGCGGCGCAATCCTGCGTGAAGAATAATCCCCTGGTCGGGGCAGGGCGTGTGAAAGAGCGGTTCGGCGTTTTCACACGCCCTTTTCCTTTAACACACCGTTAACAGGTTTTGTGATAACAATAGAATGAACAGGCGTCGGAGAAGGAGAGCGGAGTACAGAATATGGAACAAGAGAAGTGCGGACGGGGCAGGAAGATCGCCATGGATACCGGCATCACGGTGCTGATCATTCTGGCAGCTGTGCTGCTGTGCAATATTTTTCGGATTGACAATGTCACCCAGGGGTATGCCTCGCCGGTATTCGTTCTGGCCGTGCTGATGATTTCCCGGCTTACGGAAGGATATGTGTACGGTCTGGCTGCCTCCGTTCTGGGGGTTTTCGTGGTGAACTTCATGTTCACCTATCCGTATTACGCATTTAATTTCACGGCGACCGGCTACCCGCTCACCTTTGTCGTTCTGCTGGGCGTGTCCATCGTCACCAGCACGCTGACAACCCAGCTGAAGCAGCGGGACATGCTGAAACTGGAGAACGAACGGGTGAAGATGCAGGCGAACCTGCTGCGATCGATCTCCCATGACATCCGGACGCCGCTGACTTCCATCAACGGCGCCGCATCGGCGATTCTGGAAAATCAGGATCTCACAGAGACGCAGAAACAGGAGCTGCTCCGGGATGTGCGGAACGAAGCCCAGTGGCTCATCCGGGTAGTGGAGAATCTTCTGTCGGTCACCCGGGTGGGCACCGGACAGGCGAATATGAACATCGAGCCCTGGGATGCGGAGGAAGTGGTCTTCGAAGCGATACAGAAATTTCACCGGCATTATCCGGGCGTGAAGGTGGAGGCAGACCTGGAAGATGATCTGCCGTTCATCCCCATGGAACCGCTGCTGATTGAGCGGGTGCTGATCAACCTCATGGAAAATGCGGCGGTTCACGGGGGAAATATCAGCGGGATCTGCATCTCCGTGAAAGAACGAAAGACTGTGTTCCGGTTCCGGGTATCGGATGACGGAAAGGGATTCCCGCCGGAGAAACTGAAGAATGCATTCGACGGGGCGGGAGAAATCTCGGCGGATGTGAAGAGCGACGGCACCAGAAACATGGGACTGGGGCTTTCGGTCTGCAAAGCGATCATACAGGCCCATGAGGGAACGATCTGGGCCGAAAACAACCGGGAGGGCGGTGCATCCGTTTGCTTCGATCTGCCGCGGAAACCGGAGGAGGAACCGGAAGCGACGGCATCATCAGCAGCACCGGCCGAACCGGGGAGGTAGAAATGGGAAATATCAGAGATAAGATTTTGATTGTAGAGGACGAACTGAGCATTGTCCGGTTCATGTCCAACGTGATTCTCAGCAGCGGATACAACGTGGTGAAAGCCATGAACGGGGCAGATGCTCTGGAGATGGTGGAATCCCACTGCCCGGACCTGATTATTCTGGATCTGGGGCTGCCGGATATGGACGGCATGGAGTTCCTGCGGAAACTCAGAGAGTGGTCATCGATCCCGGTGATCGTGGTGTCTGCCCGGACGGCAGAGTCAGACAAAGTCGATGCGCTGAATGCCGGCGCCGATGACTATATCACGAAGCCCTTCGGCACCCAGGAACTTCTGGCCCGTATCCGCACTTCCCTGCGGCATGCCCGGACCACGGCGGCCAACCGGGAGATTGCGGCGGAAGGCACCTATTCCGTGGGAGAACTGGTTATCGACTACGACCGCCACATTGTGACGCTGGCGGGCCGGGACGTGGGGCTGACCCTGATTGAATTCCGCATCGTCGCCCTGCTGGGGCGGTATGCCGGAAAAGTGCTGACATACGATTTCATCATGAAGGAACTCTGGGGGCCCCGGGCCGGCCATGACAACCAGATTCTCCGGGTCAACATGTCCAACATCCGGAAAAAAATCGAAAAGGGCCATGTGGGTTCCCGGTATTTTTTCACTGAAGTAGGGGTCGGCTACCGGCTGGCCACGGAAGAAGATCTGAAAATGGAACTGTGAGGAGGAATCCCATGAAAGAAAAGCTGATCATCCATCATCCGCTGGAGTTCCTCCGAAAGGAGAATGAGGCCCTGCTGGACCTGGTAGCGGAAACCGCATCGCTGACGGAGGATCCGGATGCCCGGGCCGGACAGGCGGCGGAACACCTCCGCGCCCTCCGGGATGTGAAGGCGCACTACGCAAAAATCGAAGAACTGCTTCTCCCGGTTCTGGATCAGAACGGCCGCGGCATGCAGGCGGCGGATATATGGGACGGAAACGACCGGATCTTCCATACGCTGGGGCGGCTGGCCAGCTCCACGGATGAGGCGTCCTGGGACGACGCCCGCCGGCAGCGGATCCGGGATCTGCTGGAAGATATCCGGAAGACTGCGGAGCGGGAGGAAACGGTATTCCGGTTCTGTATGGAGCACATGGATGAAGCGGCGTGGCTGGCGGTATACCGGGATTTTCCGGAGCTGGGCTGCAGTTTCCTCCCATCTCTTCCGGTGTGGCCGGAAGGGGATGCCCGGCTGGAGCGGACAAAAAATAACGGTATGGAGCTGCCGGATGCGCCGGTGACGCTGCCCCAGGGTACCTTCACCCTGAAACAGCTGGCAGCGGTACTGGATCTTCTGCCCATCGATCTGACGTTCATCGATGCGGAGGACCGAGTCCGTTTCTTCACAGAAAAGACCGGTGTGTTCGCCCGTCCGCTTTCGGCCCTGGGCCGGCCGGTGATGCAGTGCCACCCGCCCCGGGTGCGTCCAGTGGTGGAAGGCATGCTGCTGCAGTTCCGGTCTGGGGAGGCCGATCACATGGAAATGTGGATTCCCCGGAAGGAGGATCCGGTGTACGTCCGCTATCAGGCGGTTTATGATGAGGCGGGGAAATATATTGGAACGCTGGAGATGGTGCAGTGTTTCGGCAGCTATCTGCCCCATCTCACCGGACAGAAGCCGAAACAGAAGATGCCGGAAGCGGAGCCGGACCGGGACGGGGAAGGCTGGTAAAAAAATATTTCGGGACAGGAGCCCTTGTCCCGGTTTTTTTTACTGGCAGATTAGCACTCTTTTGTTTTAAGTGCTAACAAAACGGGCATAAGTATCATGCCGCAGAGAACACTGCGGCATTGTTACAAATTGAAATGAAGTGGGGTAGAGAGATGAAAATCGTACCAGTACATAAGATGGTGATCCTTCCGGAGGTGACACTGTATTTCACCTCCAAGGTGTTTCAGGAGATCGCTGGTCCGGCGGAGCAGGGTGAACGGGTGATTCTGCTGTTCACGAAGGAAGAGGAAGAACGGGAAAACCTGAGAGATGACAGTTTCTATCCGATCGGCGTGTCAGGATATGTGACAGAGACCGAGCAGAAGAATGTGGTAGCGGTGCACACGGATCACCGGATCAACGTAGAGCATGTCAGCGTGGCGGAGGACGGCACCATTGAGGTGACCACGTCGGTCCGGACGGAAGTGGACGATATGGATCCGGTGGATGCGAAGAACCGGCTCCAGAACGCGAAGCAGGCGATCAAGGAGTTTGACAGCAAGTTCATCTGGGGCGAGTCCTATAACCGCTATGTGGACACCATGCAGTCCATGAACGAGGTCATTACGGCGCTGTCCTACTGGCTCCGGATCACCAGTGAGGAACGTTATGCGATTCTGGCTGCAGACAGTGTCAGCGAGCGGACGCAGCTGGAAGAGAAGGCGCTGTACGAATATCTGGAACTGGCAGAAGTGCAGGGAGATGCGGAGTCGAAACAGCAGGAGGACTACCGGGATATGTACCGGGAGGGCGCTATCCGCCGGCAGATCGCCTACCTGCAGAAGGAACTGGATGAGATGCATCCGGAAAATGTGTCCGATGTCCAGAAGTTCGAGCAGAAGATCAACGAATCCGGCATGAACCCGGAAGCCCGGGATGAAGCCATGAAGGTGCTGAACCGGCTGAAACAGGGAAGCAGCAGTGAGACAGAAAGCGGAATCTACTATGATTACCTTGATTTCGTAACCTCCCTGTCCTGGAAACCGGAGCCGGTGAAGCACGTGGATCTGGACAAGGCCCGGAAGATTCTGGACCGGGATCACTACGGCCTGGAAAAGGTGAAAAAGCGTATTCTTCAGCATATCGCCGTGATGAATCTGAAGGAAGAGCAGAGCGGTTCGATCCTGCTGTTCGAAGGCGCACCGGGCACCGGGAAAACCAGTATCGGAAAGAGCATTGCAAAGGCTCTGGGACGCAAGTATGTCCGGATCAGTCTGGGGGGTGTCCGGGACGAGGCGGATATCCGGGGGCACCGGAGAACTTATATCGGTGCCATGGCGGGCCGGATCATGGAGGGAATCCGCAAGAGCGGTGTCTCCAATCCGGTTATGGTACTGGATGAAATTGACAAGGTGTCCGCATCTTATAACGGTGATCCGGCCTCGGCGCTGCTGGAGGCCCTGGATCCGGAGCAGAACAACACTTTCACCGATCACTACATGAATGTGCCGTATGATCTGTCGAATGTGTTGTTCATCTGCACGGCGAATACGCTGGATACCATTCCAGGGCCGCTGCTGGACAGAATGGAAGTGATTCACTTCGACGGATACACGCCGGTGGAGAAACTGAAGATTGCGAAGAAGCATCTGCTGAAAAAATCCATGGAACAGATGGGTATTCAGAAGGGTCAGCTGAAGATCAGCGACAGCGTTCTGAAGACCATCATCTCGGATTATACCAGGGAGGCGGGAGTCCGGGGTCTTCGGAAGCGGATCGATGCACTGTGCCGGGATGCGGCTGTGCGGATTGAGGAAAACGAAACCGAGGATCCGGTGGTGATCACGAAGGACGATCTCCGGAAGGAACTGGATATGCGGCCGATGCGGCACCTCAAGGTGCCGGGAAAGCAGGATCCGGGCATTGTCACCGGACTGGCCTGGACTCAGGTGGGCGGTGTGATCCTCTATATTGAAACCCTGCGCATGAAGGGCAGCGGAAAGATCAATCTCACCGGACAGCTGGGAGATGTGATGAAGGAATCCGCCCAGATCGCTGTCAGTCTGGTGAAGTCCATGTTCCCGGAAAAGGCAGAGGAGTTCGATCAGTATGATATGCATATCCATATTCCGGAAGGTGCGGTGCCGAAGGATGGTCCTTCCGCCGGCATTACCATGACCACAGCCATTGCATCTCTGGTCACCGGAAAGGCAGTGGATCCCCATGTGGCCATGACCGGAGAGGTTTCCCTGAGCGGCAGGGTCACTGCCATCGGCGGGCTGCCGGAAAAGCTGATGGCAGCCATGCAGGCCGGTGTGAAGCGGGTCTTCATTCCGAAGGAGAACGAAGAGGACCTGGTGGACGTGGCGGAAGAGGTCACAAATGCGCTGGAGATCATTCCGGTGGAGAAAGTGAAGGATGTGCTGAAGGCACTGGATATCCTGTAAGCGGAACGGATGTACCCGGGCGGAAGGAGTTCCGCCCGGGTATTGACGATTCTCCCATCCGGTGCTACACTGTACAGAATTTAGTCTGAAAAGATCAGAAAGGGGTTGGATGAACATGGAGAGTGAGGAAAACCGGTTCGGGAAGAAAATGAATCCGGAAGAGCGGGGGGACAGTACCGGGAACCGGGCGGCGGAGAGCCGGATCGACCACGAGACGCAGAACCGCATCGTGCGGAAAATCTCTGCAGTGGGAATCGCCGGAAATATTCTTCTGTCCCTGTTCAAACTGATCGCCGGTATCGCCGGCCATTCCGGGGCCATGCTGTCCGATGCGGTTCACTCCCTTTCTGACGTATTCGCCACCCTGATCGCCTTCATCGGCGTGAAGCTGGCGAAGAAAAAAGCAGATGTACGGCATCCGTACGGTCATGACCGGTTCGAGTGTGTGGCCTCTCTGGCGCTGGGCATCATCCTGGCGGCAACAGGCATCGCCATCGGCATGAAGGCTGTGCAGCAGATCGTCCTGGGAAGCTACGGCCGCCTTTCGGCACCGGGGGTGATTGCGCTGGTGGCGGCGGTGGTGTCCATTGTCTCGAAGGAAGGTATGTACTGGTACACCCGGCATTATGCGAAGATCCTGCATTCGGAGGCATTCATGGCCGATGCGTGGCATCACCGTTCCGATGCATTCTCCTCCATCGGCTCCCTGATCGGCATCACAGCTGCCAGAATGGGATTTCCGATCATGGACCCGGTTGCCAGTGTGATTATCTGTATATTCATTCTGAAGGTGGCCTGTGACATCGGGAAGGGCGCCCTGAACAACATGATGGACGAGTCCTGCGGGAAAGAGTACGATGCGAATCTGCGCCGGTTCATCGAGGATCAGCAGGGAGTGGACCGGGTGGACCTGCTGCATACCAGGCGCTTCGGCAGCATGATCTACATTGATCTGGAGATTGCGGTGGACGGGTCGCTGAATCTGACGGATGCACATGAGATTTCCCAGCGGGTTCATGATGAGGTGGAACGTCATTTCGCCCATGTGAAGCACATTATGATTCATGTGAACCCGGCTTAGCTGCCGGCTGTGGGCGGGGCTGCTGCACGAAACGGTATGAGCGTTTCGTGCAGCAGCTTTTTTTATGTGGGAGATTTGGCTGGATGATGAGGATGGATTATGTGCGGGGGTGTGCGGGGCGTGCGGATGCGGGGGTGTGCGGGGCGTGCGGAGGATTGTATACAAATCGTGATTTTGACACTTATGCATAGCGATGGATGGGAATGTTGTATACAAGGTGCGATTAATAAATGCTGATGGGTGCGGATTGACAATTTTTCCCGATTCCGCACTAAAATCACGCCGGAAAGGGTGCGAAATCCAAATTAAATCTTGAATTAAATATTACATGCCCGCATGAAGGTGCGGAATGATCCGAAAAGCTTGTTTTCGCACCGTTCGGAAGTGAAATGATATTCCGGTATCCGAATGAATATCCAAGGTCTGGCGTAAATCTCACCTCAGTATTATCATCGGCCGGGAGCTGTTCTCCATAGGAAGGATAGTATCAAATAGTTTTGTAATATTATTCGCGCACAGAAAATGAACTCTGATTATTCAATTCTTGCCTGAATCGGCAGGGTGCGGAAAACGGGATTATTCATCTTCTCGCACCTCGTTTTTTCGGTCATATTTTCCGGTGATCGGGAACGACAAAAAAGCGGATGCGAAATCCGAAAAAAGTAAGATTTCGCACCCGCCCGGCTGGCCGCTGCTGCATGATGGGACCGCACCCGTTGGTGTTTTTTGTCTATTCCTGCAGGTATTCCTGAAACTGCTGAATCCGGTCCCGCCGGATGGCAGCGGTGATCCGGATGCCGTCATCGGTGTATTCGCAGGATTTGACAACGCCGCTTTCTCGCAGCACATTTTCCAGACGGCTCTGGGCATAGGGGATCAGCAGGGTGCAGGTGAGGCTGCCTTCGTTCAGCTTCGTTTCGATCAGATCCAGCAGCGCCGGCAGGTGGTCCGGGTCCTTGGCGGACATGAGGATCCGGTCTTTCTCCAGGATCGGACGGATGCCGTCGTTTTTGTTCATGACCGTGATCACCGGGATGCTGCCGGCTCCCAGTTCTGCCAGGGTCTCTTCTGTGACCTGTATGTGGTTCCGGTATTCCGGATCGGTGCTGTCCACGATCATCAGGATCAGATCCGCATGGAGGGCTTCGTCCAGTGTGGAACGGAACGCATCCACCAGTCCGGTGGGAAGATCATCGATGAAGCCGACTGTATCCGAAAGCAGGAAGGGCCTTCGGCCGGAAGGTGCGATCTGCCGGACCGATGTGTCCAGGGTGGCGAACAGCATATCCTGTTCCAGCACCTGTTTTTCATCGTCTGTGCCGCAGCAGCGGATCATCTGGTTCATCAGGGTGGATTTCCCGGCATTCGTGTAGCCCACCAGGGAGATCAGCGGCATGCCGGAGCGGGCCCGCCGCTTCCGCTGGGTCTCCCGTTCTTTTGCAATTTCGTCCAGACTGCGCCGGAGCAGCGTCATTCGCTTTTCGATGCGCCGGCGGTCCAGTTCGATTTTCTTTTCTCCGGCGCCGCGGTTGGACATGGAGCCGGAAGCGCCGCCCTGACGGGACAGGTTCGCCCGCAGGCCCACCAGCCGGGGCAGCATGTATTTCAGTTTCGCATAGTCCACCTGCATGCGGGCTTCCCGGCTCCGGGCCCGTTCTGCGAAGATGTTCAGAATCAGGTTCGTCCGGTCGATCACTTCCAGCTCCAGTGCCTCAGAAAGGTTGGTCAGCTGGGAGGGGGACAGTGTGTTGTTGAAGATCACCAGATCCGCATGGAGGGAATCGGCAGCCAGACGGATTTCCTCCACCTTTCCCTTCCCGATGAAATAGGCGGAATCCTCCCGGGGCAGTTTCTGATCCGCCGTGCCCCGGACCTCCGCTCCGCAGGCCTCCGCCAGCCCCCGGAGTTCTTCCATCCGTGCTTCGAAGCGGCTGTCTCCCGGGAAACGGACGCCTACCAGAAACGCATGACGCTTCCGGATTTCACCGCCCTGGTGATCATTATACTCTGCTGTGTCGAACATATTGCCTCCTGATTCCGGCTGCCGGGCAGGCTGCCTGTACAGTCTTCCCCAGAAACGAAAATGCTCCCTTCCGGCCGGCGGGCTTCCCGGTCCGCCGGTTTCCGGAAGAGAGTGTCTGTCATGTACCTGTGTTAGAGTTCATCCTTCTTCAGCTTCGCAATGCGCTGAACGACTTCGATGATCATCTTTGTTGCATTCTCCATGTCCTGCACCACTGCAAACTCCTGACGGCTGTGGAAGTTGCTTCCGCCCGGCCCCAGGTTCGGGCAAGGCAGACCCTTGAAGGACAGGAAAGCGCCGTCCGTGCCGCCGCGGATCGGTGCCGTATCCGGGGTGTAGCCCATCTCCCGGATGACGTCCAGCGGGATCTCTGTCAGCTTCGGATGCTTTTCCACGACCTCACCCATGTTGTGGTACTGCTCTGTGAATTCCACCTGAACGGTTCCCTCACCGTAAACGTGGTTCAGGTATTCTGCAGCCTTCCGCATCACTTCGCAGCGGGATTCGATCTTCTCCCAGACGAAGTCCCGGATGATGTATCCCATGGTTGCCTTCTCCACACTGCCGTTGAAGGATGTGATGTGATAGAAGCCTTCCCGGCCTTCCCGGTATTCCGGCCGCTCGTTCACCGGCAGCATCTGCTCGAACTCTTCTGCCACGTGAATGGCATTCTTCATGTTGTTCTTCGCAAATCCAGGGTGGTAGCTGATGCCGGTTACTGTGACCGTAGCCCCCATGGCGCTGAAGGTCTCGCTCTGGCATTCTCCGAACAGGTCGCCGTCAATGGTGTAAGCGCAGTCTGCGCCGAATTTCTCTACATCGAACAGGTCGCTGCTTCTTCCGATCTCCTCGTCCGGGGTGAAGGCGATGCGGATTGTGCCATGAGGAATCGAACTGTCGTTATGCAGAATTTCCGCCAGGGTCATGATCTCCGCCACGCCTGCCTTGTTGTCGGCACCCAGAAGGGTGGTGCCGTCGGAGGTGATGATGTCGCAGCCGATGAAGTTCTTCAGGGCATCGGCGCTGATCTTCAGGCCTTCCTTCTCATTCAGAATCAGGTCGCCTCCCTCGTAGTGGGTGAGCTTCGGCTTCACGTTCTCGTTTGGCGCATCCGGGGATGTGTCGATGTGGGCGATCAGGCCCAGAACCGGTCCGTTGTATCCCTCGATGTTAGCCGGAATGGTGCCCATGACGTAGCAGTTTTCATCCACTTCTGCATCGGTGATGCCCAGTGATTTCATTTCTTCCGCCAGTGCGTTCGCAAAATCGAATTCCTTCGGATTGCTCGGACAGCTCGCATTCTCTTCAATGGAACCCGTCGGGTACTTGGCGTACTCCATCAGTCTCTCGTAAGATTTCATAGATTACCTCCTATAACTGATTTGAAGTTTGTTTCCGACGAAAGAATCCGGTTCGGAATCTTCCGCCGGTGGAAGGCGCAGGGAACCCTGCCCCTTCCACGCATCCAGTCCTGATTATAGGACGGTTGACGTTCCAGAACAAGCCCGGACCGGAAAAACTTGCTTTCATTATGCGGTTTCTTTGGCGGTATCCTGCATTTTCCGGCGCCTTCCTTCGACCCCCCTCCGGCGCCAGCCGGCGAACAAGGAACCTGCGATGTTGTGCCATACGCTGAAGATGGCCCCCGGCAGCGTAGCCAGCGGGTTGGCGGCGAAGTTCACGGCTGCCAGGGATACGGCCAGGCCGCTGTTCTGCATGCCCACCTCGATGGCAATGGCCGTGGTTTTCCGGTAATCCTCGTGGAAAATGCGGGCCATGAGGAAGCCAGCGCCCATGCCCAGAAGATTGTGCAGCATGACGATGCCGAATACCAGAAGGCCGGATTCCAGCAGTTTCTCCCGGTTCACCGCAACAATGCCCGCAATGATCATGACGATGGCGATGACTGAAATCAGAGGCAGAACTTCCCGGATCTTCTCCACCTGTTCATGGAAGAAATACTGCAGCGCAATGCCTGCCAGCACCGGAAGCAGCACCACCTTCACAACGGAAAGTACCATGGCCCAGAAAGAAACCTGAACCCAGGCTCCTCCCAGCAGATAGGTCAGAGCCGGGGTCAGAACCGGTGCCAGCAGTGTGGAAGTGATGGTCATGCCCACCGAAAGGGCCACATCTCCTCCGGCAATGTACGTGATGACATTGCTGGCCGTGCCCCCGGGGCAGCATCCCACCAGAATGACGCCGATGGCCAGATCCGGAGGAAGGCGGAAGAGGCGGCAGAGGGCCCATGCCATAAGCGGCATGATTGTGTATTGACAGCAGGCACCCAGAAAGATGTCTTTCGGATGCCGGAGCATCATGCGGAAATCAGAGACGTGGATGGTGAGGCCCATGCCGAACATGGCGGTGCCCAGGAAGAGGGAGGTGTAATTCACCGCCCATGAGATGGCAGCGGGTTTCCAGAATGCGAAGAGGGATCCGATCAGGATGATGAATCCGATGTTCAGGCTGAGGAATGAGGCGAGCTTGCCCAGTTTCTTCATTGCTTACTCCTTTCTATGTGCTTCCCGCCGAAGGGGTCGGTCGGGTACACCGCTTATCCGGTGTTCAGCAATCAGAAAAAATATAGAATTGTGTGTATGATTTTTCGTTAAGAAAATATCATCCATATGTTTTGTATTATAATATTCAGATAAATTTGTGTCAATGACGGGCTTTACACTGCCTGCGCCCCTCATTATAATTTTCACAGAACAGGGCCTCAGGCCGGAACAGAGAAGGAGGGCATGGTGATGCAGTATGATTTCACATCCGTAATAGACAGAAGAGGGAAGGACGCACTGGCGGTGGATCTTCTGGCGATGCCAGGGTCGATTCCGCCGGGAAAGACGGATCCGGAATTTGACCGTATTCCGATGTGGGTGGCGGACATGAATTTTCCCACTGTTCCTGCGGTGCAGCGGGCGATTACAGGGCGGACAGCCCATCCCATGTTCGGGTACTTCATTCCCCGGCAGGAGTATTACCGGAGCATCATCCGGTGGCAGCAGGACCGAAACGACGTAACGGGTCTGGAGAAGCAGCACATCGGCTATGAGAACGGCGTGCTGGGGGGCGTGGTCAGCGCACTTAGAGTTCTCTGCAGCCCGGGGGATAATGTGCTGGTTCACTCTCCCACTTATGTGGGATTCACCGCCACACTGGAAAACAACGGGTTCCACATCGTTCACAGTCCGCTGGTCCGGGATGAAGAGGGAATCTGGCGCATGGATTACGCGGATATGGAGGAGAAGATCCGCAGGAATCACATCCATGCGGCCATATTCTGCTCGCCCCACAATCCGACCGGCCGGGTCTGGGAACGGGAAGAACTGGAACAGGCGATGGATATCTGCCGGCGGAATGATGTCTGGGTCATTTCCGACGAGATCTGGTCGGATCTGGTTCTGGAGGGAAAGCACATTCCGCTGCAGTCTGTGAATGAGGATGCCCGGAACCGGACGGCGGCTTTCTATGCGCCGTCGAAGACCTTCAATCTGGCCGGACTGGTGGGCAGTTACCATATCATATACAACCGCTGGCTCCGGGACCGGATCCGGAAGGAAAGTTCCCTTTCTCATTATAATAATATGAACGTTCTCTCCATGTACGGACTGATCGGCGCCTACTCGCAGGAAGGCCGGGAATGGCTGGAGCAGCTTCTTCCTGTGCTGCGGGGAAACCGGGACCTGGCGCTTCAGTATCTGGCGGAGGTGCCCGGGGTACAGGTGATGAAACCCCAGGGAACATACATGCTGTTCCTGGACTGCGGGGAATGGTGCCGGAACCGGGATATTTCGATCCGGGAACTGCAGTCCCGGGGGGTGAAATACGGCGTCATCTGGCAGGACGGCACCAGGTTCGGCGGGGATTATACCATCCGCATGAACCTGGCATCTCCGGCCAGCCGGGTGGAAGAGGCGTTCCGGCGGCTCAGAAAGTATGTGTTCGTGTAGCGGGAGAAGCACCGGAAAGAATTCGGTGGATTGTTATGATTTGAAGTGCTAAAATGAGTAGCGTATGTGAGTAGCGTATGAGTGTAGCAGCGGACAGTGTGCACTGCCCGGCAGAATCTGGAGGTTTTCAATGAAGGAATATAAGCCAGTAAAAGAGGGAAAGGTACGGGAGATCTATGATACCGGGGACGCTCTGGTGATGGTAGCTACCGACCGTATTTCCGCATTCGACCACATTCTGAAGAATCAGATCGTGGGAAAGGGCAAGGTTCTGACCCAGATGTCGGAATTCTGGTTCGAACTGACCCGGGACATTATGCCGAACCATGTCATCTCCACGGATGTGAAGGACATGCCGGAATTCTTCCAGAATGATGATTTCGCCGGAAGGAGCATGCTTTGCCGGAAACTGGAGATGCTGCCGATCGAGTGCATCGTCAGAGGCTATATCACCGGATCCGGATGGGCCAGCTATCAGGAAAACGGAACGGTATGCGGGATCCGCCTGCCGGAGGGACTGAAGGAATCCGAGAAATTGCCGGAGCCGATTTTCACACCGAGCACCAAGGCGGAGATCGGCGATCACGACGAGAATATTTCTTATGAAGAGAGCATCGCCGTGCTGGAGAAGGCTTATCCGGGCAGGGGCGAAGAACTGGCGAAGGGCATCCGGGACAACACCATTGCGATCTATAACAAATGTGCGGAATACGCCAGAGAACACGGTATTATCATTGCAGACACTAAGTTCGAGTTCGGCCTGAACGAGAAGGGTGAGCTGGTGATCGGCGACGAGATGCTCACACCGGACAGCTCCCGCTTCTGGCCGCTGGAAGGCTATGAACCGGGGAAATCCCAGCCGTCCTATGACAAGCAGTTCGTGAGAGACTGGCTGAAGGCGAATCCGGACAGCGATTACAACCTGCCGCAGGATGTGATTGACAAGACCATCGGAAAGTATCTGGAGGCCTATGAGCTCCTGACGGGCAAAAAATTAGACGCATAGTCGTTCGAAATCCCCCTTTCCTGCAGGGAAAATGAGGACGAGCGGTTTTCTGCCGCAGAGGTTGGAATTCCAACCTCTGCGGCGTATTTTTTGTCCGCCGGAAGGTGTTCCTCCGAAAATTTTTCATATAAACCTATAGTTTTACTTGCAATTATTTCGGGATGTGCTACAATACGGGTATGGAAAGTTACCGAAGAAAGGAGAGAACCGGATGGCTATGAGGATTTCCACGAAGGGCCGCTACGCACTGCGCGTGCTGGTGGATCTTTCGGAACATGACAGAGGGGAATACATTCCGCTGAAAGAAATCGCCGCCAGACAGGATATCTCGGAGAAGTATCTAGAGAGTATCATCGTTGTGTTCTCGAAGAACGGCTATGTAATTGGCCACAGAGGAAAGGGAGGCGGTTATAAGCTGGCGAAGCCACCGGAAACGGTCAGCGTGGGCGAAGTGCTCAGACTGGTCGAAGGCGGACTCGCGCCGGTAGCCTGTCTTGAGGAGGGTGCGGAACCGTGTGAACGGGAAAGCTTTTGCAAGACGCTCCCGATGTGGAAGAAATTCTACGACATGACGAACCGTTATTTCGACGGGATCTCTGTTGCTGATCTGGCGAACAGAGGCGATGAAGCAGATTATTACATGATTTAGTTTAACGGACGGGGGTATCCGGCGGGATACCCGTCGTTTCTAAAATAAAAACCTATATACCTGAGGGAAAACTTGAATTTATTGCTTTAACATAATCCTGAAGGCATGTGCCGTGCAAAAAAAAAGAAATACCATATTTACGGAGGAAAATGAAATGGCTAAGATTTACAAGACAGCAGACGAACTGATCGGAAAGACACCGCTTCTGGAACTCACACACATCGAGAAGAAGTACGGCCTGAAGGCACGCATTCTGGCGAAGCTGGAGTACTTCAATCCGTCCGGCTCCGTAAAGGACAGAATTGCGAAGAAGATGCTGGATGATGCGGAAGCGAGAGGGGATGTCAATGCGGACACCACGATCATCGAGCCGACATCCGGAAATACCGGCATCGGCCTGGCTGCTGTCGCTGCTGCCAGAGGTTACCGGATCATCATCGTGATGCCGGAGACCATGTCTGTGGAAAGACGTGCGCTGATGAAGGCTTATGGTGCCGAGCTGGTGCTGTCTGACGGGACAAAGGGGATGAAGGGGGCGATTGCCAAGGCGAATGAACTGGCGGAGTCCATTGAAAACAGCTATATCCCGGCGCAGTTCGACAACCCGTCCAACCCGGCGGCACACAGAGAGACAACCGGCCCGGAAATCTGGGAGGACACAGACGGACAGGTGGATTACTTCATTGCCGGCGTAGGCACAGGCGGAACGCTGACCGGCACAGGAGAGTATCTGAAGTCTCAGAATGCGGATGTGAAGGTCATTGCAGTTGAGCCGGCCACTTCCCCGGTTCTGTCCGAGGGTCACGGCGGTGCGCACAAGATTCAGGGAATCGGCGCAGGCTTCGTTCCGGCTGTTCTGAACACAGATGTGTACGATGAAGTCATCACGGTGGGAAATGACGAGGCGTTCGAGGCCGGCAAGCTGATCGGTCATTCCGAAGGTGTGCTGGTAGGCATTTCCGCCGGCGCTGCAGTGAATGCTGCCCTGGAAGTGGCGAAGAGACCGGAAGCGGAAGGAAAGACGATCGTGGTGCTGCTGCCGGATACCGGTGACAGATACCTGTCCACACCGCTGTTCGAGGACTAATTGACTCCGGCGGAAACGCCCGGAAAGAAACTCCCGACATGATTGTATAGAGAACCGAATTTGATCGAGACGCCCCCGGAATGATTGAACTGCTACCCGTCAAGAGGACAGTGAAAAATCAAGAGATTTTGGCAACCAGTAACAGCAATGTTGCTGGTTGCTTTTTATGATGCACACACTTTTTCACAGAGTCTGCAGTCAAAAGGTGTCTCAGGCTTCGCCAGAGACGATCAATATTTATCCTCGCTGTAGGGCAGCCAGCAAGCGTGTATCCACGCCCGCTGGTGCGGGTAAGGATTTTCCGTGTCACTACGTCAAGTGCTGCCCGGCTTTCGGCCAGCGTACTGTCACTTGACTCCGTTCCCGCTCCCTATGTCTGTCGAAATGTAGCGCGGAAACGAATGTAATCATACAGCGAGAAGATATGAGTTG
>NZ_FNBF01000026.1 GCF_900102225.1 Eubacterium pyruvativorans
ACACCGATTTGCTACTATAATCTTGCGCAAAGAAAACAACTAATAATTCCCTCTAAACATCACAACAACTAACACCACAGCGAAGGCGGACCCGGAAGGGCCCGCCTTCGTTGTATCTGCCGGTACAGGCGAGGGGAGCCGGCAGCGCAGGGGCCGGATTGTGCGGGGGACGAATTGCATGAGTAGCTGGATTGTGCGGGGGACGAATTGCATGAGCAGCTGGATTGTGCGGTCGGCTGGATTGTATACAAACCACGATTCAAATACTGATGTATGGGTGTGGATAGGCCGGGACGATCGAATTGTATACGAATTGCGATTGCATATTAGTGGAAGGTGCGGAATTGGCCAAATGGCCCGGAATCGCACCTGAATCTCGATGGCCAGGGTGCGAAAACCAAAAGAAATCACGTATTAAATATCACAAGCCAAAACGAAGGTGCGGAACGGGGCGAAATGCTGATTTCCGCACCTTCAGGGGCCGGAACAACATCCGGATTTTCGAATGAATATCCGGCCGCACCGCATATGTCGCCACAGCATTTCCATCGGGCGGGATATCCGTACAATCCGATGCATATCATTAGATATTCCCGTATTATCATGCATCCGCATGGACCTTACCGCTGATGATTCGATTCGTTCCCGGACCGGCCGGATGCGAAAACGGTTTTTTTCCTCTTTCCGCACCCACCCATTCCTGGTCCGCCGCCCCTGCCGGACCGGAACAAGAAAAAAGCAGGTGCGGAATTCGAAAAAAATCGAATTCCGCACCTGCAGCCAACGAAGATACTACTTCGCCGTTACACCGGCGATGTTCGTTCCGTCACTGACATCTTTTCCATTCGCATCACGAACCGTATTGGTTGCCGCATCGAAATGAACGGTCTTCCCGGTATGATCGATGAAGTCATTTCCTTCATTCGACCATGCGATCCAGCCGTCACTGTACAGAGAGGCCTTCAAACCGAGAACCCAGGCATCCCACGTTGTTTCCGCTGCTCTCCAGCCGGAACCGCAGAAGAATACCATCTGCTTGCTGCTGTCAACACCGGTGCTCTTCCAGTACTTCTCCAGCGCAGCACCTGTTCTCATAGACTTATCTGCATTTCTGTACTTCATCACACTGCTGGAATATCCCTGTCCGCATGGAGAGAATACTGTGCCGGCAATACGTCCTGCCAGATCATGGTAACCATATCCCGAACTCAGTCCATCCCATTCTTCTTTTGTACGAGTATCGACGACAGTGTACTTCGCAGTGTCCTTCAGCTCATTCTTCACTTCGGCAATTGTATCAATTACATCCGGATTGAGTGGCTTGTCCGTTCCGAGACTGACAGCTTTCGGAACATTGGATCCCTTCGCCATCTTGTATTTGCCGGCATTCCATCCCTGCATTCCGGAACTCATCACGTGAACATTCTTCACGCCCAGATACTTCAGGATGATTGCCATTCTGGTGGTAGCCATCGGCTCACCGCCGGTAACAACGACGCAACTGTCCAGTGTGATACCCTTATCTCCTGCGAGCTTAATCAGTGTCGCATCGTCCAGAAGTCTCCACTCCGAGCGATAGTCGACCTTGTCATCCTTGCGTTTGTTCTCCACATATGTTTTCGCGCCTTCAAATTCATCCGTGTTGACATGAACAGCTCCTGGAATATGCGCATCCAGGAAACCGGACTGTTCTTCCGTACCCCAGGCAACATCGAGGATAACGATGTTCTTGCTGCTGCCAACCAGGCTCTTTGCATCGCTGTTCAGTGCTGTATTGTTGACGAGGTTGTCAGAAAGATTCTTCACGACAGATGCCGGAACATAAAGGTCGTAATTCGGATAGCTTACCAGATCCTTGCTTTTATTGATCTCCTTCGTTGCATTGTAGACCTGAATGCCGGACGCACGGAAACCCTGTTCCTTGACCAGGAAAGATGCAACTGTCTTCGCATCCTTGCCATTTGTATCGTAAATCACATAGGACTTCGCCTTCGTCATGCCTGCATCATTCAGCTGCTGCTTATAGTAATCCTGATATGTGGACTTTTCAGCTGCGGCCAGTGATGCTTTCGCTGTTACAGTCTGTGCCGGGAAACTGACTGCATTCTTGAAATGTCCACCCTTCTTGGCACTGCCCAGTGCCCAGCCCTGATAGGCGTCCATGACTCTCGCATCCACGAGAACCTTGTTCTTGTCTTTACCGGCAGCATATGCCGCAAATGTTTTTGCCGATGCCGTCTTCACTGCATCCGCTTTCTTCGCCGTAATCGTGATCTTCTTCGTCTGCTTTCCGGCCTTCGCAACCACTGTTGCCTTTCCGGCCTTCTTCGCTGTAACGACCGTCACCTTACCGGACTTCTTCGAAAGCTTCACAACCTTCGCAGATGCCTTGGAAACGGACCACTTCACCTTCTGATTCGCCGTCAGCTTCTTCGTCTTTCCGACCGTAAGGACTGCCTTCGACGGCTTCACCGTCAGCTTCTTCGCTGCAAACGCACTTCCACCCGGTGCCAGGAATGTCACTGCCAGCAGCAGGGACAGAGCCAGAACCGTGAAGCGGCGCAGCTTCGGGCTTGCCTTTTCCATCATTTCCTCCTTCACATTTCACAAAAAACATTTCCACATCCGACCGCCCGGGACTGCCCCGGAAACGGATGCGCCTTCTGCGAGAACCCTCACTTTAGCCTACACATTATAGCAATCGGGGCAGCGATGTTCCAATTCAAAAAATCGCTGAATCCGGTCCGTCTATTAAAAAAACCTATTACAAGGATGTGGGTTGATTAAAAAAAACAATCCCGCCCCGGACGAACGCCGGAGAGGGATTTTTTTGTCCTAATACATGCGGAATTTCATGCGGTTCATCACAGAGCCTGCGCCCTTCGGGTACCGGTCCGTCACCCCCATGATCAACGGGAGGATGTGCTCTGTCCGGAGCAGGCCCAGACGCCGGAAGTTGCTGATGCAGGAGGCGCAGCAGGTGTACAGTGTCTCTCCCTCTTCATCGACCCGGCGGGCCATCTCCCGCACCAGGTCCGGCTCCAGCTGACCCGCACTGCCCCCCAGCCCGCAGCACTGCACGTTCCGGAATGCTTCATGGTCGATTTCGCCGTCCAGGAAATATGGAACATCCCGCTGGAACGCCAGGGAAGTCCGGTCCGGGCAGGGGTCGAACATCGGGAAGCGGGGACGGGTGATTTTCCGGCCGATTCCCAGTTCTTTCATTTTTGTGTAGATGCTCACTACTTTCATGTCCAGCTTGTCCCCCAGGAACCAGTAGCAGTTCGGGCAGCAGGTGATGATTTCCGTCACGCCGTTATCTTTCATTTTCTCGTTGATCCGGCGGAGAATCCGCTGCGCATCCTCCTCCAGTCCCAGTTCCTGCACCGGTTTTCCGCAGCAGTCGAAGACCGTGCCGATGCCGTGCTCCCCGAAGGCGGACACCAGGGCTTTCGTGGTTTCCGGGAAGAAGGAAGGGAAGTTGCAGCCCGGGAACAGCACCGCCTTCTGCTCCGCCCGGGCGTGACGGTAATTGGCGAACTTGTAATTCCGCTTTTCCGCCAGCATGATGTTATAATCCCTGGTCGGAATTCTGCCGCCCCCATCTGCCACCTGCTGCTTCCTTCCTTTCATGCCGATCGCCCGGCCGTCAATGTCCACCGGACACACCCGCCGGCACACGCCGCACAGGAAGCACCGGTACGCCAGGTCGGGCCGGTCCTCGAACCCCGAAAGATCCAGCCCGTATTTCTCCAGAAACAGGCAGTTTCTCGTGCACTGTCCGCAGTGAATACATTTCTCCGATATCCGTTTTTCCATGTTTCTCCTCCGATGCCTTCCTCCGATGTCCTTCTCCGATGTCCTTCTCCTATGCTTCCTTCGGGATATTTCCTGCGGGACATCCCTCCGTGCCCCGGTCTTCCTACTCTTCGATTTCCTCATACCGGCAGCCCCGGAACGACCGGTCGAACCGGCAGACGGACTGGTAATCACAATACTGGCAGGCGGTCCAGTCGCCTTCCTTCATCGGCCGGATGTCGATCCGTCCCCCCGCCAGATCGGCGCACAGGGACACCACCTTCTCGGCGGCGGCCTGCTCCAGCTCTTCGAATTCCGCCTCCGTCATCACATCTCCCCGGAGTCCGCCGTCCCGGCTTCGGGTCAGGTTCACCACATCTGATGTCTTCTGAAATTCTCCGGCGATCTCCTCCACCGTTTCCGGATCATCCACCATCCGGCCCTTCAGCCTGAACTGTTTCCGGATCTCTTTCTCCACTTCCGCCAGAAAGGGATCTGCAGGGACAGGATCCGCCGGCTCCTCCGGCAGCGGCACCCGGCCCGACGCCTTGTCCATCTTCGCCCGGGGCTCCTGAATGTGGAAATAGAAGACCCCCGCCGGCTTCCGCCGGCCGTCCTCCCGGGCGGCACTCATGTACAGCATCAGCTGAAGGCTTCTCCCGGCCCGGACCTCTGCATCCTTCAGTTCCCGGTCCCCGGACTTGTAGTCTATGATTTTCACCCGGCCGTTTTCCAGCAGGTCGATGCGATCGATCTGCCCTTCGATGTAAATCGTAATGCCGTTCACTTCCACCACAATAGGCGCCAGCTCCGCCGCCCGGCCGAAACGCACCTCATAGCCGGAATCACTGATTTTTCCCGCCCTGGCATGGCGCACCAGGGTCAGAACCGTCTCATAGCAGACATCCCGCATCCGCTCCGCCCGGTACTTCTCCCGGCCGCCGGACCGGAACAGCCCGTCCCGGTAGCTTTCGGATTCCCGGTCGATGGCATCGGTGACAATCTCCCGGCATTCTTCTTCTGTCACATTTTCCCACCGGTGTTCCCGGCTCAGTTTCCGGGTCACGTTCATGATGCAGTGATGATACACATCCCCGATCTCCCGTTTTGCCGCTTCGAAGGAACGCTCCTCCTCCAGCACCAGGCCGTACCGGACAAAATACGAAAACGGACACAGGGCAAACTTCTCCAGCCGGGAAGCGGACAGGGACCGCTCCTGCCGGCTCCGGTTAAACAGAAGATCCGTCAGTTCTCCGGAAAGCCGGGGCACCCGGTTCTCGAACCGCAGTCCTTCGTCCAGCATGCGCACCCGGTCCGGCTCATGCTCCCGGTACCAGTCCCGGACCGGTTTCCACATCGGGTCCATCTTCTCCCCCCGGCGCACGGCCCGGCTCATGCCTTCTGTCAGGTGCCGCAGGGTGCTGGCCCGGCCGCCGACCAGTTCCATCCCGTCTTCCCGGTTCAGAACGTCCCGCTCCGGCGAAAGATCCGGAAAAATCCCCAGAATATCCTCCACCAGACCGGACCGGCGCATCTCTTTTCCTTCCGTATCCGACTGGGACCAGCTGATCCACAGCTCCTCCGACGGCCGGGACAGATTCCGGTAAATGGCCAGCCGCTCCTCACTGACCCGGACCGAATCCGTCTTGCAGATCTCATGGCCCGCAGCCTGAAGTTCCTCCAGCTCGTCCATCCCCAGCAGCCCGTCATCCTGGGGTTTCTCCGGCAGCACCCCGTCATTGGCGCCGATCACCAGCAGCGCCTTCCGGTCCCCGGTCCTGGTCCGCTGCATCGTCCCCATCATGATATCGTCCACCGTGGAAGGCAGAACCCCCACTTCCGCATTCTGAAGCCCTGCGGTGAGCAGTTCCAGGAACTCCGCACCGTCAAACGCTGTGTCCCCGATGAGTTCCACCACCTGATCCAGCTGGCCGCCGATCATATTCCAGACCTGGGCCGCCTCATCCGCTTCTTCCGGGAAACCCTCCCGGTCCAGCGCCTCCGTCATCTCCGTGATCCGCTCCGGAATCTTCAGTTCTTCCGTCATATACCGCCACAGCGCCGTCACAAAACACCGGTAATCCTGATCCTTCCTCCGATATGCCTCCTCCAGGCCGCCGAAGCAGGCCGCAGCCTGTTCCCGGAACCCGTTCAGCCGGTCCATGCCCTCCGGCCCGTACTCACTCTCTCCCTTCGTAAACGGCTTTTTCCACATGCTGCCCCGGACGTGGTACTTCTGTACATACAGCTCCAGCTGCTCAATGTCCCCGGCTTCCAGGGGCGTGAGCCCGGTCTTCAGTGCGGCGAAGACGTCCTGGGATCTCCAGCGGTTTTCCAGAACCGACAAAAAACTCACCAGGAAGACGGCCGCATTACTGCTCAGCACGCTTCTCCTGGTATCCAGAAACAGATCAATCCCGTACTCTTCAAATACCCGCTTCACAATGGGCGCCGCCGTTTCCTGATCGTTGCAAATAATGGCGATATCCCGGTACCGGTACCCCCGGTCCCGGAGCAGATGCAGCACATATGCGGCGGCGGACTCCGCCTCCCCGTAGATATTGGCGGAGTCCACGGCCGTGCAGCCGCACGGCCGGCCGCGGCAGGGCCGCGGCGCCGCCGCAAACAGCTCCCGCTCGAGCACGGCGACGGCTTCCGGGCGCCGGGCGAGGAGGGAGGTTTCCGATGGAATGCGCTGCTTCACCCCCACCGGAACGCCGGCCTCCGCCGCCCGCTCTTCCAGATTCCTCATGACAGTGCGGGTGAGGGCGAACAGTTCCTCGTCCGGACACTGGAAATCGCAGGTCAGCACCACATTCACTTCGGCGGCCGCTCCCATGAGCCCCTGGAGCATGTCCATGGACTTCGGCGCAAAACTGTCGAACCCGTACACCCACACCGAACCGTTCCGGACCCGGCGGGAGGCACCGATCTTCGAGATATACAGATCGATGTAATCCTCTGAATCCACATATTTCCCTTCGATCCCGCTCTGGTAGGCGCCGTAGATCAGCCGCAGATCCTTCAGCTTCCGGACCAGCAGACTGTCCTTCCCGATGTTGTCGATGATCCCGTCAAGCCCTTCCGGCGTGACGCCGTACTGCTTCATCTGCGAAATGAAGTCATTCACCATTTCGATGAACCCGGGCTTCCCGGCGCTGCCCCGGAATACCAGCAGATCCTCCTCCCGGTCCCGGAGAATCTTCGTCAGCAGCATCTGTCTTCCGTATTTATCGACAAAAGTCACCCGGCTGCCGCCCAGCTCCTCCAGGATGACGGATCCCAGATGGGACATGCTGTATACATCCAGTCCGATCAGACTCTCCGTCTCCAGCCACCGGAATGCCTGCTGTTCCGCTTCCAGCGTATACTGATCCGGCACGATGACAATCACCGGATTCTCCGCACTGTATCCCCGGGCGGCGATGGTTCTGTAGACGAACTTTTCTTTCTCGATATTCTCTCTGGCATAATAGATATTCAGCATGCATTCTCCTCCCGGCTTCCGGATACGCCCGACTTCTGCTTCAATCCTGATAATTCTATCGTAACAGTTCTATCATAACAGATTCCCGGAGAAACGCACAGGTGAGGAGGCTCGGCCGCAAACTATTAACTGAATTTATCGTATAGATAGAAAACTCGTACTGTTCACAGCCCATTATCCCGCTAAAGTCTATTGAATGTGGCCATCGCACGATTTAAAATACAATATAAAGAGACAGTTGACACGAAACCGTAATTTCGTGCGAACGGTTTTCCGAATAGTTTATCAGAAACGGAGGAAAATATTATGGCAGCGAAGAAAGAAACAGGAAACGGAATCGTCAGACCGGCTACACCGGAAAAGGATCTGGGCATCAAGGCTCCTTACATGAACTGGTGGACAAAACAGGAACTGGACACCAATCCGGACAACATGGGCATGCCTCTGAAGGAGGACTAATCGCCGATTTATTTCCGAAACAGCCGGAGCTGCTGCCTCGAACGGAGAATAGCGTCGTTCGAGGCAGCGGCTCCGCTTTTTTTGCGGCTTATTTCTGAACGCCGGGCCGTATCACGACGCCCTCCAGATTGTATACAGTCCGGAGGGCGAGTGAGCCGCACATGATTCTGGACAACTTTGTCCGGCTCGAGTGAATTGTATACGATTCTGGCCATGTATATCTATGGAAGGTGCGGAATCTGATGTTTCGGGCTTTTTCGCACCTATTTTACGCCGGGCCGGGTGCGAAAAAAAATATAAATCCCGATTAATCTACAAGACCTCTTTTCGTGGATGCGGTTTGGACATTTTTTCCGTTTTCGCACCCGCCGCTGTGATTGTCTCATTTCTATATACTTGATTATCGAAGGACCTGCACCATCGAATCACCCTACAAGCAGGCTGTACCCCTCCAGATCAGTATGTTTATACATAAACATACATGTGTACTCATCCTCCCAGATACTCATCGATGATTTTACAACCACGGCCGTTTCAGGCAAGTGCGGAAACCGCCGTTATGAGGATTTTCGCACCCTTGAAATCTCGTCCGCCGGCACTGAGGGCCGGAACGGGGTAATTGCAGGTGCGAAAAGCAGCAAATGATGTATTTCCGCACCCTCCGCCGACCGTCTTCAGTTCCGGCGACCGCCCCCGCCCCAAAAAAATGAAAGGAACCGGCCGAAGCCGATTCCCTCCAGCATGTGGGTATATAACTATAATCTGCATGCAAATGTATGACAGCTCTGCTGTCATGGATCATTATAGGCAGATTCCCCCATGATATCCAATTCATTATTTCTATGCCCGGCAGCCAATCTATATCCAGGCGGCACGGGTGTTCCCGGCGAACCGGCTATTCCCGCTCATTTCCCAGCGTCCGGAGCTCAGCGCTGATGAACGGGTCCAGCCCGCCGTCCATGACGGCGTTGACGTTGCCCACCTCCACGCCGGTGCGGTGGTCTTTCACCATGGTGTAAGGCTGGAAGACGTAGGAGCGGATCTGGGAACCCCAGGTGATCTGGGAGAAATCGCCCTTCAGTTCTTTCAGCGTTTCCTTGTGCTGCTGCTCCTTCAGCTGCATCAGCTTGGAGTACAGAATTTTCATGGCCACTTCCTTGTTCTGGATCTGACTGCGCTCGTTCTGGCAGGTGACCACGATGTTGGTCGGAAGGTGGGTGATGCGGATGGCGGAGTCTGTCTTGTTGACATGCTGGCCGCCGGCGCCGCTGGCCCGGTAGGTGTCAATCCGGAGGTCCTCCGGATTGATTTCCACTTCCATGTTGTCTTCGATCCGCGGCATCACTTCCAGTGAAGCGAAGGAGGTCTGCCGCTTGCTTTTTACATTGAACGGCGAAATCCGCACCAGCCGGTGGACGCCCTGTTCATGCTTCAGGAAGCCGTAGGCGTTTTCGCCCTCCACGAAGAAGGTGGCGGACTTGATGCCGGCATCGGTGTCGTTCTGCAGGTCCACAACTTTCACGCCGTACCCCCGGGACGCCGCCCAGCGGGTATACATGCGCAGCATCATCTCCGCCCAGTCCATGGCATCTACTCCGCCGGTACCTGCGTGAATGGACAGGATGGCACTGTTGTGATCATATTCACCGGTCAGGAAGGTTTCCAGGAGGAATTCGTCCAGACGGGCGTTCAGGTCGTCGAAGGTCTGCAGGATCTCGTCCGCCTCTTCATCGTCCTCCATCTCTTCCGCCAGTTCGATCAGTCCCTCCAGATCTTCGAAGTCTCCCATGAGATCTTCGTAGGATTTCACCTTCGCATCCAGTTCGTTTTTCGTTTTCAGGAGTTTCTGAGCCGCCTCCGGGTCGTCCCAGAAGTCCTCCTTCAAGGTCATTTCCGTGAGTTCCTTCGACCGCTGTTTCATGCCAGCCAGGTCAAAGTGAATCACCTGCCTCTTTCAGTCTGCCGACGGACGCCGGCAGGTCGTGTTTGACCGGTTCCAGTTTCAGCACTGCTGTCTCACCCTTTCTGTTACTCATTTCCGTCCGAATTGTTTCCGCTTCTGACTTTTCCGGATTATTCCTGTTCCTGACGTTCCCGCTCCATGTCTTTTTTCATGCAGCAGTTCTTGTATTTCTTTCCGCTTCCGCACGGGCACGGGTCGTTTCTTCCCACCTTCGGCTGCTGCCGGCGGTAGGTTTCCTGCACATGTTCCCGTTCCGGCACCTGGGCATCCCGCTCCGGGGCTGCGCTTTCCAGGGCTGCCGCATCATCCACGTACTCATCCTTCCGGGCATCCGAAATGGCGTACTCTGTCCGTCTCTCGGTATCTGTCTCCAGCGTGACGCTGTAGCAGTAGGTGACCGTCTCTTCCCGGATTTCGTTGATCATGGCGTCGAACATATCAAAGCCTTCGTTGGCGTATGCCGCCACCGGGTCCTGCTGACCCAGAGAACGGAGACCGATACCTTCCCGCAGCTGATCCATGGCGTCGATCTGATCCATCCACAGATTGTCCACAACCCGGAGCAGGATCATCCGCTCCACTTCCCGCATGCGGTCCGGACGGATTTCTTCTTCCTTGCTGACGTAGATGTCGTCGAACTGGGCTTTGATCTCCTCCGCCAGGGATTCCGGTGTCATGACCGCCAGCTCATCCGTGGAAAATTCTTCCTTCCCCTGATACAGCGGCGTAAGCCGTTTCAGACTGCGGTTCATGGCCTTGAAATCCCACTCTTCCGGGAACTTGGATGCCAGGGTCGTGGTCTCCACGATGTGATCCACCAGGTCGTCCTTCATCCCCATGATGTATTCCCGCAGGTCTTCCCCGAAGAGAACCTTCCGGCGCTCGCCGTAGATGATCTCTCTCTGCTTGTTCATGACGTTGTCGTACTGGAGGACGTACTTACGGATACCGAAGTTCCGGCCCTCCACCTTCTTCTGGGCGCTTTCGATGGACTTGGACAGCACGCCTGCGGCGACCATGTCATCGTCCTCCAGCCCCATTTTCTTCACAACGCTCTGCATCCGGTCGCCGCCGAAAAGACGCATCAGGTCGTCTTCCAGGGAAATGAAGAACTGGGTGGTTCCCGGGTCTCCCTGACGGCCGGCACGGCCCCGCAGCTGGTTGTCGATACGTCTCGACTCATGGCGCTCGGTGCCGATGATGCACAGACCGCCCAGTTTCACAACCTCGTCGTGTTCCTTGTCGCAGCCGACCTTGAACTTCGCCTTGTATTCCCGGAACGCTTCTCTGGCCTTCAGCAGCTCCTGGTCATCGGATTTCTCGAAACCGGTGGCAAAGCTGATCTGCTCGTCCGTGAAACCGTTCTTCCGCATTTCCTTCCGGGCTTCGAACTCCGGATTGCCGCCCAGCACGATGTCGGTACCACGGCCCGCCATGTTGGTGGCGATGGTGACGGCACCCTTCCTTCCGGCCTGGGCGACGATCTCCGCTTCCCGTTCATGCTGCTTCGCATTCAGAACATCGTGCTTGATGCCCCGTTTCTTCAGCATGTCACTGATGAGCTCGGACTTTTCGATGGAGATGGTACCCACCAGCACCGGCTGACCGGTAGCGTGCACTTCCTCCACCCGGTCCGCAATCGCCTTGAATTTCCCGGTCTCCTTCGGATACACCGCATCGTCCATATCGATTCTGGCGATCGGCTTGTTCGTCGGGATGACGACAACGTCCATGTTGTAGATATCCCGGAACTCCTCTTCTTCCGTCTTCGCCGTACCGGTCATACCGGCCAGCTTATCATACATTCTGAAATAGTTCTGCAGCGTGATGGTGGCCAGGGTCTTGGATTCCGAACGAACCTTCAGGTGCTCCTTTGCCTCAATCGCCTGGTGCAGACCATTGCTGTAACGGCGGCCGTACATGAGACGTCCGGTGAATTCGTCAACGATGAGGATCTCGCCGTCCTTCACGATGTAATCCACGTCCCGTTCCATGAGGGTGTGGGCGCGCAGAGCCTCCTGAACGTTGTGGTTGATTTCCATGTTCTCCGGATCCGAGAAGTTGTCCAGACCGAAGTACTCCTCGGCCTTCTTCACACCCAGATCCGTCAGGGAAACCTGCTCGTCCTTCTCTTCCACTTCGTAGTCCGTGTCTTTCGACAAAGTCAGGATGAAGTCGTCCGCCCGACGGTAAAGGTCGGTGGACTTGGTTCCCTGGCCGGAGATGATCAGCGGGGTTCTGGCCTCATCGATCAGGATGGAGTCCACCTCGTCGATGATCGCATAGTGCAGTTCCCGCTGCATCAGTTCTTCCTGATAGGTAACCATGTTATCCCGCAGGTAGTCGAAACCGAATTCGTTGTTGGTTCCGTATGTGACGTCGCACAGATAAGCCTGCCGGCGCTGTTCTTCGGTGATGCCGTGGATGACGCAGCCCACCGTGAGTCCCAGGAAAGTGTACACCTTTCCCATCCACTCCGAGTCACGCTTCGCCAGGTAATCGTTGACGGTGATGACATGGACGCCTTTCCCTTCCAGTGCGTTCAGATAGGTCGGCAGGGTCGCCACCAGGGTCTTACCTTCACCGGTTTTCATTTCCGCAATCCGGCCCTGGTGCAGGACCACGCCGCCGATCAGCTGTACGTGGAACGGCTTCATGCCCAGGCTCCGGTATGCACCCTCCCGGGCTACCGCGAAGGCTTCCGGCAGAATATCGTCCAGCGTCTCTCCGTTCTCCAGTCTCTCCCGGAAATACGGTGTCTTCGCTTTCAGTTCCTCGTCGGAGAGGGCAGTCATCTCTTCATCATACGCCTCGATCTTCTCCACGATTTTCTCGATTTTTCGGACCTCTTTCTTATTCAGATCGCCGAAAATCTTCTCTAACAATCCCATTCTTTCTGACTCCCTTCTTCTATCTTCACCGGAATCCGGGGCTTCTTCCCCCGCCCGGCGTCATCAGTCTTCTTCCTCTTCCTTGTCTTCCACCCGGAGATTGACCTCCAGCGCTTTCCGGTCGTCCGCCTTCATGACTCTGCCCCGGAACAGCTTCCCCCGGGTTTCATAGGTGAAGGTGTCGCCCACCTTCGGCAGGTGATCCAGTTCCCGGACAACCCAGCCGTTGACCGTGACGGCGTCCACCTTCTCGTCTTCATCGAAGTAGTCGAACAGCTTGCTCAGGTTCGCCAGACCCAGCACCCGGTAGCTGCCGTCCTGGAGCGGCGTGATCTCCCGGGTTCCCACATTCTCGTGTTCGTCGTAGATCTCTCCCACCAGTTCTTCAATGATGTCCTCCATGGCCACCAGCCCGGTGGTACCGCCGTATTCGTCGATGACGATGGCGATCTGACACTTCCGGTGCTGCATCATCTGCAGCAGGGCGAATGCCTTCATGGAGCCTGCGCAGAAAACCACCGGCTTGATATATTCCGCCACGGTTCCCGCACTGTGATAAATATAATTATGGAAATCCTTCTGATTCAGAACGCCGAGAATCCGGTCCAGATCATCCTCGTAGACCGGCAGCCTGGAAAATCCTGTTTTCAGAAAGAGATCCGCAATTTCCTGTTTCGACATTTCAATGTCCACAGCTTCGATTTCCACCCGGGGGGTCAGCACATCCCAGGCTTCAATGCCGTCAAACTCGATGGCATTCTGGATCAGTTCGCTGTGATCGGAGGGAATACTTCCTTCCGTCTCTGCTTCCTCCACAATGGTGATCAGCTCATCTTCCGTGATGTTGTGTTCACTGCCCTTCGCCGCATGGAGCAGCAGTTTCTTCCAGGAAGAAAACACCCAGTTGACCGGCGTGAACAGGATCATCAGACCGTGAATCAGCGATGCGGTGCTCATGGCCACCGACTCCGGGTATTCCTTCGCCAGTGTCTTCGGCGTCACCTCGCCGAAGACCAGCACCACCAGGGTCATGACAACAGTGGAAAGTACGGTGCCGTAATGTCCGTACAACGCCACAAACACGCCGGTAGCCACCGCCGTATTCGCCGTATTCGCAATGTTATTTCCCACCAGGATCGTTGACAGCAGTTCGTCATACCGCTCGATCAGCGCCAGCGCAGTCTCCGCCCGCCGGTTGCCGTCATTCGCCATATTCTTCAGGCGGATGCGGTTCGCCGATGTGAATGCGGTCTCTGTTGCCGAAAAAAAAGCAGAGCAGATGACGAGTACGATGATCACGATGATATCGATGCCCATTTCCCTGAAATCAACCTCCCCGGAACCGGTCCCGGTACATACGATTCTCTCCGGGCCTTGAAAAAACTGCCATCGAAAATACTACCATACACCGGGTGAAAAAAAAAGAAAATCAGCCATTCTTTACAAACTCTACAACTTATTCGTCGATATCTTACGTCCCGTTAACAGGAACAGACCCGCCGTTTTTCTCCAGAGTCCGTCACCTTGCGCCGCCGGTCCGGGTGACATATACTGTAGGTATGAAAGGGCGATTCGCCCGCAGGAGGAATGATGTCTACGAAAACCGAACTTTTGAAGCTGCTCACCGACCATACCGGTGAATTCGTATCCGGCCAGCAGGCCGGAGAATATCTGGGAGTCAGCCGCAATGCGGTCTGGAAAGCGGTGTCGAAACTGAAAGAAGAAGGGTACCTCATCGAAAGCCGGCCGAATGCGGGCTACCGGCTGACGGAATCCGATATTCTGCGTCTGGAGAGTGTTCTGGCCCGGGTTCACCGGGACTGCGCAGTGGAAGTGTACGACACGGTGGGATCCACCAATGATGTGGTGAAGGAACGGCCGCTCAGCCGGAAACCCCTGGTTGTGATCGCCAACCGGCAGACCGGGGGCAGGGGACGCTACGGCCGCCGGTTCGAATCCCCCGCCGGAACGGGTCTGTACATCACCTTCGGCCTGACGCCGGATTTCGCCATCGACCGGGCGCTCTATGTCACCATGGCCTCCGCCGTAGCCACCGCCCGGGCCATTCAGACGGTGTGCGGCGTGGAAACCGGCATCAAGTGGGTGAACGATCTCTACTATCATGACCGGAAGGTCTGCGGCATCCTCACAGAAGGCCAGACGAATTTCGAGACCGGCCGGATCGACCGGCTGATCTGCGGCATCGGTGTGAACTGTTTTCCGGGCAGTTTCCCGGAGGAGCTGCGGCACAAGGCCGGGTCCCTCTCTGCGGAGAAGGGATCCTTCTCCCGCAACGCCCTGGCTGCGGAAATGATCAATGAATTTCTGGATATTCTGGATCATCTGCATTCCCGGGAATTCTTCCAAGAGTACCGCCGCCGCTGCTTCATGCTGGACCGGGACATCCGGGTCCACCCGACTTACGGCGACCGGGGCATTCTGGCCCATGCCATTGACATCGCAGAGGACGGCGGTCTGATCGTCCGATACCTGGAGGGACCGGAGAAAGGGGAGATCCGCACGATTCACACCGGAGAAGTCTCGGTTTCGGTGGTTTAGCCCTCTGACCCGGCGCCCGCCGGCATTCCTGCTCCTGCAGTGCTCCTGCAGCGCCCCGGCGGTCCGCAGCGCCCCCCTCAGGTTATTCCCCCTTCTTCCCTGACGCCGCTTCGGGGTCTTCGATCGGATCGAACGCCCGGGGCTCTCCCTTTGTCAGCGACACCACATAACCCAGACCAGGGGCAGGAATATAATCCCACATCGTGCCTTCCAGATGGCCGAACATGGTCAGCAGCATCTGGGAAATCACGCCGCCGTGACAGACCATCAGCGTGACGGGCATACCGCTCTCCCGCCGCTCTCCATAGGCCCGGTGCGCCTCCAGCAGAATTTCCACGCCCTGCCGGATCCGCCCCCGGAATTCTCTGCGGGATTCGCCTCCGGGCAGCGCCACCTCTCCTGTCTCGTCGTAGGCCCACCGGTTGAAAATTTCCAGCTCCCGGCCCCCGGCCTTCGACAGTTCGTCATAATTTCTGGCCTCGAATCTGCCGAACCGGTACTCTCTGAGTTCCGGAATCCTCCCGTGGGGACGGGGTCCGTAGGTCAGTTCCAGGGTTTCCTCCGTACGGATCAGGCCAGAGGTGAACACCTGGGCGTCCTCCGGCACCGGCGGATAGACCCCCGCCTCCCGGCGATCCCTCAGCTGCTGCCGGCCCTCCTTCGTCAGCGGAATGTCGATTCCGCCATAAAACCAGCGTCTCTGATTCCCCTCCGTCAGACCGTGACGGAGTAATATGATTCTCGACTCCATTCCCTATTTTTCCTCATCTTTCCCCAGGGTCTCCGCCAGACCGCAGAACACATGAACCGTCTCGGACGCCCGGGAGGACAAAAAGCAGCTGACCCGGCCGTTCGCCTCCCGCCACCGGCGGGCCAGCGGATCCATCGGAACCACCCCCCGGGAGATGTCATCCATAATGACAATCCGGTTCTCCAGTTTCTTTTCCAGCTTCCGGACGTAATCCGGCGCATCCATACCGTTTTTGACGCAGTACAGCACCAGCCGCTCGAAGTGGCAGATGATCTTCTTCTCCGTCAGATCCGGCGGGACCTCTTCTCCGTCGCAGCACACTGCGTCCGACGGCTCCAGACGGAACCGTTTCAGCGCATATTCCAGTTTTCCCTGGTAAGCACCCCCGAAAATGAATATCATGGCGTTTCTCCCTTCCTTTCGGAAACCGCCGGCTACAGCTGCAGAATCCCCAGTGTCAGCACCGCCGCCGCTTCACTCACGCAGATCACATATCCCGCAATATCGCCGTTCATGCCTCCAAGGCGCCGGACCCCGTGGGCGCAGGCCAGGGAAGCCGACCCGATCTCCACTGCCGGCGGAATCAGCGCAGTGAACACCGCCGGGCCGGCCGGACCGGCCAGCAGCAGACTGCCCACCGTCCAGGCTGCCATCTGAAGCAGAATGGCGACGACGTATTTCCGGCGTCCCGGTTCTCCGGCTGTTGCCGCATACTGACTCTGTTCCATGGGCCGGAGTCCGGAAACGAACATACCCGCCATGGAACGGCTCACCACCGGAATCAGGAACACCCCGGTCAGAAGGCTGCCCGCACCCTCCCGGATGACGAAACCCACGAAGACGGCCAGAATCAGGAACACCACATTGATCACGGCGAAGGCGCCCACCCGGGAGTCCTTCAGAATCCGCTGCCGCTCCTCCTTCCCCCGGCGGGACATCACCGCATCGCTGACGTCCATGAAGCCGTCCAGGTGCATGTATCCCGGTATCCGGAACAGGGCATAGGTCAGAAGCAGGCCCGTCAGCAGAGCCGGCAGCAGCAGGGCATGGGCGGCCAGAAGCAGCAGCACCAGAGTGCCGCCGATCAGCGCCCCGATCTCCGGGAGAAACGCCAGCATCAGACGGTTCAGCCGGCTGTCCCACAATTTACAGGGGCAGGGGATGACCAGGAAGTTCCCCCAGGCCATGAAAAATGCCGTTATATATCGCATTGAAATTCTCCCTTCCAGACTTTCACTCTGCCTGCAGTCACCTCCAGCACTGTCTCACATTCCGCCGCCAGGCGGCAGTCTGCCTTCCCCAGTGCGCTGCGGTAGACCTCTGTCAGATCGGGAAGAGGAAGGTCCCGGAAGGTGGCCCCGGCTGTGCCTGCTGCTCCGGCTGTGCCTGCTGCCTCCGGCTCCGGAACGGACCGCCCGGCTTCCGGCAGCCGGGCGTCCTCATAGATCTGGTCCGAAACGAAGACCGTATTCCCGGTCCGGGCAGCGAAGGCGGCCAGCTCTTCCGGCACCCGTTCCGCCGCCCCGGGATCGAACCCTGAACCCGCCGCCGGGAACATCTCGTTCGCCATCAGGGAGGTGGTACTGTCCACCAGGAAGATCCCGCCGGGATCCGTCTTCGGCAGATCCAGAACCCGGAGGATCCGGGTCCCTGCCTCCAGCGTCTGAAATCCGGCGCCCGCCCGGTTCATCCGGTGCACCCGGATCCTTTCCCGGTCCTCTTCATCCGCCGGCATCATGGTCGCCACGTAATAGAGCGGCTTATGCAGCCGCTCCATCATCCGACGCACTATGCGTTCGGCAATATCCGATTTTCCATTCTTCGCACCACCGCTGATGAGAATGTTCATTCGCACCTCTTACAGTCTGGCACCGATCTCGTTGCAGCGGAATCCCGCTTCGTTCAGCGCCTTGATGATCTCTCTCTTGTGATCCACATCGAAGGACTCGAAGGTCACAACCACTTCCACCGCCAGCGCTCTGTTCGGAGATACCCACCGGTTGTGGTCGATCCGGAGAATATTGGCCTTGTGCTCCGCCGCAATCGCCGTCATCGAAGCGATCTGACCCGGCTTGTCCGGCACACGGATCGATACGGTGAATACACGGCCTCTCTGAATCAGACCGTTCTGGATCATGGAACCCATGGTCGTCACGTCCATATTGCCGCCGCTCAGGATGCAGACCGCCTTCTTTCCCTTCAGATCCAGCTGCTTCAGCGATGCCACCGTCAGAAGGCCGGAGTTTTCCACCACCAGCTTGTGGTTCTCCACCATGTCGATGAAGGAACCGACCAGGTCCTCATCATCCACACAGATCACTTTGTCGATATTGTCTCTGGCGTACGGGAAGACGTTCTCGCCCACCTTCTTCACGGCAGTACCGTCCGCAATGGTATTCGCAGTGGCCAGCTCCACCGGATGGCCGGCTTCCAGCGCCGCCGTCATGCTCGCCGCCTTCCGCGGCTCCACGCCGATCACTTCAATGTCATGCTTCAGCAGATGTGCACAGACGGAGACCCCTGTGGACAGACCACCGCCCCCGATCGGCGCCAGAATCACATCCGTATCCGGCTGTTCGTTCAGAATCTCCACTGCGATAGATCCCTGTCCGGTGGCAACATCGTAGTCATCGAACGGATGCACCATGGTCAGGCCCTCTTCCTCTGCCAGTTTCACGGCATGGGCATAGGCATCGTCATAAACATCCCCGTGGAGGACCACTTCCGCCCCCAGGGCTCTCGTTCTCTTGATCTTGATCAGCGGCGTACCCACCGGCATCACGATGACCGCTCTGCATCCGAACTTCTTCGCAGCATAGGCCACGCCCTGGGCGTGGTTTCCGGCGGAAGCGGTCACCAGACCCTTCGCCCGGTCTTCCTCGGACATCTTGCTGATCTTATAATAAGACCCCCGGACCTTATATGCACCGGTGCGCTGCAGGTTCTCCGGTTTCAGATAGATCTCTCCGCCGGTGAGCTTGCTGAAAAACTCACTGTAAATCAGGTCCGTCGGGATTGTAACGTCCTTCACGACTCTGGCAGCATCCAAAAAATTCTCTTTCGTAAACACGGCTCCCTCCTGTTCCAGCCTGAACGGCCTGTTCTTTCCAAAGAAAATTGCATCCTATAACGCACCCATTATATATAAAATAGGAACAAAATGGAACTGTTTCCCGTGAATTTTTTGACTAATCGTAATTGTGCTCCGAAAGTTCGTCCAGATATTTCCCGTCTACAGCTCCTTCTTCCAGCGTCACCATACCCTCCATGGCGGCAGACGCCGATTCGATGATCTTGAAGGCCGGAATGCACCCGCTGCCTTCCCCCAGCCGCATGCCCAGATTCAGCAGAGGCGTAAGTCCCAGCCGCTCCATGGCCACTTCCGTGCCGCTTTCCGTGGAACTGTGGGAGGCGAACATATACCGGGTAACCATCGGACAGAACAGCTGGGCCATACAGGCGGCCGCCGAAGAAATAAATCCGTCGATGACCACCGGCATGTGCTGCCGGGCTGCCCCCAGATAAGCCCCGGTCATGGCGCACAGATCGAATCCCCCCAGCTCCGACAGCAGATGCAGCGCCAGATCCGGGTCCGCCGTCACCGGCACGATATCCCAGTCATCCTCATCGCAGCAGCGCCGGCACCCGGACGAATCCGCCGGCGCCGGCCGGTTCTTCATACACCGGTCCACAGCGTCCTGCACGACGGTCACCTTCTTCGCCATTCCCGCATCGCTCAGGCCGCCGCCCCGGCCTACCAGCATTTCCGCCGGGATCTCCGAAGCCGCCGCCAGAAGGGCGGAAGCGGTGGTCGTGTTGCCGATCCCCATTTCACCTACGCCCAAAAGGGTGATTCCCGCAGCCTTCATGGCGTTCACCGCCTCGAACCCGGTCAGAATGCCCCGGACCGCCTGTTCCTCTGTCATGGTCCTTCCCCGGGCCATGTTCCGGGTACCCGGTGCGATGCGCCGGTCCACAATCTTCGGCGGATCTGCCTCCGCTCCCGGCACCCGCATTGCCGCCGTATACATCCCTGCAGGAGCAGGAGTCTTCGTTCCCATATCCACGGTGAGCACCGGAATCCCGAAATACTTCGCCATGGAACTCATACCGGTGACCCCCCGTGTGAAGTTGATCATCTGACTCCGGGTCACAGACTGGGGCGCCGAGGCCACACCTTCCTCCACCACCCCGTTATCTGCACAGAAAACCACAATGCCCTGACGGGAAACGTCGTTTCCCGTCACGTTTCCCGTCATGCCTGCCAGCCGGACGGAGATCTCCTCCAGACGTCCCAGGCTGCCCGGAACCTTGGCCAGCCGGCGCTGCCGCTCCTTCGCCCGGTTCATCGCCTCCTGATCGATGCAGCCGATCTCATGCACCAGTCCCTTCAGGTACGTTCTCTGTTCTTCGATTCCATCCATCCGGATTCACCTCCTGCACTTTTCTTCCGATTCCGGTTTCTTCCCGGCTCCGGTCCCGCTCACGACCGGAACAGCACCCCGGCAAAGCTCCGGGGACGAAGGACACACCGGTCCCCGGGCCAAAGGCCGGTCTTCTCCCATTCCTGCCGGATCATGCGGATTTCGAAATCCGCCGGGGATGCCGGGTCCTGCCGGCTGCTCTCCTCCGGGGAAAGCCGTATTTCCACAGTTTCTCCCTCCGGCAAGACTGCCCGCACCCTGTAGAAGCGGGTGCCGCCGGATTCTCCACCGCTCTCCGGGGCCTCCGCCCGGATCTCCGAAGGGTGCAGCATCAGTTCTGCCGGACCGTTTTCTGCCGGACCGTCCCCATCCGGTCCGCTTTCCTTCACTTTCACACAGAAATCTCTGCAGCGGAACACGCCCGTCTCCACCGTTCCCGGGAAATAGATCGTCGTCCCCATCCTGTCCGCCACCTTCCTGCTGACCGGAGCGGTCCACAGTTCATCCGGTGTTCCGTACTGCAGAATCCGCCCGCTTTCCATCAGGGCGATCCGGTCCGAAAACCGCATAGCTTCCGCCCGGTCATGGGTCACCATGACCGTGGTCAGATGCATTTCCTCATGGATGGACCGGACCAGCCGGCCCATCTCGCTGCGCAGATGCGGATCGAGACCGGAGAACGGCTCGTCCAGCAGCAGGATCTCCGGATCCGCCGCCAGCGCCCGGGCCAGAGCAACCCGCTGCTGCTGACCCCCGGACATTTCCCGGATCCGCCGCCGCTGAAATCCGGGGAGCTGCACCGCCCGCAGAAGTTCCTCCACCCGGTCTCTGCGCACTTTCTTCGGGATTCCCTTCAGTTCCATGGGAAATGCGATGTTTTCCTCCACATTCATGTGCGGAAACAGCCGGAGATCCTGAAAGACGATGACAGCGCCCCGTTTCTCCGGGGGCACCCCGAGCACAGATGCGCCGTTCATCCGGATATCGCCGGCACTGACCTCCAGGAGACCGGCGATACTCTTCAGCAGAGTGGATTTCCCGCAGCCCGAGGCGCCCAGAAGCGAGACGAATTCGCCCGAACGGATATCCAGGTCAATCTTTGTCAATACTTCCTCCCCGGCCAGCGCCACGGAGAGACCTTCGATTCTCAACTCCATTCTAAACCTCCTACGAGAAATATTCCACATCCCGGTTCTTCATAATACGGCGGGTCACCAGTTCGAAAACCCCGAAAATCACGATCGTCACCATCAGGAAGATGACGCTGTAAATGCTGGCAAAATTCCGTTCTCCCCCGGTCAGGAACGGGACCATCACAATGGTGAAGGTCTTCACATTGCCGCCGCCGATGATCAGCGTCAGGAAATACTGACTGAAAGAGACGATATACGACATGGAGAAGGCGGATAGAATCACCGGCAGCAGGTTCGGCAGCGTGACCCGCCGGAAGGCGGTGAGGGGACCCGCCCCCAGAACCCGGGCCTGCTCCTCCAGCCGGATCCCCAGTCCCCGGGTGCCGTCCTGCAGCAGCTGCACCGCATAGGGCAGAGAACAGATCAGATGCACGAAAATGACACCCCCGGCATTTCCCCCCAGCCCGATGCGGAGGAACAGAACCTGGATTCCCATGGCGAACACCGACGCCGGCACCACGAAGGGCAGGAGGGACAAAAAAGAGAAGAATGTCCGTCCAAAAAATGCGTAACACTCCAGCGCCCGGGCAGTCATCATCCCCACCAGAACCGCCAGCGCCGCCACCGCCAGGGAGATCAGCACGCTGGAGAAGAACACCATCGCCAGTTCCCGGCCGTCCCGGAACACGGAACGGACCGCCCGGAGGGACAGCGTCCCGGGCAGAAGGTCCGGCCACGCCCATCTCTCGGTCACCACCCACAGAAGGATCGTCAGCAGCGGCAGAATCACCGCCAGGCAGAACAGAACCAGAAGGATCGAAGCGATGACATTGGATTTTTCCTTTTTCATGCTCTCTCTCCTTTCCGCCGGAGTCCCATGATCAGCAGATGATACACCAGCACCGCCAGAAGCGACAGGAAAATAATGATTCCGTTCACCGCCATGGCCCGGGGCCGGGTGCGGAGATCCGGATTCTGAAACGCCACGTAGGCCAGCACCGGCAGCGCCTTCGGCTTCGTGGCCCCCAGAATGAACGGCATCTCATAGGCCCCCAGGGAGAACACGTAGATAATCAGGAAGGCGGTCAATATGGATTTCATGCACAGCGGCAGCGTCACCCGCAGGAAGGCGGTCCGGCGGGAAGCCCCCAGATTGACTGCCGCCTCTCCCAGTTTCCCGTTGATATTCGCCATCAGCGCCATGACGAAATAGATCACAAAGGGAAGCTCCTTCCACACATACGCCAGGATCACCCCGAATCCGTGGGGATCGTAGATCAGAAGCGGGAATTCCGACTGATCCCGGAGCAGGCCCAGCGCCGCCCCGATCCGGGCCAGAATTCCGTTCTGGGAGAAAATGTTCACAATGAACAGCGCCACCACCAGGTGGGGTACGATGATCGGCAGCTGGACAATCCGCATCACGGGGCCTGCGGTCTTCTTCCGGCTCACCAGCAGGGCGCAGATCAGCGTGCCGCCGGCGCAGGCGATGAAAGCCGACAGGAACGAGGTAAACAGGCTGTACTTCACCGCAGCGATCAGATTCGGATCCTGCAGCACCTCCCGGTAATATTGTGTTGTGAATTTCGTCATCCCGAAGGCCGGGATGACGCCGAGGCTCTGCACAATACCGGTTCCCAGACCGGCCAGAAACACTGCCCCGATGATCATCTGCGGGATCAGCAGAATGTATGGTGTCAGTTTCTTCATAACTTTTATATTATAGCAACAGGGGATGCCTGCGGCATCCCCTGAATTATTTCAAATAACAGATAACAGAAGCTACTTTCCTGCAACTTCCTCTTCCCAGATTTCCTCGATGATCGGAACCAGTGCGGACGGCATCTCCGGCAGGCGCTTGCTCAGCAGCTGTGCCTGCGGAATCGTTCCCTTGCCCAGATCCACCTTCGCGAATGCATCCTTCTGCGCCTTGGACAGCTTGCTGTTGTCCGTTACCGGAACAGTGTGCAGCTTCTCATAGCGGTTCAGCTGAACCTCCGGGCTCATCATTTCATTAATGGCCACCATGGCACCGGCCACATTGCCGGAGTTCTTCGCAATCGCCATGTAGTTGGTGTTGCCGATGGTTCCTTTCTTGAACTGGAAGGAGTCCGCCGTCTTCGGGAATGTGCCGTTTTCGATGTACTTGGAAATATCGTATGCATCGTACGTCACCCGGAAGATGGTCTCGCCGTCAGCGAACATCTTGTCCGCCTTCTGGGAGGATTCCGGGAATGTCTTTCCCTTGTTCCAAAGATACGGATTCAGGGACTTCAGATACTTCATGGCCGGTTCCACCGCCTTCCGCACCGTTTCCTTGTCCGCCTTCATGTTCTGGAACTGCTTGTACCCGCAGATATCATAGATCACATTCCGGACGAACACACTGCCGGTGAAATCAGGCGGTGCCGGATAGGTGACTTTCCCCGGATTCTTCTTCACAAATTCCGCGAATGCCTTCGTATCCGTCGGCACAGACTTCACCTTCGCCCTGTCCACCTCGAAGACCACCTGTGCCTTGCCGTACGGCGCCTCGTAGCCCTTGATCGGATAGGAGAAGTCGTAGTTATTCTCTCTGTCCTTCGCATTATAGTACTTTCCGTAATTCGGCAGCTTGTCCAGGAACGGTCCGTACAGGAAGCCGTTCTCCCGCGCCGTCTTGAAATTCTCCCCGTTGATCCAGATCATATCGATGTCGCTCTTCTTCTTTCCGGACTGCTTCTCACCGGAAAGCTGGCTCAGAATATCCTCGATATTCATCGGAACCCGCTTCATCTTGATTCCGTACTTCTTCTGCATGCGCGGCGCAAAATAATCGTCCAGCCAGCTGTTCAGCAGATCATCTCCGCCCCAGCCGTAGAACGTCACCGTCGTTCCCTTCGCCTTCTTCACCATATCATCGAAGGATGCTGCACTTTCCTTCGAAGTGCCCTCCTTCTTCTCTGAAGTGCCTCCGGAGGATCCGCAGGCTGTCATGGACACTGCCACCAGCAGGGCTATGAGCAGAGCCAGAATCTTCTTTCCCTTCATCATCACACGCTCCTTTTCTCATTCAATGAACCGTTTCCCGGGCGCTCCGCACCCGTATTCGCTCATGCAAAAGTGTATCATACCATTCCATGGAAATGAACCGGACAGCCCCATCATTGAGAATATCAATACAACTCCGCTTTCACCCTTGAAATTAAGAAAGTCCTTCCATATAATCGAATGTATACGCACGCCTGCCGGGTGCGCTTTGTCGACAAAAAACACCTGCCCAGGCGTCCGCAAACACAGAAAGACGAACTGAAAAAGGAACCACATCATTCATGAGCACGAAAACCAAGAGCAACCTGGTCCTGCTGCTGACCACTCTGATCTGGGGCACGGCATTTATCGCCCAGAAGAATGGGGGCAGTATCGGGGCCTTCACATTCAACGGCATCCGCACGGTCATCGGCGGTCTGTCCATCCTGCCGGTGATCTGGTGGATGAACCGGCACCCGGATCCGGAACAGTCAAAAAAATACCGAAAGCACGGCCGCTGGTCGGAACGGAAAACCCTGGTCATCGGCGGCTGTCTCTGCGGCACGGCCCTGTTCCTGGGCGCCAACCTGCAGCAGATGGGCATCAACTACACCACCGTATCCAAGGCGGGGTTCATCACCTCCCTGTATTCCATTCTGGTTCCGGTGCTGGCCCTCTTCATCGGGAAGAAAGTCCGCCCGGTCATCTGGCTTTGTATGGCGGTCAGCGCCGTCGGCCTCTACCTGCTCTGCATGAGACAGGAGGCCTTCCGGCTCCAGCTGGGAGACGCTCTGATCCTGGTCTGCGCCGTCTTCTTCGCCGTCCAGATTCTGCTGGTGGACTATTTCATCCAGTTCGTGAATCCGGTGAAACTTTCCTTCGTCCAGACCATGTTCAGCGGTATCGTCAGCATCATCTGCATGTTCCTGTTCGAACATCCGGTCTGGAGCCAGATCCTCGGGCAGGCGCTCCCAATCCTGTATGCGGGCGTCATGTCTTCCGGCGTGGCCTACACCCTGCAGATGGTGGGCCAGAAGGGCGCCGACCCGACCCAGGCAGCACTGATTCTCTGTCTGGAATCCGTGTTCAGCGCTCTGTCCGGAGCGCTGCTGCTCCGGGAGGCCATGTCCCTGCGCCAGTATCTGGGCTGCGGACTGATCTTCGGTGCCGTTGTGGTGAGCCAGCTGCCCGGGCGGGGGACAGAACCTGCCCCGGCGGCAGACCGTCAGGAAACGACCCTTCCGGAAGTTCCGGAGGAGAAGGAAGAATAGAGAGGAATAGAACAGAAAAAAGACAGAAAGCGTAATAGAGTAAAAGAATAGAAGGAGGAAGAAACATATGAACAGAGAAGAAGCACTGGCTCTGGTGCGGCAGTATAATCAGGACGAATATCACCTCTACCACGCCGAAACGGTGGGCGGTGTTCTGCGCTGGTTCGCCGAGAAACTGGGCTACGGAGACGAAGCGGATTTCTGGGAGGTCGTCGGCATCCTGCACGACATTGACTTCGAACAGTGGCCGGATCAGCACTGTGTGAAGGCGCCGGAACTGCTTCGGGCGGCCGGCGCAGATGAGCGGACAATCCACGGAGTCGTCTCCCACGGGTATGGCATCTGCGTGGACACTGCTCCGGAACATGAAATGGAAAAGGTGCTTTTCGCAGCGGACGAACTCACAGGCATCGTGAATGCGGCGGCGAAGATGCGGCCTTCCGGCAGCTGCAAAGACATGGAATTGAAGTCCCTGAAGAAAAAATTCAAATCCAAGGGGTTCGCTGCGGGCTGCGACCGGGACACCATCCGGAAAGGCGCAGAGATGCTGGGCTGGGACCTGGATACCCTGCTGAACGACACCCTGGAAGCCATGAAGAGTCTGCCGGGACAGTAGAAAAACGGACGGGGGCTGTGATTCTGGCGGGGGTTATGGTTCTGGCGGGTGCGATAATCAAGAATCTTCCTCGAAGAATCCATCAGCTTCTACCAGCCTTCCCTCACACTGTAATCACTGCCGAATTGTACACCAGTGAAAATTTCTCACCGAAAGCGGCACCATTTTGCGGAATCCAGTTGGCAGTTTCCGTCGTATTTTGTATAATTACTGTGTGTGTGAAAGCACACAGTGATTTTTTATTTTTTGTATTTCATTGTGTTTGTTGGGAGAGGGAATGCGGTCCGCCGCAGATCCCGCCGTGCCGCTTCAGGCGGCAGACTGGAGAGTCAATTTATGGACAATTTTTTCAAACTTACAGAACGGGGAACGGATGTAAAGACGGAGATCACCTCCGGTATCACCACATTCCTCGCCATGGTCTACATTCTGGCGGTCAACCCGTCGATTCTGTCCGCCACCGGAATGGACAGCGGATCGATTTTCACCGCCACCTGCGTTTCCGCTGCGGTAGGCTGCTTCTGCATGGCGTTCTTAGCTAATTACCCGGTAGCACTGGCTTCCGGCATGGGTCTGAACGCTTACTTTGCTTACACTGTTGTTCCGAATCTGGTGAAAAGCGGTGTTGCTAATGCCTGGCAGATCGCCCTCACGGCTGTCTTTGTGGAAGGTATCATCTTCATCCTGCTGTCCGTCACGAATTTCCGGGAAATGCTGGTGAATGATATTCCGGAGAACCTGAAGCATGCGATCTCCGCCGGCATCGGACTTTTCGTCACCATCATCGGTCTGAAGAATGCGGGCATCGTGGCCAACGATGATTCCACGCTGATCACCTTCGGACCGCTGTACACGCCTCAGGTGGCGCTGGCGCTGATCGGTCTTCTGATCGTCGCAATCCTCTATCATTACAATGTAAAGGGATACATCCTGATCGGCATCCTGATCACCTGGGTTCTGGGCATGATCGCCCAGGCTGCCGGCTGGTACGTCGTCGATGTGAAGGCCGGCATGTACTCCCTGTATCCTTCCTTCGATCTGGGCAGTCTGATCCCGAAGGATCATAACATCTGGGCATTCAACTTCCAGTGGGTGGGAACCCACATTCTGGACTTCGCCGTTGTCGTCTTCTCCTTCCTGTTCGTGGATATCTTCGACACGGTAGGAACGCTGATCGGTGTTGCTTCCAAGGGGAACCTGCTGGATGAAAACGGAAAACTGCCGAATGCGAAGGGCGCCCTGCTGGCAGATGCGATCGCCACTGTATTCGGCGCCATCTTCGGTACTTCCACCGTCACCTCCTTCGTGGAATCCACGGCGGGTGTTGCGAACGGCGGCCGTACCGGTCTCACGGCGATTACCAGCGGCGTGCTGTTCATCATCGCACTTTTCTTCTCCCCGATCTTCCTGGCGATTCCGAGCTTTGCCACAACCCCGGCACTGGTATGGGTCGGTCTGCTGATGCTGGGATCCATCAAGGACGTGGACTTCGGAAGTGATACCGCCGACACCGTCGGTGCATTCCTGGCGATTGTCATGATGCCGTTCACTTCCTCCATCGCCACCGGCATTATGTGGGGCATGCTGTCCTGGGTGCTGCTGAAGGTGTTCACGGGCAAAGCGAAGGACGTTAAGCCGATCATGTGGATCGTATTCGTTCTCTTCGCCCTCTATGCGGTGAAGGAAGTTGCCCTGCCGACCATGTAGCAGGGTGCCAGAATACCTGTAATCCATACACACATTTACAACATAGGAAGAAGGCTTACCAAATGAAGTATGAAATGACCATTGCCGGCCTGAAGCGTCAGCTCCCGCTGTGCCCGATCAACGAAAACCTGTATATCGGGGCGTTCGTCATGTTCGGTGACCCGGAGATCACCGTCGCAGCGGCCCGGGATCTTCTGCAGAAGGCGCCGGAATTCGACGTTATCGTCACAGCGGAATCCAAAGGGATTCCACTGGCCCACGAAATGGCGCGGCAGGCGGGAAATATGCCGTATGTTGTCTGCCGGAAGGGTGCGAAGCGCTACATGCGCAACGTCGTCCAGACCACGGTGGACTCCATCACCACCGACCACATCCAGATCCTGTGTGTCGGAGAAGATGACGGCGAACGGATCCGGGGGAAGCGGGTTCTGATTGCGGATGACGTGATCAGCACCGGCGGATCCCTGAGATCCATCGAGAAACTGGTCAACCAGCTGGGCGGCAATATCGTCGGAAAGATGGCTGTCCTGGCAGAGGGGGATGCGGCAAAACGGGATGATATCATCTTCCTGGAACGGCTGCCGCTTTTCCACGGCGACGGATCGCCGATTGAGGATGAGCAGTAATCCTGCCTGATGACACGAAAGAACAGAGAAGAGCACGGAAACCAAACAGTCGGTTTCCGTGCTCCTTTTTTTGTCCTGTCCCCCCTGTCGAGCGCAGACTTCAAAATTGCCGGAATATTTACCCCTCGAATCCGCTGCGCCGCCTTGCGGTATGCCCGGGATTGAAATATAATAATAGGATATCAGAAGAGAGTGTGTGATAACGAAAGGGGGGTCTCTATGAAAGAATTTAACTTCAAGTCACTTCAGAATGGCAGTGATATTCGAGGCATAGCGCTCCCGGGGGTAGAAGGGGAGGAAGTCAACCTCACCGATACAGCGGCGGAACGGATCTCGAAAGGATTTCTGATCTGGCTTTCTGCGAAAACCGGGAAATCCGTCTCCGATCTGGTCGTCAGTGTGGGGAGAGACCCGAGGCTTTCAGGCGGCAATCTTTCCGAGACGATCTGCCGGACGATGGTGCGCTACGGCGTACATGTGATGAACTGCAGCCTGGCTTCCACGCCGGCCATGTTCATGTCCACCATCTTCGAAGAGACGAATGCCGACGGTGCCGTCATGGTGACCGCCAGTCATCTGCCGTTTAACCGGAACGGCATGAAATTCTTCAGCAGAGAAGGCGGGCTGGAGAAGCGGGACATCACGGAGATTCTCACGGCCGCCGGTTCCGATGCGAAACTGGGCGCCCTGCATCCGACCCGGGAGAATTTCGTGGAATTCCCGAGTCTGATGAAGCGGTATTCCGATCACCTGAAAGGATTGATTACGGCGAAACTGGGAGAAGGGAAACCACTGGAGGGGCTGAAGATTGCAGTGGATGCCGGCAACGGATCCGGCGGATTCTTTGCGAAGAAGGTCCTGGAGCCGCTGGGTGCGGATATTTCCGCCAGCCAGTTTCTGGAACCGGACGGCAGTTTCCCGAATCATCAGCCGAATCCGGAGAATGAGGAGGCCATGGGATATATCACCCGGGCTGTGAAGGAGAACCACTGTGATCTGGGAATCATCTTCGACACGGATGTGGACCGCTCCTCCGCCGTGGATGAGCACGGCAGGGAAGTGAACCGGAATGCCATCGTGGCGATGGCTGCGGCACTGATCGCCGGGGACCATCCGGGCACAACCGTCGTCACCGACAGCATCACCAGCACAGAGCTTCACACCTTCCTGGAGGAGGATCTGAAACTGAAGCATTTCCGCTTCCGGAGGGGCTACCGGAATGTGATCAACAAGGGGATCGAACTGAATGAAGACGGTATCGACTGCCAGCTGGCCATCGAAACCTCCGGCCATGCGGCCTTCAAGGAAAACTACTTCCTGGATGACGGCGCCTATCTGGCCACACTGATTGTCATCCGTACGGCCCTGCTGAAGAAGGAAGGAAAGGGGATTTCTTCCGTCATCGAAAATCTGAAGGAACCGCTGGAGTCCCGGGAAGTCCGGATGAAGATCACCGGCGGCGACTTCAGCGAGATCGGAGACCGTGCCATCGACTACACCCGCCGCTGGATGGAGCACAACGCACCGGATATGATCGCCAACACCTGCTCCGCCCAGAACGGTCCTGCTGCGGTGAAAGACCAGAAGATCATCATCGTGGAACCGAACTTCGAAGGTGTCCGGGTGGAATTCGAGGGACCGGTCACCGGCTGGTTCCTGCTGCGGAAATCCCTGCATGATCCGATCATGCCGCTGAACATCGAATCCCAGCAGGAGGGCGGATGCCGCCGGATCGCAGATCTGCTTCGGCACTGCCTGAACAATGTGCCTGACGTCGACAGTTCCGAGCTGTAGGTTCGCCCGCCGCAGGCGGCTCCTTTCACAGCCTGCGGCGGGCGGTGATGAACGGCTGCCCGGCACTTTTTTGTCAGAAATGTGCATTAATCAATGATGTGAGACCTAAATTGAAAAAAAGATAAAAGGCCGTTTGATACCATTAGAATGATCTGATCAGGGCTGGCGATTTTGA
>NZ_FNBF01000018.1 GCF_900102225.1 Eubacterium pyruvativorans
CCCCGTCGAAACCTTTACACCCCCATGATGCCGGCTGTGAGGATCGTCCAGCCGGCGGCGAATCAAATTAATTGTGTATCCGGTCGAAATAACCGGAACCTGCTATTAATACTATTATACGCCGGTTTTGTGATTTCCAAACAGGCAATTATTGTATACATGGAATGAACGCACCCCGTCGGGCGGACGGTTGCCTCATTTATGCTGCCTCCCCAGGCGAACGGCTGTCTCATTTATGCTGCCTCCCCGGGCGAACGGCTGTCTCATTTATGCTGCCTCCCCGGGCGAACGGTTGTCTCATTTATGCTGCCTCCCCGGGCGAACGGGCCTCCTCTCATTTTTGTCTGCGCCGGAGCTAATAGCGCTTCATGGCCTGCTCCATTTTCCGCTTGGCGGAGCGCCGGGCCATGTCATCCCGCTTGTCGTAGTTCTTCTTGCCCCGGCAGGAACCCAGCTGAAGCTTGGCGTAACCCCGGTCGTTGATGTACATTTTCAGCGGCACCAGGGTGTGCCCCGCCTGGGCGGTTTCGCCGATGAGTTTGCGGATTTCTTTTTTGTGCAGCAGGAGTTTCCGGGGCCGGAGGGGATCCACGTTGAATCGGTTGCCCTGTTCGTAGGGACTGATGTTCACGCCGTAGAGGATGACCTCGCCCCGCTCTACCTTCGCATAACCTTCGGTGATGCTGACCTTCCCGGCCCGGACGGACTTGATCTCTGTTCCGGTAAGGGCGAGGCCGCATTCGTATACTTCATCCACGAAGTAGTCGTGCCGCGCTTTCTTGTTGTTGGCGACGACTTTCGATCCGGTATCTTTTTTCGCCATTTCTGATTGATCCTTTCTCTGATTTGCTGCGGCCCCGGGAAAGGGAGAGATTCCGGCGGCCGCCGGCTTCCAGACAGCCCCGGGGGATGCGGCTTCCCGGACGGTTTCCGGATGCGCTCAGTCTATCTGCGCTCCCCGGTATCCAGGGTTCTGCCGATCCGGTTCAAAGGCAGAATGCGGAACACCACCCGCCCCCGGATGCTTTCCCGGCGGACGAAGCCCACGTCTGAGAAACGGCTGTCCACGCTGTGAAGGCGGTTATCCCCCATAACGAAGTAGCTGTCCTTCGGCACCAGCACGGTGATGTCGCCGTTGGTGGTCAGATCCTTGGTGTAATCGCTTTTCTGTTCCTTGCCGTTGACCCGGACACGGCCGTTCCGGATGATCACGGTGTCCCCGGGAACGCCGATGATGCGCTTGATCAGCAGCTCCTTCTTTCCGTTCTGGTCCTTCAGAGCGGAGCGGAAGATTACCACCTGTCCCCGCTTCGGATCCCGGTTGTTGTAGGACTGGGTGCTGAGGAACAGGAGGTCATTCGGCTGGAAGTTCGGCTGCATGGACACGCCGGAAACCCGGGCCGTCTGTACGAACTGCAGTGTGAGGAGGACGGCGCAGACCGCCACCCCGATGTCTCTGATCCACTCTTTCATGATTCACCTCCGGCGGACAAAAAGCGGCCGCCTGCCCGCTCGCTTTTTGTCCTTACTTCCGGTACGGATTCCTGATCGGTCCGAAGTCGCTGAACCGGTACAGCCGGAACACCACCCGGCCCACGATGCGGCTCTCCGGCACGGCGCCCACGCTGGGATCCCGGCTGTCCAGGCTGATGAGCCGGTTGTCCCCCATGCAGAAGACGTGTCCCTTCGGAACGACGTAATCGATGATTTTCCCATTGGTCCTGCCGTCCTTCGTGTAGGACTGGTCATCTTTCTTTCCGTTGATCCAGACATCGCCGTTCTGAATCGTGATGTGATCTCCCGGCAGACCGATCACCCGCTTGATCAGCAGCTTGTCCTTCCCGTTGTCCAGCTTCAGGTCAGAATCAAAGACCACTACGTCCCCCTTCGCCGGCTGCCGGGAATGGTAGGCCTTCCGGTAGATAAACAGGTAGTCATTATTATGGAAATTCGGAAGCATGGATGTTTCCTTCACAATGGTCGGGCGGATGAACTGTACAACCAGCAGTGCAACGGCCACGGCGATGGCAATATCGATGATCCAGCGCAGGAGAATCTTCCCGGTTCCCGGCTGGTTTTTCGTCTGTTGTTCATTCATTTCGATTCGTTCCTTCCTATATCGTAAAAATATCGTCACGGATCTCCCGGAATCCCTTCGGCAGCTCTGCGGTCACTGTTTTCCCGTTCAGGTAGTCGAAAGGCGCCGGGCAATTTTCAAACTGCAGCTGATATGCATGGAGCAGCTGGGTTGTCAGGCGGTACCGGTTCTTCATGTCCCGGTTCACCCGGGGAGAACCGTATTTCCCGTCGCCGATGATCGGAAACCCGGCGTTGGCCAGCTGCACGCGGATCTGATGGGTTCTGCCGGTCTCGATTTCGATGCGGCAAAGGGTGAATCCACCGGCGGCCGCCACCGGCTCCGCAAAGGTCTTCATGAGTTTCCCGTCCGCCCGGTCCGTAACGCGGACCAGGTCCCTGGCCTCATCCTTCTCCATCCGGTCTTCCAGAGCCAGGGGCTCCTTCATTTCTCCGCTGACGATGGTCAGGTAGTACTTCCGGATGCATCCCCGTTCCCGGATCATTTTCGTGAACGCCTGAAGGGCGGGGTAGTTCTTCGCAAACAGCACCAGCCCGGTGGTGTTCCGGTCCAGCCGGTTCACCGGTGCCGGCACAAACGTTTTCTCCAGCCGGGGCACATAATCTCCCTTCTCAATCAGATAGTCGATGACCTGATTGGTGAGGTGGTTCCGCCGCTCGTTCCGGTCCCCGTGGGTGAGCAGATTCTTCGGCTTCACCGCTGCGAGAATATTCTCGTCCTCGTAGGCGATGCCGAAGGTGCGCTTCACCTTCCGGTGTTCCCGGACTTTCCGGAATTTCTCCAGATCCTGGTCGGTCAGATAGAGACTCACCTCATCTCCGGTCTCCAGCATATACTCCCGGGTTTTCCGTTTCCCGTTCACCTTCACGTCCTTCCGGATCGCCTTGTATATGAAACTCAGCGGTGCATTTCCCAGATACTTCCGCAGAAACTTGTCCAGCCGCTGATTTCCTTCGTTTTCGCTGATCTCCAGTTTAACCATGACTAACATTATACAACAGCCCGCACAGAAAAAGCAAAACCAATTGTCACTTTCACCGCTCTATGGTAGAATTAAAAGATGTTTCGAGGGGAACAGGAGGATTTTGGAATGAAAAAGCATAGAACTTTCCGCGATTTTTTGTATGACTGGAATGATGTGGTCATCGCCGTGCTGATCCTGCTGGCGGCCTGCCTGATCATTTTCTGGCGGGTGAATATCATCATGCAGTATCCGAAGCACCTGGTGAAGGATAATTCGAAGACCATCAGCCAGATGGACAAGGACGAGAGCAGCCACAGCAGTTCCTCCTCTGTCATCATCCGGCGATAGCATGCTGTGAAATAGAATGTCATTTCGACGGCCCCGGCCCGGACGAAGGAACAGTGGTTCCGCCGTCCGGGCCGGGGCTGCTTTTTTTGTGCCGGCGGGCGGCAGACGCGGCAAGTCGGTGCGGGATCAGTCGTCAGCGGGGGTGCAGTGCGGGGCCGACGGATGCGGTGGGTTGGCGGATGCGGCGGGTGCGGGGCCGGCGGATGCGGCGGGTTGGTGCGGGGCCGACGGATGCGGCGGGTGCGGATTTACAAAAAATGATATCCGCACATTTCTAAATCAAGATGCGAAATGCCGAAGGTGCGGAATCGAGAATAAGTGGATTATCGCACCAAAAACCGCGTCAGAAGGGTGCGAAATCAAAAGAAAAACCCGATTAATTTATGATCGCCACTCCGGCGGATGCGGAATCAAAGGAAATGTGCAATTCCGCACCCGATGGATTGGTCCCCATGCCGGCGGCCGATGTCCATCTGCTGATATTCCGGCAAAAAATATCCCAGCTACTCGCCCTGTATACAGAATGCAAAGCATCACGTCGTGCAGCCGGAATGTAATTCAGCAGATTGTATACGATCAACGACCGGTCGGAGAAATAACTACGATTAAGAAAGCTGAGTGGCGGATCACTCGGTGCGAAAACTGAAGTTTTTTGGATTCCGCACCCTCCTGTATCGTGTCGCCGGCGTTTTCGGCCGCAACCGGGGCCGCAAGGGTGCGAAATAGAGGATTTGGGCAGAATCGCACCTGCCAACAGCTGCATGCCACAGCACGCGGGCCTGTCGCACCTTCCAACGGCCGTATGCAGTAGTACCCGGGCCTGTCGCACCTGCCGCCGACGGACGGCGGGTGCGAGGCCAAACGGACGGCAGGTGCTGCGGCGGGTGCTGCACGCCGGCAGCCTGCGGCGAAAGGCAGCGAAAGGCGGCCCGCGCAGTCTCATGGACCGGGTCCGCCTTTCGAGAAGTTTCTTCTGATAGTTAGAGTTCGGATTCGTTCCGGTCGCGATGCTCCCGGATCATCTCCTGCTTCAGTTCATACAATTTCTGGGACAGATCGACGTAGTAGCTCTGGGGGTTCTCGAACCGGAGAGTCTCTTCCCACAGGGTTTCCACCTGCTCCCGGCAGTACTGCTTGATGGTTTCGATGTCCGGGGAATCGTAGACTTTTTTGCCGCGGTCGAAGAGGCGGACCTGCAGGTTGCGGGCCGTGAAGTTCTTCAGTTTCTTCTTCTTCCACACGGTCTGCGGATCGAAGAGGACGTACCCGTCGCCGGACGGCGCCGGTTCGTCGCTGACCGTCAGCAGGTCGGCGATGGCCTTTCCGTTTTCGTTGTCGTAGAGCCGGTAAACTTTCTTATAGCCCGGGTTGGTGATCTTTTCGATGTTTTCGGAGATCTTGATTTTCGGGATGAGCTCGCCGTCCTTTTCGATGGCCACCAGCTTGTAGACGCCGCCGAATACCGGCTCGGACTTGGATGTGATGAGACGCTCGCCGACGCCGAAGGAGTCGATCTTCGCACCTTCCATGATCACATCCCTGATCAGGTATTCGTCCAGGGAGTTGGAAACGGTGATGGTGCAGTCTTCGAAACCTGCCTCGTCCAGCATTTTCCGGGCCTGTTTCGTCAGATAGGCGATGTCGCCGCTGTCGATGCGGATGCCCTTGATTTTCGGGTTCAGCTCCCGGAATACCCGGATGGCATTCGGGATGCCGGATTTCAGCACATTATAAGTATCCACCAGCAGGACGCAGTTGTTCGGATAGAGTTCCGCATACTTGCGGAAGGCATCATACTCCGTCGGGAACATCTGAACCCAGCTGTGGGCCATGGTGCCCAGTGCCGGGATGCCGCACTCTCTGTCGGTGATGGTGCAGGCGGTGCCGCAGCACCCGCCGATGTAGGCCGCCCGGGCACCGTAGATGGCTGCGGAGGCGCCGTGGGCTCTGCGGGAGCCGAATTCCATGACCGGTCTGCCCTGGGCCGCCCGGACAATGCGGCTGGCTTTTGTCGCAATCAGACTCTCATGGTTCACGGTGAGCAGGATCATGGTCTCCAGAAGCTGGGCCTGGATGACAGGACCCCGCACTGTCACCAGCGGTTCATGCGGGAAGACCGGTGTGCCTTCCGGGATGGCCCAGACGTCACAGGCGAATTTGAAATTCTTCAGGTAGTCCAGGAAGGCCTCGCTGAAGATGCCCTTGCTCCGGAGATAGGCAATATCCTCATTGGTAAATTCCAGGTGTTCCAGGTAATCGACGACCTGGTCGATGCCGGACAGGATGGCGTAGCCCCCCCGATCCGGGATCTTCCGGAAAAACATATCGAAATAAGCGATCTGGTCCGCCATGCCGGATTCGAAATAGCCATTTCCCATGGTCAGTTCGTAGAAATCGGTCAGCATGGTCAGATTCTCTTTCACTAACATGTCAGAAGCTCCTCTCTGCTCCATTTCAGTGGGGTCCCCCCCGGGGCGAAACATCATATCGTTTCCATTATATCCTACGGGAGCATCTTCTTCAAGAATGCGCCGGTGTAGGATTCCGGGGATGCCGCCACATCCTCCGGGGTGCCCTGAGCCACGATGGTGCCGCCCCGGTCGCCCCCTTCCGGTCCCAGGTCGATGACCCAGTCCGCCTGTTTGATCACATCCAGATTGTGTTCGATGACCACCACGGTGTTTCCGCCGTCGGTGAGCTTCTGCAGCACCTGCAGCAGCTTATCCACGTCGGCGAAATGCAGGCCGGTGGTCGGCTCGTCCAGGATATACAGGGTTCTGCCGGTGGACCGTTTGGACAGTTCCGTGGCCAGCTTGATCCGCTGGGCCTCGCCTCCGGACAGCTCGGTGGACGGCTGTCCCAGTTTGATATAATCCAGACCCACCTGATGGAGGGTGTCCAGTTTCCGGTGGATGGACGGCATATTCTTGAAGAAGTCCAGAGCCTCTGCCACACTCATGTTCAGTACGTCGTAGATGTTTTTTCCATTGTACTTCACTTCCAGAGTTTCCCGGTTGTACCGCTTTCCGTGACAGACCTCGCAGGGAACATAGACATCCGAGAGGAAATGCATTTCAATCTTGATGATGCCGTCGCCCTTACAGGCTTCGCAGCGGCCCCCCTTTACATTGAAGCTGAAGCGTCCCTTTCCGAACCCCCGCATTTTCGCCTCCGGCATGGCGGCGAAAAGATCCCGGATCGCAGTGAACATCCCGGTATAGGTGGCCGGGTTGGACCGGGGGGTGCGGCCGATCGGGGACTGGTCAATGTTGATGACCTTGTCCAGGTTCTCCAGTCCCAGCAGTTCGTCGTACTGCCCCGGTTCTTCCTGGGAACCGTTCAGAACTCGGGAGGCGCCTTTGCAAAGAATCTGGTTGATCAGGGAGGACTTCCCGGAACCGGACACACCGGTCACCGCCACGAATTTCCCCAGCGGAATGTCCACATCGATGTGTTTCAGATTGTTTTCCGCCGCACCCCGGATCCGGATCTTCTGGCCGTTTCCTTCCCGGCGGACCGCCGGCACCGGAATCTTCCTCTTGCCGCTCAGGTACTGGCCGGTGATGGATTCCGGGCAGGCCATGATGTCTTCCACCGTTCCCTGGGCCACCAGATGACCCCCATAAATACCGGCTCCTGGACCGATATCCACCACATGGTCCGCTTCCCGCATGGTATCCTCGTCGTGTTCCACCACAATCAGGGTGTTGCCGATATCCGTCAGATGCCGAAGGGTCTTCAGCAATTTCTCGTTATCTTTCTGATGCAGACCGATGCTGGGCTCATCCAGGATGTACAGAACACCCTGCAGGCCGGAGCCGATCTGGGTGGCCAGACGAATCCGCTGGGCCTCCCCGCCGGACAGTGTGGCGGAGGAACGGGACAGGGTCAGGTAGTCCAGGCCCACATCCGCCAGGAACTGAAGCCGTGCCCGGATTTCCCGGATGATCTGGCTGCCGATGGCCTGTTCCTTTTCCGTCAGCTGTGCCGGCAGTTCCCGGACGAAATCCAGCGCTTTCCGAACCGACAGATCGGAGAGCTCTGCGATATTCAGACCGCCTACCGTGACGGCCAGCACCTCCGGCTTAAGCCTTCTTCCCTGACAGTCCGGACACCTGCGCACGATCATGTACTGGGCCATTCTGTCCCGGAAAGCGTCTCCGGCGTACTCCCGGTAGCGGCGCTCCACACTGTCCAGCAGTCCCTCGAAAGGATGGGAATGATGCTGTACTTTCCCGCTGCCGGTGGTGTAATCATATTTCAGTTCCCGGGTTCCGGTTCCGTGAAGCAGCTCCTGCAGGAAATCCTTCGGCAGATCCCGGTACGGGGTATTCAGGTCCACATGCTTTTCCTCCGCCAGCACTTCCACCATCTTCCGGTAGAAGGAGGAGTATTCCATGGAGCCGAATACCCGGGACAGAGCGCCCTCTGCGATGCTTTTGTCCGTATAGATGAACTTCTCCGGGTCGATCTTCTCCGTGAAGCCCAGACCGCTGCAGGTGGGACAGGCACCGAAAGGACTGTTGAAGGAAAACATTCTCGGCTCCAGCTCCTCGATGCTGACTCCGTGCTCCGGGCAGGCCAGCTTACTGGAGAAAGTCTGCTCCCTCTGGACGCCGTCCTCCCCCCGGAAGGCGACCACGGTGAGGCCGTTTCCTTCCTTCATGGCCAGTTCCACTGCCTCGGCGATCCGTCCCTCCTGACCCGGCTTCACAATAATCCGGTCCACCACGATTTCGATTGTATGTTTCCGGTTCTTCTCCGGCCGGATCTCGTCCTCATCCAGAAGCAGAATCTCGCCGTCCACCCGCACCCGGGTGTATCCGTCCCGGCGGATCCGGTCCAGGAGTTTCACGTGTTCCCCCTTCCGGCCCCGGACCACCGGCGCCAGAATCATGAGTTTTGTCCGCTCCGGAAATCCCATGATGGTATCCACGATCTGATCCACACTCTGGCTGGTGATGGGCCGGCCGCATACCGGGCAGTGAGGCCTGCCGATCCGCGCATAGAGAAGCCGCAGATAGTCGTGAATTTCGGTGACGGTTCCCACAGTGGAGCGGGGGTTCTTGCTGGTGGTTTTCTGATCGATGGAAATGGCCGGGGAAAGTCCCTCAATGGACTCCACATCCGGCTTGTCCATCTGTCCCAGGAACTGCCGGGCATAGGAGGAAAGGCTCTCGATGTACCGGCGCTGTCCCTCTGCGTAGATGGTTTCGAATGCCAGGGAGGACTTTCCGGAACCGGAGAGTCCGGTGAGCACCACCAGCTTATCCCGGGGAATCCGGACGCTGAAATGCTTCAGATTGTTGACATTCGCATTTTTGATAATGATTTCATTCGGCATATTTTCATTACTCCTGTATATTTCGTACCTCTGTCCGGGTCAGGCGGGGATCCGTCCGGGCGCAGCCCGGAGTGAAGTCCGGGGGACAAAGCCCATCCGCCGGCGGTCGGAACCCGGCCTACATCCGGGACCGGTACTCGAAAACCAGATCCCGGAGCTCCGCCGCCCGTTCGAACTGCAGATCCTCCGCCGCCTGGCGCATCTCCTTCTCCAGTTTCTTCACGTATTCTTTCCGTTCCTTGTGGGTCATTTCCTCCGGCTTCCGGATTTCTGTCTCCTTCTCCGCCGGTCTGGTGGCCTCGATCAGATCCCGCACATCCTTCTGAATGGTCTTCGGGGTGATGCCGTGCGCTTCATTGTATTTTTCCTGAATCCCCCGGCGCCGCTGGGTTTCGTCGATGGCGGCCTGCATGGCCGGGCTGACCTTGTCCCCGTACATGATGACCCGGCCGTTCACATTCCGGGCCGCCCGGCCGATGGTCTGAATCAGGGAGGTCTCCGTCCGGAGGAATCCTTCCTTGTCTGCATCCAGAATCGCCACCAGAGTGACCTCCGGAATATCCAGACCCTCCCGCAGAAGGTTGATTCCCACCAGTACGTCGAATTCACCCAATCGGAGGTCCCGGATAATCTGCATCCGCTCTAAGGTATCGATATCCGAATGCAGATACTTCGTACGGATCCCCGCCGCCTTCAGATAATCGGTGAGCTGCTCCGCCATCTTCTTCGTCAGGGTGGTGACAAAGGACCGGCCGCCGGTCTCGATGTTCCGGTTGATTTCGCTGATCAGGTCATCGATCTGCCCCTCTGTCGGCCGGACACTGATCGGCGGATCCAGAAGCCCGGTAGGCCGGATAATCTGTTCGGCAGTGACGCCGCCGGACTTCTCCTGTTCGTACTTCGCCGGGGTGGCGCTGATGAACAGAATCTGGTGAATCATCTTTTCGAATTCCTCGAATTTCAGCGGCCGGTTGTCCAGGGCGGAAGGCAGCCGGAAGCCGTAGTCCACCAGGGACTGCTTCCGGGACAGGTTGCCGTGGTACATGGCGTGAAGCTGGGGCAGCATGACATGGGATTCGTCGGTCATGATGATGAAATCATCCGGGAAATAGTCGATCAGAGTGTACGGCTTCTCCCCCGGCTGAAAGCCCGCAAGGTGACGCGTATAGTTCTCGATGCCCTTGCAGATACCCACTTCCCGGAGCATTTCCATATCATAACGGGTGCGCTGTTCGATGCGCTGGGCCTCCAGCAGTTTCCCCCGGGACTTGAACCACTCGATTCGCTCTTCCAGTTCCTCTTCAATGGTTCCCAGTGCCCGTTCCAGGTTCTCCTTCGAGGTGACGTAATGGGAGGCCGGCCAGACGGCGATGTGGTTCCGCAGCCCCAGAATCTCCCCGGTCAGCGGGTTCATTTCCTTGATGGTGTCGATCTCGTCTCCAAACAGTTCCACCCGCACCGCCGTATCGGACCCCGCCGGGTAGATGTCGATGGTGTCACCCCGAACCCGGAAGGTGCCCCGCTCGAAGGCCAGATCATTCCGGGTGTACTGAATGTCCACCAGTCGGCGCAGCAGCTCCTGGCGGGGAATCTCCATGCCCGGCCGGAGCGAAACCATCTCGTGCTCATAGTCCACCGGGCTGCCCAGTCCGTAGATACAGGAAACACTGGCCACAATGATGACGTCCCGGCGTTCGAACAGAGCCGCCGTGGCGCTGTGCCGCAGTTTCTCGATCTCGTCGTTGATCTGGGAATCCTTCTCAATGTAGGTATCCGTAGACGGAACATACGCCTCCGGCTGATAATAGTCGTAATAGGACACGAAATACTCCACGGCGTTCTCCGGAAAAAATTCCTTCATCTCCCCGTAGAGCTGCGCCGCCAGCGTCTTATTATGAGAAATAATCAGAGTCGGCCGCTGCAGCCGCTGGATGACATTCGCCATGGTGAACGTCTTGCCGGATCCGGTGACCCCCAGCAGCGTCTGATACTTGTGCCCCGCCTGAAAACTCGCTACCAGCTTCTCGATGGCCTGGGGCTGATCACCTGTGGGCTTGAACTTCGAATGCAGTTTGAATTCCATGTTGCACTCCCTCCTGGAACGCGGATGCGCACCGGTTATTTTTTTGTCCTTCCGGACGGACAAAAAGAAACGGACCCCGGCGCTCGGCACGCCCGGCAGGCCCGGAAAGTATTTCATCAGTCAATGTCACGCCGGTGGAAATTCCCCACCAGCTGCTCGGTTTTCCAAATATTAATGAAGGCATTGGGGTCGATCTCCTGGATCCGCGCCAAAAGCCGGCTCACCTCGTCACTGGACACAACGGACAGGATCATGCGCCGTTCCTTCTTCTGATACATGCCGATCCCCTTGAACAGGGTGCCGTCATGATGGGTCAGCAGCCGGATCACCTCGTAGATTTCTTCGCTCTTCTCGGAAATGATCATCAGTGTCTGGCTGTTGTACCGCCGGAAGAAGGTGTGAATGACCTGGGTGGTACAGAACTGATAGACAATCGAATACAGCGGCTTGTCCCAGCCGAACATCAGACCGGCCAGCGTCAGAACTACCACGTTGCCGGCAAAGATGTAGTTCCACGCGTCCACCCCCTTCTGGGCGGAGAAATACATAGAGATAAAATCCGTTCCGCCGGTGCATGCGTTGGCATACAGGCAGATGGAAATGACCGTTCCGTTGACGATGCCGCCGAAAAGGGCGATCAGGAACACATCGTAGGTCACCGTGATCTTCGGCATGAAGTCCGTGAGCAGACTGCTCAGAACGATGACGTAGAGTGAGAACAGAGTGAACCGCTTTCCGATGTATTTCCATCCGATCCAGACCGGAATCAGATTGATCGGGATATAGATGATGGAATAGGAGAGGTGTATCCCCGCATATTTCGCCAGGCCCCGGATGATCAGCAGTGCCACGCCTGCAAAACCGCCGGGGAACAATCCGCCGGTATTGACGAATGTGTTCAGATTGAAGGCGATGATGAAGGCTCCCAGCGTGCACATCAGGATGTGCCGGACGTCTGCCTGCAGCTGGGTTTCCGGTTTTTTTCGTTTCAGCATGGGTATACCGCTCCTTCCGGTCTTCGCGCCGATTCGTTTTCGCATAATCTACAATAATATACCACAAAAGACGGCCCTGTGAATCATCTTTCTCCCCAGCCGGTAAGAATGTACGGTCCGCACAATTCTCTTCCGTTTTAATTGACAACTCCCCACAATATACGTACAATTTATTTATCATAAAATTTTGCCACTTTCCAGTGGCAGAGCGATGAGTGATCGTTGTTTTCTTGCGAGAAGAGGAGTTGCAAACATGAACAATTCGGAGAAACGGGGCGGGTTCGCCAGCAGTTTCGGTTTTCTGATGGCTGCGGTGGGCTCTGCCGTGGGCCTGGGGAACATCTGGGGATTTCCTTACAAAGCCGGGGCCAACGGCGGGTTCGCCTTCATTATCATCTACATTATTCTGGCGGTCTTCCTGGGCTATCCGATGATGATCGGAGAAATTGCACTGGGCCGAAAGACCCGCACCTCTGCGGTCCAGGCCTTTCACAAGGCGGATCGCCGTCTGACCATCGGCGGTATCTTCGATACGCTCTCGCCGTTCTGCCTGATCTGTTTCTATGTAGTGCTGGGCGGCTTCGTCATGAAGTACATGGTGGCGAATTTCGGTGATATGATCCATGCCGGTTTCGGCGTGGGAGATACGAAGAGTGACGATTTCTTCGGCGCCCTGATTTCCACCCCGACTTCCAGCCTTCCGTGGATGCTGCTCTTCCTGGGACTGACCGGCCTGGTCATTGCGAAGGGCGTGGAAAGCGGTATCGAAAAATTCTCGAAAGTGGCGATGCCGGCACTCTACCTGCTGCTGATCATCATGGCCATCCGCTGCTGCACCCTGCCGGGTGCGAAAGGCGGCCTGGAATTCATGTTCAAGCCGAATTTCGAAGTATTCAAGGGGACGGGCTGGTTCAAGGTCTTCGCGGCAGCGGGCAGCCAGCTGTTCTTCTCCCTGTCCCTGGCATCCGGATGCCTGATCTCCTTCGGATCCTACCTGGACAAGGATGCCAACATCGAAAAGCAGGCCGTTCTGGTTCCGGTTCTGGACACCATTGCAGCCCTGCTGGCAGGCTGCTGCGTTCTGCCTGCGGTCTTCGCCATGGGCATCGAGCCGAGCGGCGGCCCGGGACTGCTGTTCGTATCCCTGCAGACCGTGTTCGACGGCATGGGATCCTTCGGTCCGCTCTTCGGATTCATCTTCTACCTGCTGGTCTTCCTGGCAGCTCTTTCCTCCTCTATCGGCATGATGGAAGGAGCCGTTTCGGCACTGATCGACCACAGACTGCAGCAGGGCAAGTCCGGCTCCCGGGCACGGATGACCGGCATCGCCGTACTGTTGGCTCTGCTGGGGGGCATCCTGGTGACGGTGGACCAGCTGGGCGGCAACACCGCCATGTGGAAACCGTTCGGCCAGCCGAGCTGGCTGGACGCCTTCGACCTGCTGGGAGAGGGCATCTTCATGCCGCTGGGCGGACTGACAATGACCATCCTGCTGGGCTGGACCCGCAGACACTACCTGGACGATGAAATCGAACACGGTTCCCCGTATCGGACCAAGGGCTTCGTCAATTTCTCCATGCGCTACATTGCGCCGATTCTGATGGCCTTCATCGTCTTCATCCAGATCAGTACGTTCTTCTTCTCGAAGACCGCCTGGTTCCAGGCTCTGATGGGCTAAATCATTTGAAACAAAGTACCGCCCGCAGCGCTTGCGCCTGCGGGCGGTACTTCGTTTTTCATCTCACTGGCGATGTCGGCCATGCGGCGCAGAAGATTGTATCCAATGACAGCCGTTCCCATTCTAAAGCGCAGTGCGGCCCTCCATGGCCTTCAGAAGCGTAACCTCGTCGGCGTACTCCAGATCACCGCCCACCGGCAGGCCGTGGGCAATCCGGGTGACTTTGATACCGGACGGCTTGAGCAGCCGGGCGATATACATGGCCGTCGCTTCTCCCTCGATGTTCGGATTCGTGGCCAGAATCACTTCCGTCACTTCCGGGTGCTGCTGCAGCCGGAGAATCAGCTGCCGGAGATTGATGTCCTCCGGACCGATTCCCTCCATGGGCGAGATGACACCGTTGAGGACGTGATACAGCCCCTTATATTCCCGCACCCGCTCCATGGCCATAACATCCTGGGGCGTCTCCACCACACAGATTGTCGTCCGGTCCCTGGTCTGATCGGAGCAGACGGCACAGGGATCCTGATCCGTCAGATTGCCGCAGACGGAGCAGTACCGCATGGTATGCTTCGCCTCCTGAATGGCGTCAGCCAGATTCTCCGCTTCCCGGTCGGTCAGAGAAAGAATATGAAAAGCCAGCCGCTGGGCTGTTTTCGTTCCAATTCCCGGCAGTTTCGACAATTCGCCGATCAGTCTGCCGAGAGGTCTCGGATACTGCATTCTATCACGCTCCGCTGCCTAAAGTCCCGGGATGCCCAGTCCGCCGGTGATTTTGCTGTACTCGCTGTTGGACAGCTCATCAATCTGGCGCATCCCCTCGTTGACCGCCGCAATCACCAGATCCTGCAGTGTCTCCACATCCTCCGGATCCACCACATCCCGATCGATGGTCAGGCTGACCAGTTCTTTCTTCCCGTTGACCTTGGCCGTAACCACACCGCCCCCCGCAGACGCCTCGATTTCCTTCTCTTCCAGCTCCGCCTGCATCTGCTCCATCTGAGCCTGCACCGCCTGAAGCTGCTGCATCTGCTGCATCTGGGCCTTCCGGCCGCCGCCTGCACCGCCTGTACGCGGCTTACGTCCTGCTCTCATTCCTCTTCCCATGATTCATTCCTCCTGTTCCGGCCCGTCCGCCGGCTGATTCTTCTCTATTTCGATTGACAAAAAAACACGATATCCCGGTCGTCAGCGCACATCCACATCCACACCCAGGATCTCGGACGCACCCTTCGCCAGATCCCGGAGCTTTTCGTCCCGGTTTCCGCCTTCCGGCTCCGCAGAATCCGCCGGATCCCGGAGCACCATGCTCCTTCTCCGGCCGGTCTCCTTCTCCATCAGATCCATGATGTACTCCCGGTTCTGCTTCAGCAGATGTCCCGCCATGCCGTTAGTCACCTGCAGGCGGAACTGATCATCGGAAATGCCGGTCAGAACGACGCCGTTCGTGGCGGCGCTGAGGGCCGGCCGATCGCCGCTGATCCGATCCGCCACGTTATTCCAGATATCCTCCAGATCCTGCATGGAGTATCCGCCTTCCCGGGCGCTGCTCTCCGGAGCGCCGGCAGATTCCTCCGCCTGACCCGTTGCAGCGCCTTCTTCATCGCCAAACTGCGATACACGATTCATCCTTTCTCCCGCCGCAGATTTCCGGGCGGAAGCCGATGTTCTCGCTACGGATTTCTGAACGGAAGCCGATGTTCCCGCCGCCGGTTTCCGGGCGGCAGCCGGTGCGGCAGCACCCACCCCTGCAGGAGGGACCGGAGCCGGTTCCGCCCCGTAGGCCATACCGGAAGCGATGGTGACGATGGCCACCTCCATCAGTGTCCTCGCCTGGGTGGAATAGCGAGCGTCATTATTTGCCTTCGCCAATGTGACAATGCCCCGGTTCAGAGTCTCAGCACTCAGGTTTCTGCTCTGTTCCTTCAGCCGTTGAATGCTGTCCTCCGCCATGTTCAGCATCTCTTCCGGATTCCCGACGTATTTCGCAATCATCAGGCTGCGGAAGTAGCCCATCCAGTCTTTCATGAGCTGTTTCACATCGCCGCCGTCCCGAAGGGCCCGGTCCAGCAGAAGGAATGCTGCGGAGATATCTCCCCGCATCACGTCCTCCGTCAGTTCTCCGAAGAACTCGTCTCCAGCGGTTCCCAGGTAATCCAGTATGATCTCCCGGTTCAGATGCGCTTCCCCGGAAGCCAGGCACTGTTCCAGGATACTCAGAGAATCCCGGACCGACCCCTCCGCATTCGTGGCCAGAAGCCGGAGCGCATCCGGTGTGATTTCGACGCCCCGCTTCTCACAGATCTCCCCCATGTGGGCGGCCAGAACTTCTGTGGACACCCGCCGGAAATCCAGCCGCATGCACCGGGAAAGGACCGTCTGAGGCACCTTCTCCGGGTTCGTGGTGGCCAGAATGAACACCACATCTTCCGGCGGCTCCTCCAGCGTCTTCAGCAGGGCATTGAACGCCCCTGTGGTCAGCATGTGAACCTCGTCGATGATGTAGACCTTCTTCCGGCCTACCGACGGCGGATATTTCACACTTTCCCGAAGCTCCCGGATGTTGTCCACCTTGTTATTGGATGCAGCATCGATTTCGATGACATCCATGAAACTGCCTTCCGCAATCGCACGGCAGTTCGGGCAGACCCCGCAGGGCACCGGCCCGTCCTCCGCCGTACAGTTCAGCGCCTTCGCCAGAATTCTGGCGGTGGTGGTTTTCCCTGTTCCCCGGGTTCCGCAGAACAGGTATGCGTGACTGACTGTGTTCGTGGCAATCTGATGCTGCAGAATGCGCACGATGTGGTCCTGCCCCAGCAGTTCCGAGAAAACTTCCGGTCTCGTTTCTCTGTATAACGCCTTATATCCCGCCATACGCATATTTCCTTCCCGTTCCTCCGGCCGTTTGAATAGAACGAAAGACCGTGTGTCCCACAGCCTTCCGGAACGTGTTCAAGATAAAAAATCTGCCCCCGGGCAGCTCCGCGTGACGTAGGAAAAGGCTGATCTGCGGCACATAGAAACTTCCGCTTATTGCTGCTTCCTTCCGGACCTGACAAGGTTCACGGCATCCTATTGCGCAGGACCCAGACCATGCCATACGGAGCTGCCCGAGGGCAAATTGCTCAATTATTATACATTTTTTCGGCGGCAACGTCAACTAATTCCGTCTCCGCACCGGTCTAATGCACCGCCTTGTACAGCTCATCCGCCCCCGGCGGATCAATGGTGAACGTCCGTCCGCCGGAAGTGCCGGTAACCGCCGTCCCCGGCGCCAGAACTTCACCGACATCCGTGATCAGGATGCCCGCCGCTGTAACCCGGCGGGTAATCTCCGCTGCCTTGTCCGCCGGCGCCGCCATCAGCATGCAGCCGCTGGAAATCAGCCGCATGCAGTCGATCCCGAAGGCATCGCAGATCTTCCGGGTCACCGGCAGCACCGGAATCCGGTCCACATCCAGCCGGGCGCCCAGCCGGGAAATGTGACACATCTCCCACACCGCCCCGAAGATTCCCCCTTCGGTCACGTCATGCATCCCGGCGGTGCCGATTTCGCCGGCGATCACGCCTTCCTTCACCACACTGACCTGATCCAGCAGGGCCCGGGCTTCTTCCCGTTCGGCTTCGGTCAGAACGCCCCCCAGCTGCCGTCCGAGATCCGCCGCAATAATCCCGGTGCCTTCCAGGCCGGCGTATTTCGTCATCAGAATCCGGTCCCCGGGCCGCATATCCCGGGCGGAGGCCGAAGTGCCGGATACCGCCCGGCCGAAGGCTGTGGAGACAATCACCGGCTGCCGGACGCTCCGGGTCACCTCTGTGTGACCGCCGACGATTTCCACCCCCGCCCGTTCGGCGGCCTCTCCCGCCTGGGTCATGATCTGTTCCACATCCTCCGTCGTCGTTCCCTCCGGAAGCATGACCGCCAGCGTGATGGCCAGCGGCTGAATCCCGTTACTGGCAATGTCATTACAGGAAATATGAATGGACAGCCGGCCGATATCCTTCACATCCGCCGTAATCGGGTCTGTGGAAATCACACAGTCATAATCTCCGAAGTTCACCACAGCGCAGTCCTCGCCGATACCGGCCCGGGTCCTGACCTCCGGCCGGCGGTAGCGGATGCGGTCGATGACAATTCTCTGCAGAACATCGCTGTCCAGTTTTCCGATACCCAGCACACCCATTTTCTACTCCTTCTCCGGTTCCCCGGACGCTTCTCCTGCGCCGGACCCTTCCGGTGCCGTTTCCTCCACGGCACCGGCCGCCAGCCATCTCCGGATCTCCTCTTCATCAATAATCGGAATGCCCAGTTCCCGGGCCTTCCGGTTCTTTCCGGAAGTGGAGGCCAGATCATTGTTGATCAGATACGATGTCTTCCGGCTGACCGAACCGGCCACCTTGCCGCCGGCACCCTCAATCTCCGCCTTCAGCGCCTCCCGGTTCTCATAATGATTCAGAGAACCGGTGATCACGAAAGTCATGCCGCTGAGGAATTCCTCCCGCTCTTCTTCCGTCTCGTCCAGATCCAGCACCGAAAGCAGATCCGCCAGTTTTTCCTGCACCGAAGGATCACGGAAATACTTCACATAGGCCTCCGCCATCACGTCGCCGACACCGTCGATGCGGGTCAGTTCCTCCTTCGTGGCATGCTGGATGTCGTTCCACTTCATGTGGAAAGCCCGGGCGATGACTCTTGCATTGGCTGCGCCGATGCCCGGAACCCCCAGCCCCAGAAGCAGACGGTCCGGTGTGGTATGGGATGCCCTCTCCAGCGACTTCTGCAGATTCTGGAAGGATTTCTCCCCGAATCCCTCCATCTCCGTAATCGCATCCCGGTACCGGTCAATCCGGAACAGATCGGCAAAATCCCGGATCAGCCCCCTGCCGATGAGTTTCTCGATGGTGGCCTCGCTGAGCCCCTCGATATTCAGCGCATTGCGGGAGACGAAGAGCCCGAAGCTCTTGATCTGCTTCGCCGGGCAGTCCGGGTTCGGGCAGTACAGGGTCCGGACGCCGTTATCCTCATGGATCTTCGTTCCGCTTTCGCACACCGGACACCGGTCCGGCGGAATGCAGGTGCCGCTTTCGGTGAGATTTTCCGCAATCTGAGGAATGATCATGTTGGACTTGTACACCGTGATCCGGTCGCCGATGCCCAGCTTCAGCTCTTCCATAATGCTGACATTGTGTACGGAAGCCCGGGAAACCGTCGTGCCTTCCAGCTCCACCGGATCGAATACGGCCACCGGATTGATCAGACCGGTGCGGGAAGCGCTCCACTCCACCTCCCGCAGCGTGGTTTCTTCCTTCTGGTCCGCCCACTTGAAGGCCATGGAGTCCCGGGGATACTTCGCCGTCGTCCCCAGAGAACGGCCGTACGCCATATCATCGTAGGTCAGCACCAGCCCGTCCGACGGAAAATCGTTATCCACAATCGCTTCGGAGAACCACTGGATCGTCTCCAGAATGGTGTCTTTGTCCACATAGCGGTAAGGCACCACGTCGAACCCCTGCTCCTTCAGCCAGTCCAGCTGATTATGCCGGCGCTCTCCGAAATCCACCCCTTCCGCCTCCACCAGCGTGAAGGCGATGAAGTTCACATGCCGCTCCTTCGTGATCCGGGGATCCAGCTGGCGGACGGAGCCGCTGCAGAGGTTCCGGGGATTCTTGTACTTCGCATCCGCATCCCCCAGGCTGTCGTTGATCCGGCGGAAATCGCTGTACTTGATCACCGCTTCCCCCCGCAGCACCAGATGCCCCCGGAATCCGACGGACACCGGCACATTGTCGAAGACCTTCGCATTATTTGTCACGACTTCGCCCACGTCCCCGTTTCCCCGGGTGACCGCCTTCGTCAGCTTTCCGCCGTCGTAGGTCAGCACGATTGTGAGGCCGTCCAGCTTCCAGCTCAGCAGACCTTTCTGCTCTCCCAGCCAGGACCGGAGCGCCTCCCGGTCCTTCGTCTTGTCCAGGGACAGCATGCGGCTCGGATGCCGCTCCTTCGGCAGGTCGGACATGATTTCATATCCCACGTTCTGCGTCGGGCTGTTGGACAAAACGATGCCGGTGCGGCGTTCCAATTCCAGAAGTTCGTCGTACATCGCATCATATTCGATGTTCGGCATGATTTCTTCCGCATCCATGTAATAGGCTTTCGAGGCCTGATTCAGTTTCTCCACCAGTTCTCTGATCCGCTGTTTCTCGTCCATATTCCCTTCTCCCGTATTCTGTGTCCGCCTGCCGGCGTCCTGATCCTACAGTTTCTTCAGCGGGGCAATGCCCTTCGCCAGCTTCTTGATCCCCGCCGTATCGAACGCCACTGTGACAATGCTGTCGGTAACGCTGATCACGAGTCCCTCACCGAACTTTCCGTGTTTCACCCGGTCACCCTGGTTCAGGTCCGTATCGCCGCCGGCAGCGGCCTTCCTGGTCTGCTGCTTCGCATATTTCAGCGCATCGAACGGCTTATACGCCGGTTCTTTTGCGAAACCGTCCCGGCTTCCGGAGGAAACCCCCAGACTGGAACGCTGTCCTCTGCGCTGGTAGACGGCCGATCCGGTCAGTAATTTTTTGTCCACTTCCCGGAGGAACTGGGACTCCCGGGTGTAATCCGTTCTGCCGTAACGGGTGCGCACCTCCGCAGAGGTCAGGAAGAGCAGCTCCTTCGCCCGGGTCATGCCCACATAACAGAGCCGGCGTTCCTCCTCCATCTGGTCATCGTCGTCGAAGGCCCGGCTCCCCGGAAACAGGCCGTCCTCCAGCCCCGGAATGAAAACCACCGGGAATTCCAGGCCCTTGGCGCTGTGCATGGTCATCATGGTCACCTGGGTCTGGGAATCATCCATGTTGTCCACCTCCGCCGCCAGGGTCAGCTGGGCCATGAACTCCTCCACAGTCGGGTCTTCGGCGGACTTCTCATACTCGGCGATGACGGTTTTGAATTCCATCAGGTTCTCGATGCGGCTTTCGGCCTCCACGGACTTTTCGTCCTCCAGAGACTTCAGATAACCGGTTCTCACCAGCAGGGCGTCATAAATGTCGGAGACACTCATATCACTGCGCTGCTCCCGGCATTCTTTCATGACAGTAACCATTTCCTTCACCTTGTCATAGGAACGGCCCGGCAGGGTATCCAGCATCTCCCCGTCCGGATCGATGAGCGCCTCGAAGATACTCTGACCTCGGACCCGGGCGAAGGCGGCCAGCTTGTCCAGGGATTTCGGTCCCACCCCCCGTTTCGGCTCATTGATCACCCGGGTCAGGGACAGATCGTCCGCCGGGTTCACAATCAGGCGCATGTACGCCATGATGTCCTTGATTTCTTTCCGGTCGTAGTAGCGCATGCCGGAGAGAACCTGGTACGGAATGCCATGGCGGCTCAGTGCCTCTTCAAACAGCCGGGACTGGGCATTGGTCCGGTACAGAATGGCGAAATCGTTCAGACTCCGGCCGCTGCGGTTCATGTACCCGATCTGACGAGCTACATAGTCCGCCTCTTCCCGGTCGTTGTCCGCCCGGTAGTAGTTGATTTTCTCTCCGTCCTCCCGGGTGGTCCACAATTCCTTCTGCTTCCGGGAGGTATTGTGCCGGATCACGGAGTGGGCCGCCGCCAGAATGTTTCCCACGGAGCGGTAATTCTGCTCCAGCTTGATGACCTTCGCATCCGGGAAATCTTTCTCAAAATCCAGGATATTGCTGATGTCCGCCCCCCGCCACTGGTAGATGCACTGGTCGTCGTCTCCCACCACACAGAGATTGTGGTGTTTCGCCGCCAGCAGGCTGATCAGCCGGTACTGGATGTGGTTCGTGTCCTGATACTCGTCCACCATGATGAAGCGGAACCGGTTCTGGTATTTCTCCAGTACATCCGTCTCGCTCTCCAGAAGACGCAGGCAGTTCAGCAGCAGGTCGTCGAAGTCCATGGCGTTGTTCTCCCGGAGCCGGCTCTCGTATTCCTTGTAGACTGCATAGACGGCCTTCTCCCGGGGGCCTTCCAGTGCCGACCGGCGGTATTCCTCCGGCCCCATTTCCTTCTCCTTGCACCGGCTGATGACGGACAGAATGTACTGGGGCTTGAACTCCCGGTCGCTGATGCCCTGCTCCTTCTCGATGTTCTTCACCAGCGTCTTCTGGTCCGAGGTGTCGTAGATGACAAAGTTAGAATCGTAGCCGATCCGATCCGCATAGATATGGAGCATCCGGAGGCACATGGCGTGGAATGTGAGGATCCACATGTCCTGTGTGTCCCCGATCAGGCTCTCCACCCGTTCCCGCATTTCCGCCGCAGCCTTGTTGGTGAATGTCACCGCCAAAATGTTCCATGCCGGGATCCCCTCTTCGATCATGTGGGCAATCCGGTGGGTCATGGTGCTGGTCTTGCCGGATCCGGCTCCCGCCAGAATCAGCAGCGGACCGTCCAGCTGACGCACCGCTTCCTGCTGCTTGTCATTCAGATTATCGAAACTCATTCCAATCCTTTCTCATCTCTCCATGTTCGTAACGATTCGGGGATGTGCCCCGTTCCCGGGCTATTTCCCCGGGCTCTCGGTGAGGGGAGTGTCCAGCAGATCCCGGACGGCCCGGTCCAGGTCTTCCCGGCACCGGATCTCCTCATGCACCGGAAGATTCTTCTCCCCATCCTGCCATACCAGGATGTGGGGCCGCCCCTCCTGCAGCCAGGTGAAGGAAGCAGACAAAAACTGCGCAACCCGGCGGCTCTTTTCTTCAGCGGACAGGCTCCGGTCCATGGTTCCCAGGGTGAGAACAGCGGAAGGACATCCCCTTCCTTCCGGGCCTGCTTCTCTCGTTCTTCCCCCCTCCGGATCCCTGCTTCCCGGATCATAATTTCCCGGGTCCGCCGTAAACCCATCGTCCATTTGCAATGCACGTTCAGACAGCAGTTCCAAGTGCGGAAGCAGATACAGGAAAGTCTCATAGGAGGTTCCGGAGTCCCGCTTCACCCGGTCCAGAAGATCGGTGAAGGAAACCGGATCCGCAGTGATCCGGATCCGTCCGCAGTGGGTATCAGAAATCGTGACCGGGCGGCAGCGGCCGGTTCCCGGCGGGAGGAGGAAGAAGGAAGGATTCACTTCCATGGTCTCCCCTGTGAGCTCGTTTTGGATGGTGATGTGTGAAGAAAGATTGGCCAGATACCAGGGCCGGGCACCCCGGACGGCAAGGGTCAGATCCACACTCCTGCCCTGCTCCGTTTCCCCGGGCACGTCCATGGTCACAGTAACCCCCTGCTCTCCCATGTACAGTGTGGAAAGCATGGAAAGGGCATAGAGCAGGAACATGATCACCAGAATCACTGCAGCAATGATGTTCGCCGAGATGGCTGTAAGCACCAGAAGGGCGATCATGATGACCGCATAGATATTTCTTCTTTTCTTTTCTCTCAATCCATCGAACATTGTTTCATCCCCGTCACACGACGGAGCCCGGCTGACCCGGGCTCCGCTTCCGAATAGTTGCATGAATAACTGCGCATTCAGTTCATCCGCTCCACCGGCCCCAGGCGGCGGAGCTCCTCCATATGCTGCCACACCCCCACGGGATTCGCCACGTAGAAATAGTCGAAGTTCATGGAGGAGGCTCTGGCCGTCAGGCTGTAGATGCAGCCGGGATCCGCCTCCGGGAACCCGGTGTCGAAAATCTGATCCCGCACGTTTCTCCGGTCTTCCTTAGTTCTGCCGCTCTGCACACAGAAACTGCCCTCTCTCCGGTCGAACCATGCCAGATATACGTCAGCACCACCGGCTTCCAGGGCGCCGGCCACAGCCAGGAACTGTTCCGCCAGCCGGGCCTTCCCCCGGGGCACGAAGGAAAGATGGTCTGCCGACACATTGTCCAGCACCACCAGCACTTTCTTTCCGGCCATGCCCTCAACGGACCGGGGCATCTCCCGGAGCACCGGATCCGGAGCCACGGTCATCTCCGCCGAAGCCGCCGCACTCACATCCCGTTCCGACCGGAACAGCAGACCTTTCAGAGTGCATCCGTCGATGCCGACCTGTACTTTCCCGCAGTTTTCTTCAGACAGTTTCAGCCTGTACTTCGTGGTCCCCGGCCCCTTCACCCGGAAGTTCACCGGTATCCGCATATTCTCATCTGTCAGGGTATTCCGGAGGGAAACCTCCGTGCGCAGATTCACCACCGCCGGCCGGCAGGTATAGCGGGCATTGATCGTCAGGGTGACTGTCTGATTTTTCTCTGCATGGGACGCCAGATCCAGGGACAGTTCCAGTCCGTATTTCGGACTCATAACCGCCCGGGCATTTAGCCACAGAAGGGCCAGGGGCACACAGACCAGAAGGCCGATCACCGGTGTGGCGAAGGTGGATACAATATAAAATACAAAAAGAAGAATCGCAAAGTTGCGCTTTCGTTTCTGATCACCCATAAAACTCCTTCTCCTGTATGCCGCAAGCGGCCGGAGGCAGAGCCGGCTGCGCCGCCTCCCCCGGCCGGAAATAACATTCTGTTTCGTTCCGGACCAAGCCGCACGGATTTCACAACGGCAGACTCCTTCCGGGAAGTGGTCCGGTCTGTGGTGCTATTATACCAACTCTCGCGGTATATCTCAAATCCGGGGACCCTTCCGGCCGAAAAAAAAGCCGCCGCAGATGCAGCGCATCTGCAGCGGCAGTTCATTCCTGATGTACGACTATACGAGCTCCAGGAAGACAACCTCAGCGTTGTCTCCTCTGCGAGGACCCAGCTTCAGGATACGCGTGTAACCGCCGTTGCGGTCAGCGTACTTCGGCGCGATCTCATCGAAGAGCTTCGTCACTACGTCTTCATCGAAAACATAGCTCAGAACCTGTCTTCTTGCGTGGAGATCGCCGCGCTTCGCCAGAGTGATCATCTTCTCAGCCTGTCTTCCGGCTTCTTTCGCTCTGTCGTCAGTGGTGGAGATTCTTCCCTCTCTGAGGAGATCTGTTACCAGATTTCTCAGCATGGACTTTCTATGGGAAGTTTCTCTGCCTAACTTCTTATATCCCGGCATGTCTATTCTCCTTCCTTAGATTGGTACGGTGTCCGGAGAGCGCCCGCGCTGTCCGGATCCGCATGCTGTATCGCTACTCGTCGCTCGGCTTCAGGCTGAGGCCGAGTTCTGCGAGCTTGTTCTTAACTTCTTCCAGAGACTTCTTTCCGAGGTTTCTGAACTTCATCATGTCCTCTTCTGTCTTCTCCGTGAGTTCCTCCACGGTGTTGATGGACGCACGCTTCAGACAGTTATAAGATCTGACGGAGAGTTCCAGTTCCTCAATCGTCATCTCCAGAGCCTTTTCCTTCTGATCTTCTTCCTTCTCGACCATGATTTCCATGTTATCTGTGTTGTCATCCAGTTCGATGAACAGATTCAGGTGTTCCTGCATGATCTTGGCTCCGATGGAAACGCCTTCCTCCGGCGTAACGGAACCGTCCGTCCAGATCTCAAGGACCAGTCTGTCGTAGTCAGTCACCTGACCGACTCTGGTATTCTCAACCGTGTAGTTGACTCTGCTGACCGGAGTGTAGATAGAATCCACAGGGATCACAGAGATCGGCGTGCTATCTGTCTTGTTCTGTTCAGCAGGGACATAACCGCGGCCTCTTGCCAGATTGATTTCCATCACAAGGGCAGCGTTCTCTTCCAGTGTGGCAATGTGGAGATCCGGATTAAAGATCTCGATATCGCTGTCTCCCACAATATCTGCAGCTGTGACCTCCTTCGGTCCCACTGCATTGATGATCGCTCTCTTGGTATCCACGTTGTGCAGCTTTACTGCCAGCTTCTTCAGGTTCAGGATGATCTCCGTCACGTCTTCCTTGACGCCAGGGATCGTGGAGAACTCATGCAGGATACCATCAATCTTCACGGAAGTTACCGCTGCACCCGGAAGGGAGCTGAGAAGAATTCTTCTCATCGCATTTCCGAGAGTGGTGCCGTAACCTCTTTCCAGCGGCTCAACAGTGAACTTTCCATATTTGCCGTCATCGCTGATTTCCTTGCTGATCGTCGGCTTTTCGATCTCTATCACTATAAACCCTCCCTTAAATCCAGGTGTAATGTCATAAACTTACGCAGCACTTGCATTACTTGGAGTACAGCTCGACGATGAGGTGCTCTGCGATCGGTGTATCGATCTCAGCTCTCGTAGGCAGGCTGACGATCTTTCCTTCCAGCTTGTCCACATCCACAGTCATCCATGCCGGAACTGTGATCTGCATTTCCTTGATTTCCTTGAACTTCGGAGAGCTCTGGCTCTTCTGCTTGACAGCAACAACGTCGCCGGACTTGATCTGGATTGCCGGGGAGTTCACCTTCTTGCCATTCAGTGTGAAATGGCCGTGAACAACCAGCTGTCTCGCTTCCTTACGGGAAGCGGCGAATCCCAGTCTGTAAACAACGTTGTCCAGTCTGCGCTCCAGTGCGATGAGCAGGTTTTCACCTGTGATGCCCTTCGCTCTGGCAGCTTCTTCGTACATATTTCTGAACTGTGTTTCCTGAATTCCGTAGAATCTCTTCGCCTTCTGCTTTTCTCTCAGCTGCAGACCGTACTCAGAGTTCTTCTTTCTCATCTGACCGTGCTGGCCCGGAGCGTAGTTCTTTCTCTCCAGAGCGCACTTCGCACTGTAGCATCTGTCACCCTTCAGGAAAAGTTTCTGACCTTCTCTTCTGCAGAGTCTGCAGTTAGCGCATGTGTATCTTGCCATATTAACTCCTCCTTTCGATTAGACTCTTCTTCTCTTCGGCGGCCGGCATCCGTTGTGCGGAATCGGCGTGATGTCCTTGATCATAGTGATCTCCAGACCCGCAGCCTGCAGCGCTCTGATCGCCGCTTCTCTTCCGGAACCCGGTCCCTTGACATAAACTTCAACTGTCTTCAGTCCGTGTACCAGAGCAGCCTTCGTTGCTGTCTCTGCTGCCATCTGCGCAGCAAACGGCGTGGACTTCTTGGATCCTCTGAAACCGAGGGAACCTGCACTGGACCAGGAAATGGCGTTGCCGTCCATATCGGTCAGTGTGACGAGTGTATTATTAAAGGTGGACTGAATATGTGCCTGACCCTTAGTAATGTTCTTACGCTGAATTTTCTTCTTTCTTACAGCTTTCTTCTGGTTCTTTGCCATACTATTGTCCTCCTTTCTACTTCTTCTTTCTTCCTACCGTCTTCTTCGGGCCCTTACGTGTTCTCGCATTGGTCTTCGTCTTCTGACCTCTGACCGGCAGACCACGTCTGTGGCGGATACCCCTGTAGCTTCCGATCTCCATGAGACGCTTGATGTTCATGGAAACCTCTCTTCTCAGGTCACCTTCAACCATGTAGTCGTTGTCGATGATCTTACGAATCTTACCAGCTTCATCCTCTGTCAGGTCCTTCACTCTCGTATCCGGATTGATACCTGCCTGCTCGAGGATCGCTCTGGCGGATGTTCTGCCGATACCGTAGATGTAGGTCAGACCGATTTCTACGCGCTTGTCATTCGGCAGGTCGACACCAGCAATACGTGCCATATGTTCCTCCTTTCCCATCTTCCGTCACCACTCCGGGGGTGATATAGACGGGGGTTACGTGATTTTCTATTAGTCAGCAGCCCCGGCGCTGCGACCAGACAAAAATATATTGGATCTGCGCCCGGCTGACCGGCAGTCTGAACGCCGGAACGCCAAAAAAGAGCGCAAATATCCCATGTGAAGCTGCTTGGCGCAACTACGCTATGATAGCATAAAAAAAAGAGGAACGCCAGTGTTTTTTAAAGATTTTTTTCAAACACATGGACGTTCCTTTATTTCGTTTCGTTTAACCCTGTCTCTGCTTGTGCTTCGGGTTCTCGCAGATTACCATGACTTTGCCATGTCTCTTGATGACCTTGCATTTTTCGCAGATCGGCTTAACGGAAGCTCTTACTTTCATTCTTATCCTCCTTTACAAAGGTTGAACTATTTCCCGGTCGTTCCGGTACTAACCTCTGTCTCTCCAGACGATTCTTCCCTTTGTGAGGTCATAAGGGGAAAGTTCGACTTTCACCTTATCACCAGGAAGGATCCTGATGTAATTCATTCTGATTTTGCCTGAAATATGAGCGAGTACTTCGAATCCGTTTTCCAGCTGCACTTTGAATACTGCGTTTGGCTGTGCATCTACAACGGTTCCCATCGCTTCTATGACATCTTTCTTAGCCATTTCGCACCTCTGATATAGAATTGGTTCTCACAGTTCACCGTCCATGATGACAACGGCCCGATCCTGCATTCCGATATTGCTTACAAAGCGGTATCATCCAGTGCTTTCGAAACACTGGCAAAGGATTCTTCCAGCGGCTTCGATCCGTCGATGTTCGCGATGATGCCTGCCTTCTCGTAGTAGTCGATCAGCGGTTTTGTCTGATCGTTGTAAACAGCGATTCTGTTCGCGGCAGTTTCTTCGTTATCGTCCGGTCTCTGAATCAGTTCACCGCCGCATACATCGCAGATGCCTTCCTGCTTCGGCGGCATATTGACTACATGGAAGCTCGCCCCGCACTTTTTGCAGACTCTGCGTCCGGTCAGACGCTTCATCAGGACATCTTCGCCAACCTCCAGGTTGATCACAACGCTCAGTTTCTCTCCCCGGGCAGTCAGGAACTTGTCCAGCTCCTCCGCCTGATGTACGGTTCTCGGGAAACCGTCCAGAATGAAACCCGCCTTGCAGTCATCTCTGGTCAGCCGGTCCGTTGCGATCTCGATGACCAGGTCATCCGGTACGAGTTCGCCCCGGTTAATGTATTCGGAAGCTTTCTTCCCCAGTTCGGTCCCCTGCTTGATATTCTCGCGGAAGATATCGCCGGTTGAAATATGAGGGATCTGATACTTCTCAACAATTTTCGCAGCCTGGGTTCCCTTTCCGGCTCCCGGAGGCCCGAGCAAAATTGTTCTGATCATGATTTCATCTCCTGTTATTTAAGAAATCCTTTGTAATTTCTCATTACCATCTGGTTTTCCATCTGCTTCACAGTGTCCATGGCCACACCTACTGCGATGAGCAGTGATGTACCGCCGAATGTGATCTGGAAACCGGAGTACTGAGAAAGAACTGTCGGGATCGTTGCGACGATTGCCAGGAAGATCGCACCGACAACCGAGATACGGTTCATGGTATTCGTCAGATAATCCACAGTGGCCTTGCCCGGTCTGATGCCCGGAATGAAGCCGCCCTGCTGCTTCATGTTCTTCGCAATTTCATCCGGCTTGAATGTGATGGCCGTGTAGAAATAGTTGAAGAACAGAATCAGTACGATATTCAGTACCGAGTAGATCCAGACACCTGGATTGCCGCTCGGCGAAAGGTACTTATTGCAGAAATCGTAGAAAGCCGAATCCGGGAAGAAGTACATCAGTGTCAGCGGGAACTGGAGGATGGACAGTGCGAAAATGATCGGGATCACTCCGCCTGCATTGACCTTCAGTGGAATATGCGTCGACTGACCGCCGTACGTCTTTCTTCCGACGACTCTCTTCGCGTACTGAACAGGAATTCTTCTCGTCGCCTGCTGAACCGCAATGATCGCCACGATAATCACGATAGCGAATGCGATGAACAGGAGCAGGGAAACGAAGGAAGTGGTTCCTGCCTGATAGGAAGTACGGATATTGTTGATCTCACTCGGGATTCTGGCGATGATGCCGCCGAAAATCAGAAGGGAGATACCATTTCCGATTCCATATTCATTGATCTGCTCACCCAGCCACATCAGGAATGTGGTACCTGCAACCAGGATCAGGGTGATCACAATGAAGTTAAAAGCGTTCTGGTTGGCCACGGCTCTGCGGAAGAGACCCAGTGTCAGACCCAGTGCCTGAATGACCGCCAGCACGACAGTCATATAACGAGTGATGGATGTAAGTTTCTTTCGGCCTTCCAGTCCCTCCTCGGTGAGCCTCTCGAAGTACGGGAATGCGACTCCGAGAAGTTCAACGATGATGGATGCCGTGATATACGGCGTTACACTCAGTGCGAAGACTGTAAACTGGCTGAAGGAACCTCCGGAGAACAGGTTGAACAACTCGAAGAGTCCCATGTTGTCTCCGGTAAAAAGCTGCGCCAGAGTCGCTCTGTTGATTCCCGGTACAGGAATGTTGGAACCGATTCTGTATACCACCAGCATCAGCAGCGTGAAGATCATCTTGCTTCTCAGCTCCTTGATCTTCCACGCGCGTGAAATGGTGTTCAGCCACTCCATTTACATCACCTCAGCCTTTCCTCCTGCTGCCTCGATTTTCTCTGCTGCGGACTTGCTGAATTTAGCTGCCTTGACGGTCAGAGCCTTTTCCAGCTCGCCGTTGCCCAGGACCTTAACGCCGTCCAGTGTCTTCTTGATCACACCTGCCTCAACCAGCAGTTCCGGTGTGACTTCCGTATTCGCATCGAACCGGTTCAGGTCCGCTACGTTTACGATTGCGTATTCCGTTGCGAAGATGTTCTTGAATCCTCTCTTCGGAAGACGTCTGTACAGAGGCATCTGGCCTCCTTCGAATCCAAGTCTGACGCCGCCGCCGCTTCTGGATTTCTGACCGTTCATACCTCTGCCGCCGGTCTTACCCTGACCGGTTGCAGTACCGCGGCCCTTTCTCTTGCGGGACCGGTTGGAACCTGCCGGTGCGTTCAGTTCATGAAGTTTCATTATGTGCACCCCCTGTTCTAAAGTTCTTCTACAGTGAGAAGATGCGAAACCTTATTGATTGCTCCGCGTGTTGCCGGAGAATCTTCCAGTTCTACAGAATGGTGCATCTTCTTCAGTCCAAGTGCTTCGACTACTTTTCTCTGCTTAGGGGAAGCACCGATCGGGCTCTTTGTTAAAGTAATTTTAAGCTTAGCCATTGTCTTCCTCCTGTTAACCCAAGATTTCTTCCGGAGTCTTGCCTCTCAGTCTCGCAACTTCCTCGACTGTCTTCAGACCCTTCAGACCTTCCAGTGTAGCATATGCGATGTTGCCCGCATTGCTGGATCCCACGGACTTCGCTCTTACATCTGCGATACCCGCGGACTCCAGTACGGTACGAGCGGAAGAACCGGCGATCACTCCGGTACCTTTCGCAGCCGGCATCAGGATAACACGTCCTGCACCGAACACACCGACATTTCTATGTGGGATCGTTGTTCCTACTGTTGGAACGTAGATCAGTTTCTTCTTTGCATCTTCCGTTGCTTTTCTGACGGCTTCTGGGATTTCAGCTGCTTTTCCGAGACCGACACCTACGTGACCCGCATGGTCGCCGACGACGATAGTAACACTGAATCTCATGTTCTTGCCGCCCTTGACTGTTTTCGCGACACGTCTGATGTTGACGATCGTTTCAGTCAGATCGAGCTTGGAAGCATCAATTGTATTACGCATTCTCTTTCCTCCCGTTAGAATTTCAATCCGCCTTCACGAGCACCTTCTGCGAGTTCCTTGACTCTTCCGTGATAAATGAAACCTCCTCTGTCGAAAGCGACGGTTTCAATACCCTTGGCGAGAGCCTTCTTCGCAATGGCCTCTCCGACTTTCTTCGCAGCTTCCTTGTTTCCGCCGTACGCAACTTCAGCCTTGATGTCGGCATCCAGCGTGGATGCGGCAGTCAGTGTCACGTGATTAACATCATCGATGATCTGGCAGGAGATGTTCGCATTGGATCTGAAGACAGAAAGTCTTGGCTTTTCAGGAGTTCCGAACAAGTTCTTTCTTACTCTTGCGTGTCTCTTAAGACGCTGTTCTTTTCTTGTTGCTTTAGCCATCCTAATTCACTCCTTCCTATTATGCCTTAGCTCCGGTCTTACCTTCTTTTCTGCGGATATGCTCACCATCATAACGGATACCCTTGCCCTTGTACGGCTCCGGCTTTCTCCACTTTCTGATGACTGCGGCGTAGTTGCCCACTTCCGCCTTGTCGATACCCTTCACTAAGACCGTGTTTGCGTCAGGAGTTTCTGTAGTGATGCCTTCCGGATCCTCCATCTCAACCGGATGGGAGAATCCCAGCTGCATAACCAGCTTGGATCCCTTCTTCTCCACACGATAGCCGACGCCTTCAACGATGAGCTTCTTCTCGTAGCCCTTCGTAACGCCTTCCACCATGTTTGCGATCAGAGATCTGTACAGACCGTGGTCTGCTCTGTCCTGTCTGTTATCTGTCGCTCTCGTTACGATCAGTTCGCTGCCTTCCTGGCTGACGGAGATGCCGGATGCAATGTCCTGCTTCAGCTCGCCCAGAGGACCCTTGACAGTAACGATGCTGTCTTCACACTTTACTTCTACGCCGGCAGGGATGACAACCGGCTTCTTGCCTATTCTTGACATGGTTGTTTACCTCCTGTATTACCAAACGTAGCAGATTACTTCGCCGCCGACGTTCTGCTTCCGGGCTTCCTTGTCGCTGATAATTCCCTTGGATGTGGAAATGATCGCGATGCCGAGACCGCCGATGACCTTAGGAACTTCGCCAGCCTTGACATAAACTCTCATGCCCGGCTTGGAGATTTTCTTGATTCCAGTAATAACCTTTTCTCTATTTGCACCATACTTCATCTGAACTCTGATGACATCCTGGTGCTCGCCTTCTACGACGTCGTAGCCTGCGATATATCCTTCATCCAGCAGAATCTGGGCGATCGCCTTCTTCACTCTGGTTGCAGGGATATCTACAGTCGCATGACTCATTGTGTTGGCATTTCTGATTCTTGTCAGCATATCCGCAATCGGATCTGTCATTGTCATTACGATTAACTCCCTTCTGTAATACTATTTAAGAAGTACCGGAGTCAGGTCGGTTCCGACCTGTCCGATCTTACCAGCTTGCCTTTTTAACGCCAGGAATCTCACCCTTGTAAGCGAGCTCTCTGAAACATACACGGCAGATGCCGTACTTCTTCAGTACAGAATGCGGGCGTCCGCAGATCCTGCATCTCGTGTATGCACGTGTAGCGTACTTAGGTTTTCTCTGCTGTTTAATCTTCATAGATTTCTTAGCCATTGTAAACCTCCTACTACTTCTCGAACGGCATACCGAGCAACTTCAGAAGCTCCATGGCTTCTTCATCCGTTTTCGCCGTTGTAGTGAATACGATATTCATGCCCTTGATCGAATCAACCTTATCATACTCGATTTCCGGGAAGATCAGCTGTTCCTTCAGACCCATGGAATAGTTTCCTCTTCCGTCGAAGGAGTTCTTGCTGACACCTCTGAAGTCTCTCACTCTCGGAAGAGAGATGTTGAAAAGCTTGTCAACGAAGACATACATGTTTTCGCCGCGCAGAGTAACCTTGGCGCCTACCGGCTGGCCTTCTCTGACCTTGAAGTTCGCGATGGACTTCTTCGCCTTCGTAACGACAGGCTTCTGTCCGGTGATCAGTCCGATTTCCTCAACTGCGGATTCCAGGACCTTGACGTTTTCCTTCGCTTCGCCCAGTCCCATGTTCAGAGTAACCTTCGTCAGTTTTGGAACTTCCATCGGGTTCTTGTACTGGAACTTTTCCTGAAGCTGCTGGAATACTTCGTTCTTATAAGTATCTCTTAATCTAGCTGTCAAAACCTTCTCCTCCTTTCTTAGTCAATTACGTTGCCGTTCTTCTTGTTGACTCTGACCTTCTTGCCATCCACAACCTTGTAGCCGATCTTCACCGGTTCCTTGGCCTTCTCGTCATAGAACATAACGTTGGATGCATCGATCGGTCCCTCAACATGCTTGATCGCGGCCGGTTCGGAAGCTGTCTGCTTCTGGTGCTTCGTCTGAACGTTCACACCTTCCACAACAACCTTGTTCTCTTTCGGGATTGCCTTCAGGACCTTGCCTGTGGTTCCCTTATCTTTACCGGTAATAACGATTACCATATCATCTTTTTTAATACGCATTCGTTATACCTCCTACAGTACTTCCGGTGCCAGGGAAACGATCTTCATGAAACCTGCGTCTCTGAGTTCTCTCGCCACAGGTCCGAAAATACGTGTACCGACCGGAGTCTTATCGTCCTTGCTCTTGATGATTACCGCTGCATTCTGATCGAATTTTACGTAGCTTCCGTCAGCACGTCTCGTGCCCTTCTTAGATCTCACTACGACAGCTCTGACTACGTCGCCCTTCTTCACGGCGCCGCCCGGTGTTGCGTCCTTAACTGCGCAAACGATGATATCGCCAATGTTCGCATACTGACGGGAAGTACCGCCCAGGATACGAATGCAAAGGAGTTCCTTCGCGCCTGAGTTATCGGCAACCCTCAATCTTGTTTCTGTCTGAATCATGATTCGGTGCCTCCTTACTTAGCCTTCTCAACGATCTCAACGAGTCTCCATCTCTTATCCTTGGACAGAGGTCTCGTCTCCATAATTCTGATCTTGTCGCCGACTCTGCATTCGTTGTTCTCGTCGTGAACCTTGATCTTCTTCGTTCTCTTTACCGCCTTACCGTAAAGAGAATGTCTGACGAAGTCCTCGATGGCAACAACTACCGTCTTGTCCATTTTGTCACTGATGACGGTGCCGACTTTTACTTTTCTGCTGTTTCTTTCGTCTGCCATTTTACATCCTCCTTCCGATTAAGCGTTCTCCAGCTCTTTCTCTCTGATGATTGTCTTCACTCTTGCGATGTTTCTCTTAACTTCTCTCATCTGAACAGGATTCTCGAGCTGGCCTGTTACATGCTGGAATCTGAGGTTGAACAGCTGCTGCTTCATCTTGTCGAGCTCAGCGTTAAGTTCTACATCTGTCATTTCTCTAAACTTATTCAAATCCATTACGCTTCACCGCCTTTAGTCTTCTCCTGACCTTTCTTGACGAATTCGCACTTGATCGGAAGCTTGTGAGAAGCAAGTCTGATGGCTTCTCTTGCAACAGCTTCGGAAACACCGCCGATTTCGAACATAACTCTGCCAGGCTTAACAACAGCTACCCAGTACTCCGGGGAACCTTTTCCGGAACCCATTCGTACTTCTGCAGGCTTCTTCGTGACTGACTTATGCGGGAAAATCTTGATGTAGACCTTTCCGCCTCTCTTTGTATATCTTGTCATTGCGATACGAGCAGCCTCGATCTGGTTGGAAGTGATCCATCCGCACTCGTCCGCTACGAGACCGTATTCTCCGTAAGTAACAGTGTTACCCTTGGTAGCCTTACCGGTCATTCTGCCTCTATGAACTCTTCTATGCTTAACGCGCTTTGGCATCAACATGGCTTAGTTCCTCCTTTCACTGATCGATTATTCGTTTGTCTCAGAAGTCTCAGCCGGTGCTTCTGCCGGTGCTTCCGCAGCCGGAGCAGCCTTCGGAGTCATTCTCTTTCTCGGGTTAACAGCCTTCGCAGTTCTTCTGTCGTTGTTGTTGAAACGATCATTTCTGCGGCGGCCTCTCCGCTCTCCGTCTCTTCTGTTTCTTCTGTTTCTTCTGCCGTTGGCATCGCGCTTCTCTTCGCGGATCACCGGCTGCAGTCCCTTATCCAGAACTTCGCCGTTGTTGATCCAGACCTTAACGCCGATACGGCCGTATGTCGTATCCGCTTCCGCGAATCCGTAATCGATGTCAGCTCTCAGTGTGTGCAGAGGAACATTTCCTTCACTGTACTGCTCGCTTCTGGCGATTTCAGCACCGCCCAGTCTGCCGGAGCACTTGATCTTGATTCCCTTGGCACCAGCCTTGGTTGTTCTGCCGATTGCCTGCTTCATCGCTCTGCGGAAGGAAATTCTGTGTTCCAGGGACTCCGCAACGCTCTCTGCTGTCAGCTGAGCGTCCAGCTCACTTCTTCTGACTTCTTCGATGGAAATCGCAACTTCCTTACCGGTCAGTTTCTCCAGGTTCTTCTTCAGCTCATCGATTCCTGCACCGGATCTTCCGATCACCATGCCCGGTCTGGCTGTAGCAACCACAATGCGCAGCTTGTTCTCTGCCGGTCTTTCCACAACAACCTTCGCCACACCGGCGCTGTAGAGGCTCTTCTTGATGTAGTTTCTAACAGTATGGTCCTCCGCCAGGTAATCAGCGAAGTTTCCCTTGCCGGCGTACCACTTGGAATTCCAGTCCTTGATAACGCCTACTCTTAATCCATGCGGATTTACTTTCTGACCCATCTAATGAACCTCCTGACTAATCTCTTTCCTTCAGAGTCACAGCAACGTGGCTGGATCTCTTCAGGATCATGGATGCTCTGCCCTGAGCGCCTGCTCTGAATCTCTTCATTGTAGGACCCTGATTGGCAGAGATTTCTGCAACGTACAAATTATCCGGGTTCATGTCGAAATTGTTCTCAGCGTTTGCTGCTGCTGACTGAACGACTTTTTCTACGATTTCTGAACCTTTTCCAGGTGTGAACTTCAGAATGTTCAGTGCCTCATTCAAGTCTTTTCCTCTCACCAGGTCGGCAATCGGCTTCAGCTTAATAGGAGACATTCTGACATATTTCGCAACTGCTTTTGCTTCCATTTCAAATCTCCCTTTCTGTTACTTAACTTTAGAGGCCTTGTCTGCTGCATGTCCTCTGAATGTTCTCGTAGGAGCGAACTCTCCGAGCTTATGTCCAACCATGTCCTCTGTGATGTAGACAGGAACATGCTTTCTGCCGTCATGAACAGCGATCGTGTGACCGACGAACTGCGGGAAAATTGTGGACGAACGCGACCAGGTCTTGATCACTTTCTTTTCGTTAGCATCATTCAGCGCTTCAACGCTCTTCAGGAGCTTGGCATCTACGAAAGGGCCCTTTTTAATTGATCTGCTCATTTATCTGTTGCTCCTTCCTTACTTATCGTTTCTTCTCTTTACGATATATTTATCGGAAGCCTTGTTTTTCTTCCGTGTCTTGTAACCCAGTGCCGGCTTACCCCAAGGAGTAACAGGGCTCTTACGGCCGACTGGCGCACGACCTTCACCACCACCATGCGGATGGTCGTTCGGGTTCATGACGGAACCTCTGACGGTCGGTCTCCAGCCCATATGTCTCTTGCGGCCTGCCTTACCGATGGAGATGTTGGAATGCTCACCATTACCAACCTCACCGATGGTCGCTCTGCATACCGCCAGAACATTTCTCTGCTCACCGGAAGGGAGTCTCAGAAGAGCGTACTTGCCTTCCTTCGCCATCAGCTGCGCACCGTTGCCGGCAGATCTGACCAGCTGTGCACCCTTGCCCGGTTTCAGCTCGATGTTATGAACGATTGTACCAACCGGGATATTCGCCAGCGGCAGTGTGTTGCCGACCTGAATATCGCAGTCTGTGCCGGAGTAGATCACAGCGCCGACCTTCAGGCCTTCCGGAGCCAGGATGTAGCTCTTCTTGCCGTCTGCGTAGCAGATCAGTGCGATGTTCGCTGTTCTGTTCGGGTCATACTCGATGGCCTTGACTGTAGCAGGAACGTTATCCTTCGTTCTCTTGAAATCGATGATTCTGTACTTCGGTCTGATGCCGCCGCCTCTGTGTCTGACGGTGATCTTACCTCTGGCATTTCTGCCGGCGTGCTTCTTCAGAGTTACTGTCAGAGATTTTTCCGGCTTAGTCTTAGTGATTTCGTCGAAAGTCGAAACACTCATTCCTCTGAGGCCCGGAGTGGTCGGATTATATTTTTTGATTCCCATTATTCAAGCCTCCTATATTTACAGACTCTCGAAGAACTCGATCGTCTTGCTGTTTTCCGTCAGTGTGACGATTGCCTTCTTGTAAGCAGCCGTTCTGCCGGCAGTTCTTCCCAGTCTCTTAGCTTTACCGTTTACGTTGACGATGTTGACCTTGGCAACCTCAACTTCGAATGCCTGCTCAACAGCGTTCTTCACCTGTGTTCTGGTCGCATCCTTCGCAACCTTGAACGTGTACTTCTTCGCCTGGGCCAGATCCATGGTGTTTTCCGTGATGATCGGCTTCAGGACAATATCGTATGCAGATGCCATTATAAGTACACCTCCTCGATCTTCTTCACAGCTTCCTTCGTAACGATGAAGCTTGTGTGGTTAACGATTTCATAAACATTCATCGTTCCGACGATTGCTGTTCTGACGCCCGGGATGTTCGCCGCAGTTCTGACGACATTCTCATCCTTCTCTGCAGTGACGATCAGCGCCTTCTTCGCTGCATTCAGATTCTTCAGCGCCGCAGCCATTTCCTTCGTCTTCGGTTCAGCGAAATCGAAGGAATCAACCACGATGATCTCGTTGTCCTGAACCTTAGCGGAAAGTGCGGACTTCAGAGCGAGTCTCTTCACTTTCTTAGGAACCTTGTAGCTGTAATCTCTCGGCTTCGGTGCGAAGACGACTCCGCCGCCGATCTGTGACGGGTCTGTGCTGCTGCCCTGTCTGTGACGGCCTGTACCCTTCTGTCTGAACGGCTTGCGTCCGCCCCCTCTGACTTCGCCTCTGGTCTTGGCAGACTGAGTACCCTGTCTCTGATTCGCCAGGTAGTTGACAACCACCTCGTGAACAGCGTTCTGGTTCGGCTCGATGCCGAAGATAGCATCGTTCAGTTCTATTGTTCCGGTTTCATTACCGGCAATGTTCAGTACCTTAACTGTTGCCATTTGCGTTTCCTCCTTTCCTCAGTCTACTGGCCCTTGACCGCATATCTGATCTTCAGCAGGCTGCCTCTTCCTCCCGGAACAGCACCCTTGACCAGCATGAGGTTTCTGTCAGCATCAATCTTCACGAGCTGTACGTTCTGAACCGTGACAGTGTCACGACCCATACGTCCCGGACCCTCGTTTCCAGGGAATACTCTGGAAGGATAGGTCGCAGCCGCCAGACCGCCGGCCAGTCTCTTGTGCTTGGAGCCGTGGCCCATCGGTCCTCTGTGGTGTCCGTGTCTCTTGATGTTGCCCTGGGTTCCCTTACCTTTGGAAACGCCTGTGATATCAAGTTTCTTTCCTTCTTCGAAATCTGCCACTGTGATGACCTGACCGAGTTCGTATGTCTCACCCTCGTCATTTCTGAACTCTGCGAGATACTTCTTCGGCGCAGTCTCGCTCTTCGCGAAATGGCCTGTCATCGGCTTATTCACACGATGCGGCTTCTGATCTTCGAAGCCGACCTGGACGCCGTTGTATCCGTCTGTCTCAACCGTCTTGATCTGCGTAACAGTCTCAGGACCCGCTTCGATGACAGTTACCGGAATCACTTCGCCAGATTCAGCAAAAATCTGGGTCATGCCGATTTTCTTTCCAAGAATTGCCTTCATATAGTTTTTCCTCCAATCCTTATGCGCCGGAGGCTTCCGGCACTTAAGTGTGCTCACAGCGGATCGCAAGCCACGATCATGTAGAGCCTTCTTACAGCGGATCACATTCCTTCGCCCCAGTTCTGCCGGTTCGGGAAGCGATCATTCTAAGGGAGAATCCCTTACAGCTTGATTTCGATGTCAACACCTGCCGGCAGATCGAGCTTCGTCAGCGCATCGGTTGTCTGCAGTGTGGCATTCGTTATGTCAATAAGTCTCTTGTGGGTTCTCTGTTCGAACTGCTCTCTGCTGTCCTTATACTTGTGAACCGCACGAAGGATCGTTACGACCTCTTTCTCTGTCGGCAGCGGAATCGGGCCGGAAACATCCGCACCTGTCTTCTTCGCCGTTTCTACGATCTTGGCTGCGCTCTGATCAAGCAGTGCGTGATCATAAGCCTTCAGTCTGATTCTGATCTTCTGTAATTCGCTCATTTCTTCCTCCTGTTTTCGTACTGTTTTCGCTATTCTCGTACAAGGGGTCACAACCCGGTCCCCTGCCGCATGCTTATTCAGCCTGCCTCGCACACGGCTCCGTGCGTTTCCATCATTTCGGACACACAGAAAAAAACCGGCGAACTCCTCCGCCCCCGTCCGGCGGGGACCATTCTCCGTGGAAATTACCTGATAGCTCAGCAACTTCCCACTTCTTCGCCTTATGCAAGCCTACTCAGTATACAAGATTCATTTTCCGAATGCAAGCGTTTTCTACTCTTTTTTTCAACTAATTTTTCGCTGTTTCACTTAATGAAAGCATTGAATTTACTGACATACAGGATGCGACCCATTCACACGCTGCCTGGCGTACACATTTCTGCGGCACTCCGGGGGTCATCCCTGACAAAACAAACCCGGTACCCGTTCCAATGACCGGCTTCCCCGGCTTTTCATCCTTCCGTATACACGCCCCAAGGGAGAGGCGGAACTGTCAGAACGTTTGCACAGATACCCTTTGTCATTCCCTCAGGAGTAGTGTACAATGTCGGTATCGGTTAAAATACGACAACGAAATGGAGGTTTCATTATGCTGAAGATCTACAGATGTGACAAGTGCGGCAACGTTGTAGCAGAACTGCATCACGGCGGCGGTGTTCTCGCATGCTGCGGCCAGCCGATGACGCTGCTGGAAGCGAACACAACCGATGCCGCCCAGGAGAAGCATGTCCCTGCCGTTACTGTTGACGGCGCCGTCGTCACCGTGAAGGTCGGCAGTGTTGAACACCCGATGACACCGGAACACTTCATCACAACGATTGCGCTGGAGACAGACGGATCCGTTCTGCTGAAGGAACTCACACCGGACGATAAGCCGGAAGCCGTCTTCACAGTGCCGGCAGGCGAGAAGGCAGTGGCCGCTTATGAGTACTGCACGCTCCACGGCCTCTGGAAGGCAGAGCTGTAGTTGAACTAAAACACCGAAGCCGGGATAACCGGGTCCTCAGGATCCGGCTATCCCGGTTTTCATACAGATGCACGGGTGCGCCCGGCTGCCGATGCGCCGCACGGCCAGAAACATTCGATCACCGAAAACTAATCCAGGAATACACTGCCGCCGATGAATTCCCGCATAATCGAATTATTCACAATGCAGCTGTCATCTCCCGCCATCCGGAAACTGTCCATCACGGCAAGGAGCTGCCGGGCCATGGCGTACTCCGGCTCCTCCGGTCCTACGGCCTCCAGCAGAGGCACCGCATATTTCTTCAACACTGCGATCTCATAAATATGATAGGAATTATACACCACATCCGCCGCACCGCTGTACGGGAAAATATTCCGGTCCTCCCCGGCTCTCACCTTCGGCCATTCCCGGATCGTGGTCGCCGCATCGTGGCCCCGGAACTGATAATCCCGGACCAGACGGCGAAGCAGACGCTCGTCCGTGGTCGGAACCCGATTATGACAGTCCAGATTCAGCTGGGTCAGCGGGCTGATGTAAATGCGGAACTGCTCTTCCTTCGCAATCCCGCCGGTCAGTTCCTCATTCAGGCCGTGTATTCCCTCGATGATGATCGGCTGGTTCTCCCGGATCGCAGTGATCCGATGCCCGAATTCCTTCCGCCCGGTCAGGAAATTGAAACGAGGAAGGTCGACTGCTTTCCCCGCCATGAGGTCATTCATATTCCGGCAGAACAGCTCCGTGTCGATGGCAGCCAGCCCTTCGTAATCCGGTTCTCCGTTCTCGTCCAGAGGCGTCTCCCCCCGTTCGACGAAATAATCATCCGTTCCCAGATACAGTGCATCCAGACCGTTTACCCGGAGCTGAATCTGCAGACGCTTGGCGAAGGTGGTCTTTCCGGAGGAAGACGGGCCCGCAATCAGGATGATACGTTTCTTCTCAGCCTTGATCCGGTCTGCGATTTCCGCCACTTTCTTCTCATGCAGCGCCTCGGAAATCTGCACCAGCTCCCGGAAACTGTCCCCCACCACCTTCTCATTCAAATCCGCCACATAGGAAACTTTCATCAGACGCTCCCACCGGGTCTGCTCGCCGAAGGCCTGATAAAGCTTCTCCTGGTCCCGGTACGGCGGCAGACAGTCCGGATTTTCCATGTTCGGAAAACGAAGCAGTACACCCCGGCGATAGGACCGCAGCTCGAACATCTTAACCCAGCCGCAGGAGGGCAGGGTACCGTAGCAGGTCAGCATATGGTGGCCGTTCAGTTCCGAAAGACAGACCTTCCGGTCGGGATTCATCTGCTCCATCAGCCTGAAACCGGGATGGTTGCATTCCCGTTCCAGAATCGCTCCGGCTTCCTGCGGGCTCACATAAATCCTGCGGATCGGCAGATCCTCTTCCGCCATCCGCCGCATTCTGGCTTCCACCGCCTTAGCCGTCTCCTTCGGTACCGGCGTCAGCCCCCGGATTTCACAATAAAATCCCTGATTCAAAGAATTCGCAATCTCCACCCGGGCGCCCTCCAGTTCTTCGGCGCAGGCCGTCAGAAACATCAGAGACAGCGCATCCTGATAGGAATACAGCGCCGCCGCAGACCGCAGGTCCATCAGTTCCACCTGCATGCCCTCCTGCAGAACCGTATCCATGGGCACAAACCGGTGATTCGCCACCGCCCCAAAAACCGGGTACGGCATCCGGTCCCGTTCTATTTCCCTGAGATCCATGATCCGGGTTCCTACGCCGACTTCCACCGCTTCGAATGACCCGTCCCGTGTTCTCTTCAGCATGATTTTCATAATTGCCTCCCGCCCGATCGTGACTCCGAATTTTCCAAACATTATAGCATACCGGGCCGGGATTGACAAAACGGACGGGCAAGCCACCGGTTCATCCCGGGACCGTTCTCGGCAGCGGTGGCGTTCGTTCGGCGGGGAGCGGCCGGCCGGCGGATTGCATTCGGTCCGGCGTGTATACTATATGGAAAATGTGCGGAATCGCCCAATACCCCCTGATCCGCACCCTAATACCGGCGGGCGGGGTGCGAAAACAAAAGAAAATCCCGGTTAATCTATTCCTGCTGCTCTCGAAGGTGCGATTTCGGGCGAAATGTGGGTTTCCGCACCCAGTCTGGCAGACAGATTGTATATAATTCAGATGTCTTAGACAAAAAATGACTTAGCTTACGACCGGACACTCTGGATGTAAGGATCCTACAGTAGACGAACGGGCGAAAAATCAGTCAAGTCCTGATTTGTGTGTAAATTGCCTTTAGGCATCTTTGGATGCAGGGGATGCCCTGCATCCACTACCTGACCGCCGGCGCACCGGAGCGGGTCTGTCAAGGATGCAGAATGCACCTCGAAGAGGTTTCCTTGACAGAACTGCGACGATGTGCCAGCCAAAAGTCATGCCGCCAGAAGCGCGATCTGTTCTTCTGCTATTCTGACGAGCTTCTCCTTCGTGCCCGCCTCCTGCATCTTCCGGTAGTACTTCTGGCTGAAGATCGATTTTCGGGACTGCCTGATGCTGTTCTGCTCGATCAGTACCGCACCCATCAGGCGG
>NZ_FNBF01000009.1 GCF_900102225.1 Eubacterium pyruvativorans
TTCATCGCGATCCACGGAAAGTAATTGTAGAATTTCCTCCTGATTCAATGTAATATTGAGTTGAGCCATCGTGTTCTCCTTCCTTGGTATTAATGGTGATTTTGGTCGATTTTCATTATACCTAAAGGTCGAGCACCTGGCTCTTTTTAATTTTTCAATTTACACCATTATACGGACGCCGCCCCCCTGCAGGTGCGGAAATGATGAAAACGGCCGTTTTCGCACTTATGATCCTGCGCCGAATATTTAATTCATGTTTTTCTTTCGTTTTCGCACCCCGGAATTCGAAATTCAGGTGCGGAATCCCCCGAAATGATTGATTCCGCACCTTGCATACTCTTTCAAGCCCTGAGTTGGGGGATTTTTCGGCGTTTTCTCGTCATTTTCACTTTCTTAATTTAACGCACGAAAGCACACCGAAATAGAAACGCAGTGCGCAGCACTGCGCACCTCTTCTCACAATCCCGCAGTGCAATAGCACTGCGCACCTCTCTCTCATAATCCCGCAGTGCAATGGCACTGCGCACCTCTCCTCACAATCCCGCAGTGCAATGGCACTGCGCACCTCTTTCTCACAATCCCGCAGTGCAATGGCACTGCGCACCTTTCCTCACAATCCCGCAGTGCGCAGCACTGCGCACCTCTCCCTCACAATCCCGCAGTGCAATGGCACTGCGTACTTCTCCCTCACCTATGCGAAAGCCGCTGCCCGAACCCTCAGGTTCGGGCAGCGGCCCATAAGTCAATATGATTATTTCGCGTAATCCACGGCCCGGGTCTCCCGAACCACGTTGACCTTGATCTGGCCCGGGTATTCCAGTTCGGATTCGATCCGCTTGGATACGTCCCGTGCGAGCAAAGCCATTTCGTCGTCGTGAACCTCGTCCGGATTGACGATGATACGGATCTCCCGGCCGGCCTGGATGGCGTAGGAGTTGGAGACACCCGGCGTGGTGTTAGCGATCTCTTCCAGGTTCTCCAGTCTTCTGACGTAAACGTCCAGGGACTCTCTCCGGGCGCCCGGACGGGCGGCAGAAAGGGCGTCGGCAGCTGCAATCAGCACGGCTTCCATGCACTTCGGCTCGTAATCGCCGTGATGGGAGGCCATTGCGTTGATGACAGCGTCGGATTCCTTGTATTTCTTCAGGATCTGGATGCCGATATCCACGTGGGTGCCCTCGTACTCGTGGTCCAGGGCTTTTCCGATATCATGCAGCAGGCCAGCTCTCTTCGCCAGTTTCACGTTCAGGCCCAGTTCTCCTGCCATGAGACCTGCCAGATGAGAGACTTCGATCGAGTGCTTGAGTACGTTTTGTCCATAAGAGGTGCGGAAATGCAGTCTGCCCAGGAGTTTCACCAGCTCCGGATGCAGGTTGTGGATGCCCACTTCGAAAGTGGCCTGTTCGCCCTCTTCCTTGATGGTGTGGGCAACTTCCCGGCGGGCCTTCTCCACCATCTCTTCGATTTTCGCCGGATGGATGCGGCCGTCGGTGATCAGTTTCTCCAGGGCGATCCGGGCGATTTCCCGGCGGATCGGGTCGAAGCCGGAGATGATCACAGCTTCCGGTGTGTCGTCGATGATGAGGTCCACGCCTGTGGCGTTTTCGATGGCCCGGATGTTTCTGCCTTCCCGGCCGATGATGCGGCCCTTCATGTCGTCGTTCGGCAGGTTGACCACGGACAAAGTGCTCTCCGCCACGTGATCGGCAGCGCAGCGCTGGATGGCGCCGGTGATGATCTCCTTCGCCTTGGCGTCCGCCTCTTCCTTCGCTTCGGTGCGGATATCCTGGATCATCTGGGATGCTTCGTGGCGGCACTGTTTCTCAACGTCCTCCAGCAGGATCCGCTTCGCTTCCTCGGCGGTGTAGCCGGAGATCCGCTCCAGCTCGGTCATCTGCTGCTGGAGCAGGTCGTCGGCCTTCTGCTGTTTCTTCTCAATTTCCTTCTCGGTCTGGGTGATCCGGTTCTCCCGGCGCTCGATCTGTTCCAGTTTCCGGTCAGCCTGATCTTCCTTCTGCTGGACACGGCGTTCCTGGCGGGACACTTCGCTCCGGCGGTCTCTCACTTCCCGGTCCACATCATCCCGGATGCGGTGTGCTTCTTCCTTCGCTTCCAGTTCGGCTTCCTTACGGATGGTCTCGGACTGGTTCTTCGCACTCTGCACGATGTTCATAGCCTGCTGCTCGGCGCTGCCAATGGTCTTCGAACTGATATTCTTCCGGATAATGTAGCCGATGAGAATACCGATGCCAAGGCCCAGTACAGCCAGCAGGACTCCTATAATCGGAGACATGGGTTAACACCTCCTCTTTTCAGTGTTGCTTGGTTCTCTCAGTTGGTAGTGGTTGTCGATAGACAAAAGAATGGATGTGAGTCCGCTCACATAAAGAAAAAACCGGCACTCTGCCGGGTTCAACTCTGCTGCTCTAAATACATGGTCCCGCACACTGCGGGAATATATATCAACGACCGGCGCAGTCAAAAGCATCGTCTAATTGCGATAACACGCCCGCCGCAGTCGGGGTCCACCCTTCATCTATATAAAATGAACGAAATATATCTCGGAAGCCTCAGGCGGCGGCCGCCACCGGCAGCTAACCCCTGCACTGGCTTCTTCATAATATACCTGTATCATTAATATTATAAGTGCGGGCCGAAGGGGATGTCAATACCGATTCACGGGCGGGCGAACGGAGGGTCCGCCCGTTTTTTGTCAGAAAATCAATTCGTAAATCAATTAAAGCGTATGTTGCGGCTCCGGGCATGGACTGTCATGATGAAGCCGAATGCCATCATGTTCGCAATGATGGAGGAGCCCCCGTAGCTCAGGAACGGCAGCGTAATGCCGGTGACCGGCATCAGACCCATGGTCATGGCGATATTTTCAAAGATCTGGAAGATGAACATGCCGATGAAACCGACCACAATCAGGGCGCCGTACAGGTCCACAGCCTCGATGGCCACCCGCATGAACCGGATCATGAGCCACAGGAACAGACCGATCAGAATCAGCCCGCCGATCAGCCCCAGTTCTTCCGCCACCACCGAGAAGATGAAATCCGACTTCTGAACCGGAATGAAATCCAGTTCCTTCTGGGTTCCGTGGAACAGACCTTTGCCGAATACCCCACCGGAGCCGATGGCGATCTTCGACTCATAAACCTGATAGTTTCCCGCCAGCCCCAGATTGTTCGGGTGCAGGAAGGACGCAATTCTCTCCTTCTGATAATCCGCCATCACGAAATACGCCGGCGGAATGAGCACCGCCACAATGACCAGGAACCGGGCGAAGACCTTCAGACTCAGTCCCGCAAAAAACACCATCGCCAGCCACATCGTCATGAACACCAGCGCACTCCCCAGATCCTCCTTCAGCACAATGGCAATGATCGGCGCAGCCACAATCCCGGCCCGCACCAGCCCCCGGAAACTGTACAGCTCGTCCCGGTGCGTATCCAGGTATTCCGCCATAATCAGCGCAAACAAAATCTTCACAATCTCCGACGGCTGCACCGTTGTAATCCCCAGGTTGATCCAGGACCGCGCTCCGAACTGCTCCACGCCCAGTCCCGGGATGTATACCGAGAGCAGCAGCAGCAGCGACAAAACATAAAGTCCCCGGATCGATCCCTTATAAGCGTGGTAATCCACCACCATAATGACCGCTGCCAGCACCAGCCCGATAATGTAGGCCCCGGTCTGCACAATCGTGTCCCGGCACCAAAAACCGGTGGTAGAGATTGCGGTGCTCCCCACCATCAAAATACTGAGCACCGCCAGAACAGCGACAATGCCCGCCGAAATCTTATCCGCATTCCTGATACTTTTCACCAATCTGATAATCATTCTGCTATCATACCACAAACCGAAGCCGTGCGCCAGATGAAGATGGGGGCGGATGGCAGGCGGTCGGCCAAGGTGCGGGCGGTCGGCCAAGGCGCTGGCGGTCGGCGGGTGCTGGCGGGCGGCGGGTGCGATTCCGCAAAAAATCTCATTTTCGCACCCCTTCCAGGCCGATTCAACTGAAAATCAGGGACGACACGATTCTCCCGGGTGCGGAATCACAAAAATTTCCGTTTCCGCACCGGGCTGTCCGATCACCAGATTCTTACACCGTAATTATTTTACTCAAATCATCCACATCGTATGCAATCTCCGATCTGTCCGTTCATTCCACCGCTGCACCACCAATGCACCCGGAAATTCGATCGGCAGCTGAGTAATTTTTTATCCATCTCACCCAGAACGTATACGATTCATCCGGCGGCCCAAGTGCGGAAATCTAATTTTTCTCCAAACCGCACCCTCGCAGGGTCGGAAGATAAATTAATCGGGATTTTCTTTTGTTTTCGCACCCCCCGTCACGCGGTTTCGAGTGCGATAATCCACTTTTTCCGAATTCCGCACCTTTGAGATTTATCATCGCGATTATGAAAAGTGCGAAAAACGATTTATTCGCAGATCCGCACCCGTCGTCTTCTGTGCATAGCTGAATGTGCCCGCTAGCATTTTCTAATCATGATCAGAACTGACAATCTAATCGCAATTAGGCGATTCTTCGCATAACTGCCGAAGTGGAAGCTGAAGTACTAAGGAAAAAGAACGACTTTTTAAAATCACTGGAATTTACTGGAAGCCCATGTTATAATCGGTACATACATATTTTTCCAGTTGCATGACCGTGTCGATAGGATTGTCAGGAGGTGGTGCAGATGGTCGATTTCCGGGAGCTGCTTCAGGAAGAATACGAGGAGCAGAGCCGGCTGCTGAAGATTGCGGTCGAGCAGATGCGGCGGTTGGAAGACGTGGCGAACTACCGGCTGAAGTATAGTGACTCGGAGAAGAAGTCGGTCATTATATATGAAGCCGGGACGAAGAATGCGGCCAGTTTCCGTGATGCCCGGGTCAGGAGGCAGGCGATCCGGAGGACGAGGGCGTGCCGGTTCTATCGGGAGCTCGGGCGGTCGGCCCAGAGAAACCGCAGCTTGCTGCGGCGGGCTTTGAAAACGTATCAGCCGAACCGGCCGGGGGATGTGCTGGAACGGCTGAGGATGCCTTACCGAGCGGTGGAGCGGGAATTTTTTGTCAAACTTGGAGCAGAGGCGCCGACGGGATGGCTGACGCAGCAGGAAATCAACGGGGCGCTTGCGGAAGCAGTGGGGCCGGCCGTCATGCGGGCAAACGGCGTCGAACGGCTGAAAATGCTAGAGCAGCTATCGCCGCCGGAGCGGGCAGAACTGGAGCGGCGGATCGGCCGGAGCCGGGTGGAATGGATGATGGACCAGCGGTTTGCGGGAGATCTGACGAACCACGCCCGGGATGGGACACTGGTGCGCTCGAAGTCGGAGGCGATCATTGCTGATCTGCTGCGGGACATGGGGGCGAAGTTCCGGTACGAGGAACCGGTGGCGGCGGGAGGACGGGTGCTGCATGTGGATTTTTGTGTGCTGGCGCCCGAGGGGCTGACGGCGGCGTACATCGAGCACGCAGGCATGATGGACCAGCCGAACTACCGGAATCTGCTCTGGAGAAGAATGGACGAGCTGATTGAAGCGGGGTTCGAGCCGGACAGGAATCTGTTTCTGACTTTCGACGCACCGGACGGAAAGACGGACACCAATGCGCTGGCGAGGAAGCTCCGGTACATTCTGTCCGTTGCCCGATGACAAATGGAGCCCCGCATCCGATGCGGGGCTTCTAATGACAAAAACAGCCAGCCGCCCCCGGCGGCTGGCAACAGCACCCGATCGACGGATCTTTCCTCGATCGCTGCGGCTCTATTCGTCTTTCTGGTCCGGCTCGTTCAGAATCCGGTCCGCAATGGCCTCGAAATTTCTGCGGATGTAGGTGTCCGGTTTCATGACAATCGGAATGCCCAGGTTCGTGGAGATGTTGATGTTCTCGTCATGCTGGATGACACCGGCGAACTCCGGCAGCATCAGAGAATTGATCTCCCGCAGGGACGGAATGTACCCCTCCTGCATCAGTTCAACTCTGAGGTTGTTGATGACCAGGTAATGTTCCCGGATGCCCATCTTCACCAGTTCCCTGTCCACGGTATCCGCATTGCGGATGGAAGCGTATTCCGGTGTGGTGACCATGATGGCGGCATCGGCACCGGCGGATGCGATCACGAGACCGTCGTCCACGCCGGACGGGGCGTCGATGATCACGTAGTCGAACTGCTCCCGGAGTTTTTCACACAGCACCTTGGCATGAAGCGGTGTCAGTGTCCCGTCCTCCCGGACCGGAGATGCACTCATCATGTACAGTTTCTGAAAACGTTCGTCCCGGATGAGCGCCTGCCGGATGCGGCATACGCCGGTCATCACATCATGGGCGTCATACACCACGTTGTTCTCCAGACCGAAATACAAGTCCACATTCCGCTGGCCCATATCCATGTCAACGATCACGGTCCGGTACCCCCGCATTGCGAGAATTGCTGCGAAGTTAACAGCAAACATCGTTTTCCCCGTACCACCCTTTCCGGATGCTACCATGAATACACGTCCCATACTTTCCTCCAATAGCTGTTCTATCTATATCGATGCCATCTGCCGATGTGCGATATTCTCCTGCGGGAAGTGAAAACCCGCTATGACCCGATGATATTCTTTATTGTACCACAACTTCGGGCCGTCATGTATCGAATTCTGACAATATGTTGAAATATCCGAACGCCGCAGCTCGGGCGAACGATTACGACTTGGCCGAACGCAGCAGCTCGGCCGAACGGCTGCGCCTTGGCCGAACGCCGCAGCTCGGGCGAACGATTACGACTTGGCCGAACGGTTACGCCTTTCCGAACGGAACGCCTACGCCTTCGTCGAATCCTTCTTCGCCGAACTCTTCTTCTCCGCATGCTTCTTCGCCGGCTTCCGCTGGCCCGTCTTCGCATTGTACAGCTTGTAGTAGGAGCTGATGACGGACTTGTTCACCGGAGCGGCGTTGCTGGAGAAGCCGCCCTGGATCAGCAGGGTGACCACGGCGATTCTCGGGTTGTTGTATGGCGCCAGGGTTTCGGTCCAGGCGTAGTAATCGTAGGAGCCCTTTCCGGAATCGATCATGGTCTGGGTGATCCGGTAATTGCTGGCCCGCATGACCGCCGCATCCGCCGCATCGTCCTTCGAGGAGTAGCGGGTCGGATATTTGCGCATCAGGTAGGTCATGTTCTTCTCCACCTGGGACCAGGTCACTGAGGAGTGGGCCCGGCTGTTCAAAGACCCCAGGTTGGACCGGATGTACTTCACCTCCGACTTCGGCTGGCGGATGCCCTGGTTCTGGGCGGTACCGGTCTTGCCGGCCACGGGAACCTTATAGGAACCGAAGAAGGACTGGAGGGTTCCGCCGGTACACACTTTCCGCATGCCCTTCAGCACGTCCGGCACCGTGTTTTTCTTCAGGTCGATCGTGCGGGCCGACTTCGTTTTGTCAATCACCCGATCCCCGACCTGCTTCACCACCGAGGCATGGGTATATTTCCCGCCGTTCCCCAGGGCGCTGATGTAGGTGGCCAGCTGCAGCGGGGTGTAGGAGTTGTCCCCCTGGCCGATGCTCAGGTTGAACTGGTCGCCGGTGGACCACTTCGCCTGGATGCAGTAGTTGTACTTGATGGCCGTGGCCACGGACGGAATCCGGGAGGCCTTCATGTCAGTTTTCTTCAGGTCCTCCACGATCTGATCGTAGGACGGATCCATCCGGACGTAAGCGGAGATGGTGTCCAGTTCTCCGGACAGTTTGTTATAGTCATCCGCCACGGAGGACGGGAAGAACTTGTGGGCGTTCTGGTACAGGTACTGCCAGCAGGCGGTGACGTAGGATTCCATCTTCCGCTTCTTGGACGGCAGCGGAGAAACGGTTTCCCGAAGCTCCACGCCGGTGGCATGGCCCAGGCCGAATTCGCTGGCGGTGTGAACGATGTCGTTGACGCCGATTTTGTAGCCCAGCGAGGCGCCGGTCCCCCAGTTCTTTCCGGTGCCGATGCAGTAGAAGTAGTAGTTGGAGGAATGGCCGATGCCCAGTTCCAGGTTCTCGTCGCCGTAGGAGCCGCCGCCCTCGTTGTAGGCGGAAGTCGCCCACTTGTGACCGCCGATCTCGATGTAGCTGTTGTCGTGGATCATGGTGTTCGGGTTCAGGCCGCACTGCAGGGCGGTCATGGCCGTAATCGGCTTGAATGTGGAACCCGGCGCCACGGAGGCCATGGTGGCGTTGTTGTACAGCGGGGCCGGTGCGATCACGTCCCGGGGATTCTCGGACTGTACGGATTTCCACGCCTTGGTGGTGATACCGTCGGAGAAAATATTCGGGTCGTAGCTCGGGTTGCTGGCCATGGCCAGGATCTGGCCGGTCTTCACGTCCATGCAGATGACGGCGCCGCTCTGACAGTTTCCGCCGGCATGGGCGATGCCGGAGGCCAGGGCCTTCTCCGCCGCCTGCTGCAGGTCCATGTCGATGGTCAGCTTCACATTCTTTCCTTTCTTGGACTTGGTCCGGGAAATGGTGCGGACGTAGGATCCGCTGGAATTCACCTGGATCTTCTGAACCCCCGGGGTGCCGTGGAGCTGCTTCTCGTAGCGGCTCTCGATGCCTTCCTGGCCGATCAGATCGTCACTGTTGTAATTCCGTTTTTTGACGTAATAATCCGACTGGCTGTCAGAAATCGCCCCCATATACCCCAGAATGTGGGCCGCCGAGCTCTTGAACGGGTAGTACCGGCGGTACTGGGACGACACGCTGACGCCGTCGATGCCGGATTCCTCCACCATGGCGATGGTCTTCTTCGAGACATCCTTCGCCAGGGTCACCGGGGTGTAGCGCTGTCCGGTGTCCACCACCTTGTTCCGGACGACAAAGATTTTCCGGGCTTCCCGGTCGCTCAAGGATTTCGAAACCTTGTACTGTTTCCGGAGGGCACGGAAGCATTTCTCTGCGGAAACGCCCTTCTTCACTTCATCATCCGTGAAGACCCCCCACTTGGAGATGAAGTTGGTCCGCTGCTGGTCGTAGGTGTAATGCATGTTCTTCACGGAAATCGGCACATTCACCTTGTACACATCTGTCAGCTTATCGTACGCATCGTAACGGGACATGCTGTCCGGAATTCCGTAGCGCCGGCGCATGGCCAGGAACGTCTGGCTCGGGGAGAAGTCCGTGTGAAATCCTTCGGATTTCAGCCACTTTTCCTTGTTCACGTCGTAGGTGTAGTACATGGAACCGTCTTTCCGGATGCGGATCGGGAAATCGTCCTTGTAGGTGTCCCCGTTCTGCTCCAGCAGGTTCAGCACCTTCCGGGATGCATCGTTGATCTGCTTCGTGTCCAGGCTGCTGGAATTGAAGGTGACGGTGAACATCTGCCGGGTGGTGGCGATGACCTTTCCGTTCCGGTCCAGAATATCGCCCCGGGGCGCAGAAGTATAGATCATCTTCGTGCTCTGGTCGGTGGCTTTCCGGCTCCACTTCTCGTGTTCCACCACAGTGACGACGAAAAGCCGGAGGGCCAGAAGCGCCATCAGGAACGCAATGAAAATCACCAGCACATAGTACCGGTTACTGAATGTATCTCTTGGTCTGTTTCTGAATCTCATAGGAAACCCCTTCTGTTAGCGGTACCAGTTCTTCCGCCGCAGCCTGACATTCTCCCGGGCAGACAAATAGTAGAGAATGAGTCCCGCAATCAGGTTGCCGATCACCCGGGCCGGATACCCCTTCAGTACGTAGAGCAGGCCGTAAGGTGCGCCGCCGATCCGGGAGAATACCCAGGAAAGCAGCATGTACAGCAGCGTCACCGCCGCCAGGTAGATCAGGTACAGGACGAACCCCTCCGCCTGAAAGTTCCGTAGGAAAGCCAGCACCAGCAGATACACCGCCAGAGAAGCGGCGAAGCCCATGCCGATGTACAATCCGAAAACCATGTCCCAGATCAGTGCGAAGATCAGCCCGTAAACCATCCACTGCTCCCGCTCCTCCGAAAGGAACATCAGGCTCGCCGTCATGATCAGCACCACATCCGGCACCGCCGGGAGACCCGGCAGCAGGGTCCGGAGGAAGACCTGAAGCAGGAAGCAGATCAGATAAAAAATCACATTTTTCCATTGACGCCTCATAGGAGCACCGCCACCTTCCGGAGACCGTCAAACTGAACTGCCGTTTCCACGGTGATGCGTTTCAGTTTCTCCTCTTCGTCGTTGGTCACTTTCTTCACCTTTCCCACCGTGATCCGCTCCGGGTACACCCCCATGCCAGATGTGACGAGCGTGTCACCTGCCCTGACCTTTGCCGATTCGTCCAGCATATAGCCTTCCAGCTCTCCGTCGGTGCTGACGTGGAGGATGCCCATAGTCTTCCGGCTGTCTTCAAGGCAGAAAGAGATGCCCCGGGAGCTGTCCAGAATTGTGGACACCTTCGCCCAGCCCCTTCCGGCGGATTTCACAGTGCCCACCAGGCCGTCGCCGTTCACCACCACCGATCCGGTTTTCACACCGTCTTCCTTCCCCAGATTGATGGTGAACGTGCGGATCCAGCGGCTGTCGTTCATGGCGGTCACGTCCCCGGAGATCAGCTGCTCCGTGTCCGATCCTCCCTTATAACGCAGCGCCTTCTTCAGCGCCTCCAGATCCTGGGTGTCATCCTCCCGGAGCCTCAGTTTCCGGTTCTCTTCCTGCAGCTCCCGGTTTCTTCTGGAGAGTTCCTCGTTCTTCTCCCGGAGACTCCCGGCGCTGAACACGCCGGAAATATTCTGTCCCAGCCGGGCAACCGGTTCCGTGATCTTCCCGAAAACGGTGCCTCCCAGCACCCCCGCACCGGTGCTGCCGCCGCCTGTAAATACCGCAAAAATCAAGAATCCTGCCGCCAGTATGATGACCAGCACCAGGAAACTGATGAACTTATGCTCTCTGATCCAATTCATATCCCTCACCCTTCCCGGGCGGCGCCGGACCTTCGCCCCGGCGCTCCGTATTTTCATCCCTTCGCACGCCGCCTGCCGCCGCAGGGGATGTGCAATATACCGAAAATGCCTGCTCTCGCAGGCATCCTCTCATTTCTGTCATTTCAGTTCCGGATCCGCCCTGCGGGTCCCTATGATCAGCCTCTCTGAATGGTGGAAGCGTAGATCTTCAGCTTCTCAATATCGTTGAGGCTCATGCCGGTGCCGGTGGCCACCGCTTCAAATGCATTCTCTGCCGTGGTGACCTTCATGCCGGTGGCCCGGTTGATCACCCGGTCCAGATTACGGATCAGTCCGCCGCCGCCGGAAAGCATGATGCCGTTGTGGGCGATATCCGCCGCCACTTCCGGCGGTGCCTTCTCGATGGTCTGTTTCACCCCGTCCACAATGACGTCGATGGACTCCTGCAGAGCCAGCATCATGTCCTTGTTCGTGACCTCGATGGTCTTCGGCAGTCCGGAGATCAGATCCCGGCCGCTGGCCGTGGTGGTTTCGATGATTTCCTCACCATTCTCGTCCTGGTCCATTTCCGCCGTGCCCACCTGAATCTTCAGTTCTTCCGCCGTCCGCTCGCCGATGGCCAGCGCATACCGCTTCCGCATGTACTGGATGACCGCCTCGTTGAACTTGTCTCCTGCGTAACGGATGGAAGTGGAAGCCACAATGCCGCCCAGTGCGATGATGGCAATGTCGGAAGTGCCGCCGCCGATATCGGCAATCATGCAGGCCGTGGAGCTGTCCACATCACAGCCGGCGCCGATCGCCGCCGCCATCGGTTCTTCCAGAATGTACACTTCCGAAGCGCCCAGTTCCTGAACGACTTCCACGACGGCCCGCTTCTCCACTTCAGTGACGCCGCTCGGCACGCCGACAACGACCCGGAAATTCTTCACCTTGTTTGCCGAAACGGCCTTCTCGATGAACGCCGTCAGCATATCTGCCGTACTGTCAAAATCGGAGATTACACCGTCCTGCAGCGGACGGATCACGTCGATGTTCGCCGGCGCCTTTCCGATCATGTTCTTCGCACTCAGTCCGACCGCCAGAACCTTCCCGGTTCTCTTCTCGATCGCAATGACAGAAGGTTCATTCAGGACAATCCCCGAATCCTTCAAGTAGATGAGTGTATTCGCTGTTCCCAGATCGATTCCCATGTCTCTGGTGGTTACCTTGAACATCGCCATTTCCTATCATACCTCCGTACTATGGTTAACTATATGGTGAATAGATGTTCCCTTCGTTTCCTCTCCGGGACGGGCAGGCAGAACGCCGGCACCCTTCCCGCACATAGTCGCCGGGGCCTCCGGAATCCCCCGGAATAACCCCGGTCCGGCGCAGACTGGTGTAAACGCCGTCGCCGATGATGATGTGATCCAGCACCGGAATGCCCATCAGCTCCCCGCAGCCCATCAGCCGCTTCGTGGTCCGGATGTCCTCCGAAGAGGGGGTCGGGTCGCCGGACGGGTGATTATGAATGAAAATCACCCCTGCGGCGCTGCGCCGCACCGCCAGCTGGAACGCCTCCCGGGGATGAACAATCGTACTGCTCAGTTCCCCGATCGATACTTCATCATACGTTATCAATTCATTCTTCACATTCAGCAGTGCCGCCAGAAAGTGCTCCCGGGTCTCGTGCCTGAGCTGCTCCATGAAGTACATCGCCACTTCTTCGGCGCCGGTCATGGACACTCTCGCCGCCGGTCCCCGGCTGCAGATCCGCTTCCCCAGTTCCGCACACGCCAGAAGCCGGACCGCCTTCGCGGTGCCGATACCCCGGATGGAACGGAGTTCGTCGATATCCGCCGAACCCAGACCGCATAGACCGTTTTCCAGGCTGCCCAGCAGATTCTCTGCCAGCCCCAGGGCGGACAGATTCCGGGTGCCGGAATGCAGAATCAGAGCCAGAAGCTCTGTATCGGACAGGGTTCCCACCCCCTGGTTCGCCCCCTTCTCCCGGGGACGTTCCGCTTCGGGTAAACACTTAATCTGCATGAAACCTCCTGTTCTGCCCCTTCGGGACAGGCTGCTTCACGCACCGCCGAACCTTCGATCATCAGACACTGCCTGCGCCCTTCTTCACACGGATGTTGGGATTCCAATACCTGTGCGCATTCGAACGCAGACTACATTATATCATTCGCATTCCGCTTCGGCAAGCGGGCGATTGTGATGATTACGGGTTTTTTCGGCGCGGCGTCTATGCAAGTTACGCAGTTACAGAAGGTGAACGAAGAGCCCGCTGGCCAGTTTCGGTTCGAACCAGGTGGATTTCGGCGGCATGGTCTTCCCGGCGTCCGCCGCCCGGAAGAGCTGCTGAACCGGCAGCGGGAACAGGGCGAACCCGATTTTCATATCACGCTCCGCCCGGCGCTGAACTTCCTCCAGTCCTCTGATGCCTCCCACGAAATCGATACGGTCGTCGGAACGGGGATCCCGGATGCCCAGTACCGGCGCCAGCAGACTATTCTGCAGAATGGACACGTCCAGAGACCCGATGACATCCTCTGCCGGCGGAATCACCCTGTCTTCTGCAGTCATTCGGAACCAGGTTCCGCAGAAATACACGCCGAATTCATGAAGTTTCCGCGGCCGGTAGGGTTCTGTTCCCATCCGCTCCAGGCGGAAGCCCGCATCGGTAACCGCTTTCATGAAGCCCACCGCAGACATGCCGTTGAAGTCCCGCACCACCCGGTTATAGTCCAGGCAGTGGAGATCCCGGTCCGGCAGGAAGGTGGCCAGGGTATAGTTGAAGGGCTCTTCTCCCGTCCAGTCCGGATTCTCGATCCGGAATTTCTCGCACGCAATGGCCGATGCCCGGCACCGGTGATGACCGTCGGCGATGTACAGCGTGGGAATCTTCCGGAACAGTTCCACAATCCGACAGATCACATTCTGTTCCCGGACCGGCCATACCTGGTGACGCACAGCCCCGAAGGAAACCACATCCACTTCCGGATCCTGCCGGGACGTGATATCCTCCAGCACTGCCCGGAGGGCCGGGTTCTCCCGATACACCAGGAATACCGAACCGGTATGCGCCCGGGTAGCCATGATATGGCGGATCCGGTCATTCTCCTTGGCTCTCCGGGTGAGTTCATGACGACGGATCACGCCGTTTCTGTAGTCCTCCACCGAGGAGCAGCCGACGATACCGGTCTGTATGCTGCCATTCCAGATCTCCCGGTACACATACAGCATCGGTTCTTCGTCCTGTACCAGCACGCCCCGGCGAATGAGATCCTGCAGATTCTCCCGCGCCTTCTCATACACCCGGTGATCGTAGGGGTCCTCCACATCGGGCAGATCAATCTCGGACCGCCCCACATGCAGGAAGCTGTCCGGGTTCGACCGGGCCATCCTCACCGCTTCTTCCCGGTTCATCGTATCATAGGGAAGCGTGATCACATCCCCCGCCCGGTCCGGCGCCGGCCGGAGGGCCCTGAAAGGTTTGATTTCCGCCATATTCTTTCTCCTGTTCTGACTTCTTCTGTGAACAGAGTTCTTTCCCTTCCGGATCGTTCCGGTCCGGAAATACCCGATTCGAAAATGCAGAGCGGGGGCGCGTTCTCCGCGCCCCCGGCCCTGCTGCTTCTGCGGCCCGAAGGCCGCATCCTAAATCGTCACCCGGGAACAAATCTCGTCCACCACTTCTTCTATCGTCATATGTGTGGAATCGATCTCCACCGCATCCTCCGCCTTCCGGAGCGGATTCAGTTCCCGGTGGGTATCCCGGTAATCCCGTTCTTCCACATCTTTCAGAATATCTTCATAGACGACGTCCTGCCCCTTCTCCTTTAGCTCCAGGAACCGGCGCTTCGCCCGTTCCTCCGGTGCTGCAGTCAGGAAAAACTTATATTCCGCATCCCGGAACACGTTCGTGCCGATGTCTCTGCCGTCCATAACCACGTTCTTCCGGCTGCCGATCTCCCGCTGAATGTCCACCAGCTTCTCCCGGACGATGCCGATCTGGGCACAGGCGGAAGCGGCCTTGGAAATCTCGGAATTCCGGATCTCCGATTCCACATCTTCTCCGTCCAGATACACCTTTCCTTCCCGGAAGTCGATTTCCGTTTCCGCCAGCACAGAAGACAGCCGGTCCGGGTCGATTTCCCGGGACGGATCCACTGCGCCGCCGTGCATTCCGTCCTCGCCGAAGAAGCCGCTCCGGGCCATCTTCAGGCCGATGGAACGATACATCGCACCGGTGTCGATGTAATCGAAACCCAGCCGGGCGGCCACCCGTTTCGCAATGGTGCTCTTCCCGGCACCGGAAGGACCGTCGATGGCGATACGGATTCCATGCCGGGCACGGGCGGATCCCACCTGGCGAAGCTTGTCGATTTCCTCGGCGAATTTCTCCACATTCGCAAACTGACGGTAGACAGAGGCGAACCGGATATAGGCCACCTGATCCACAGCCCGAAGCTCATCCATGACCAGTTCGCCGATGTAATCGCTGGTCACCTCGCTCCGGCCGGCTGCCTGGGCCTTCCGTTCGATCCGTGCCGCCATCTCGTTAATCTCCTCCATGGAGACCGGTCGCTTCTCGCAGGCCCGGATGATGCCGCCGGCAACTTTCTGCCGGTCGAACGCCTCTCTCCTCCCGTCCTTCTTCACGATCATGAGGATGGAAATTTCTGCTTTCTCATAGGTTGTGAACCGCTTGCCGCAGGCGTCGCAGATCCGGCGGCGACGGATCACATGGCCGTCTTCCGTCTGCCGGGAATCCAGAACCCGGGTATCGGGATTATCACAAAATGGACATCTCATACGTTCTCTTCCTTCGTTTCCTACGATAAAATCTTACTATTTTCTTCTGTTTCTGCTGTCGTTTTCCGCGGTCCGGGGAACACCTTTCCTCCGGCCCATCATATTATCATAGTCGAATCATCCCCGGGATGCAAGAGTACGGACCCTCCAGGGCCAAGAAAAATGGCTGTTTCTCCGGGAACCTTCCGGTTCCCGGGGAGACAGCCACCCCCTATGCTCTTCTTTTCGTATTCGCTGAATTCGTCAGATGCCGGAGACTACTTCGTCTTCTTCGCACTGCTGTAGATGTTGTCCACGACCTTGCTCAGCATGTATGCAGTCTTGAAGTCGTTTTCTTCACCGTACTTCTCGATGGTCATACCGTACTGGCTCTGGAAGGAGGATTCGGTGTAACCCGCATTCTTCAGCATCTTCTTCAGATAAGCCTTGTACTGCTTGTCTGTCACCTTGATGCCTTCCTTCTTCGCAATAGAGTACATCACGCACTTCTGCTTCACCACTGTCTTCGCATACTCGTTCGCCTTCTTGTTGAAGGTCTTCTCCGTCATGCCCTGGGCCTTCAGGAATGTCTTGAAGGACATGTTGTAGTTCTTCGCATAGTTCTTATACTGATTCGTGAACTTTTCCTTCTCGTATGCGAGCTGCTTCTTCGGGTACTTGCCCGTGCTCTTGGAAGCCGTGACAACCTGAGACCACAGGTCGGATTTCACTTCGCTCAGAGCGGTGGCTTCCTTCTGCTTCGTCAGATAGTCCTTGATATACTTCTCGTAATCTTCCTTCGTGGAATACTTATTTCCTGTATTCTGCTTGATGAAGGCCGTGTCATACTTCGGTGTCACCGTGACCTTCTTCGCATTGATGGTCACTTCGAACACCGCCTTCTTATTTCTCAGCTTCTTGGTTCCGTAATCCTTCGGGAAAGTGAGGTTCAGCTTCACCTTGTCTCCCACCTTGTGGCCGATGAGACCGGACTCGAACCCCTTGATCATGGAGTTGGATCCCAGCGTCAGGTCGTAGTCACTGGCGGATCCACCGTCGAACTTCTTTCCGTCGATCTTTCCCACATAGGAAATATTCGCCACATCTCCCTTGGCCAGCGTGCCGGACTTCACCGACTTCTGGGTCTGGGCGGAAGTTCTCCGGGAGGTGATCTCCTGGTCGATTTCCTTCTGTGTGACACTCACCTTCTTCGCAGTGTACTTCAGTCCCTTGTATTTCCCGACCTTGACATACTTGTCATAATTCAGGAATTTATAATTCGACTTCTCGAAAAATCCGATTTCAAAAAGTGTAACGAAAACTGCGCACACAGCGACCGCAAGGATGATAACTCCGATGATGATTTTCTTCGTCTTCGTCATGTTGATAACTTCTCCTTCGCAATTTCATCTTCTGAACCGGAACTGACCGGCACGCTGTTCATTATACCCCCGGCCTGTTGCTTTTTCAAACGATCCTGGTGTTTCTTCATACAAAATACAAAATCGGCATCCGGTCGTCACAATGTCCATTTTTTCAGAATTAACACTATTATTTGTTTTTCAATCAGATTTCACTATTATTCCACTTTACAGAAGATCGAATATACGCTACAATCAGGTTGTCAAGGGGAGTTTCACTCCTTTTGAACGTTCTTTCTTAATAATAAATATCGCAACCGGAAACTCCCGCCTCTACGGTGGGAGTTTTCGGTTTTCCGGCCCTTCTTCGGGCCGCTTCGTCGAATTTCACGCCGGACTACCGCTTCAAGGGAAGGAGCTCCCGGAACCCGAAATCCAGTTTGGTTCTGTCATGGCAGTCGCTGGAGTAAATCACCGGGCAGCCCAGTTCTCCCAGCGCTTCCAGCAGGAACGGGGCGGGATACGGCCGGCTTCGGTATTTTTTTGCCATCCCCCCGGTGTTCACCTCGAAAACCGGACGGGGCCCGGCCCCCAGGATATCCCGCATTCCAGAGCGGGGGCAGACCCGGGTCTCCGCCAGTTTCCGGAGGCTGTGCAGCGCCGCCGCCCGGTACCAGTCCGCATCTTCATCAAACCACCGGTTCCCCTCATTGAACTTCGTCACCAGATCGAAATGGCCCACAATGTCGGTGCCGGTCTTCCGCAGCACGTCGGCGGCCGTCTCATAGTAGCACTCCACATAGGCCCGCCAGTTTCCGCCGAACAGGCGGTTCACCCCGTCGGCCGCAATGTCCGCCGTGTCGTCCACTGCCAGATATTCGCCCCCGGCCTGCACATAGTGTACCGATCCGATTTCATAATCGTAGGGATAACCGGTGTTTTCGTTGTAATAATCCCGCTCCATGCCCAGCCGGATGTCGATCTTCCCCCGGTACTTCTCCCGGAGAGCCAGGATGCGGTCCCGGTATTCCCGCTCCCCCGCCTCGCTCATACAGCAGTCGATGTCCACTTCACAGTACCCGTGTCCGGAAAAACCCAGAACCCGGAAACCCTTCTCGACGGCTGTCCGCACCATGTCCTCCGGGTCATCCTTCCCGTCGCAGTAGCAGGTGTGGGTGTGGAGATTAATGTCTCCGTCCGGATTCAGAACCGGACTGCCCCAGGCATTTCGGATCATTTCGTTTCCTCCTCCCGCACCGGATAATTGAAGCAGGACACGGTTCCCAGATGACAGGCCGGACCGTCCGGATGAACCAGAACCACCAGTGCGTCCCGGTCACAGTCGGCGATAATGCGGGTCACATGCTGGAAGTTGCCGGACGTCTCCCCCTTGTGCCAGTACTCCTGCCGGGACCGGGACCAGAATACGGTCTGGCCGATGGCCAGGGTGCGGCGCAGACTCTCCGCATTCATATAAGCCAGGGTCAGCACCTGCTTCGTATCCGCATCCTGTACGATGGCGGGAATCAGTCCCCGGTCGTCGAATTTCAGATCTTCAATTCCCACCGGCGTCCCTTCCCGGCCGTCTGCTTCGATATATGTTTTCTCCTTCATGTTCTGTCCTTTCCTGTCTTATCTCCGATCCACCGGACCGGCTAAAACAAGGGCGCCGGACACCTGGTGTCCTGCGCCCGCATTCGTTTCGATTTCGCTCGATATTCTCATCTTCCGGCACGTTTTCTTTCGCTCCCCTACGGTTTCTTCCGATTACAGCCGGACGTTGATCCCCTGACGGGCCAGTTCCTCCTTCAGGTCCCGGATGCTGACCTCCCCGAAGTGGAAGATGGAGGCCGCCAGGCCCGCATCGATTTCCGGAATCTCCCGGAACAGATCCACGAAGTCCTGAATCGAACCGGCGCCGCCGGAAGCAATCACCGGAACATTGACTGCGTCTTCCACCGCCCGGAGCATTTCCAGGTCGAAGCCCTTCTTCACTCCATCGGTGTCAATGCTGTTTACCACGATCTCCCCGGCGCCGTGATCCACACCCCGGCGGATCCAATCGATGGCGTCCATTCCGGTGTTGTCCCGGCCGCCCCGGGAGAACACCGTGAACCGGCCGTCCGCCCTGGCCACATCCACAGACAGAACCACGCACTGGTTCCCGTAGATATTCGCCGCCTCTTCAATCAGGTCCGGATTCCGGATCGCACCGGAGTTGACAGAAACCTTGTCCGCCCCGCACTTCAGCACCCGGTCAAAATCCTGAATCGTGTTGATGCCGCCGCCCACAGAAAGCGGAATGAAGATGGTGGAGGCCACTTCCTTCAGGATGTCCGTGAACAGCTGCCGTCCCTCGGCGGATGCGGTGATGTCATAGAACACCAGCTCATCTGCGCCGTGGTCACTGTAATACTTCCCCAGTTCCACCGGGGAGGATACATCGGTCAGCCCCTTGAAGTTCACACCTTTCACCACCCGTCCGTCTTTCACGTCCAGGCAGGGGATAATTCGTTTCGTAATCACTGTTTCCTCTCTATTCTGCGAAGGTTTCAATGACTTCCTTCACATTCAGCGCACCGTTATAGAAGGCACGCCCGATCACAGCTCCGTCGATGCCCATGTCCGCCAGCGCATGGAGATCCTCCATATTGGAGATTCCGCCGCAGGCCATGATATCCACGTAGCCCTTGTAATTCTTCACCAGTTTCCGGTACAGCTCCAGGTTGGTGCCGTTCATGGCTCCGTCCCGGGCGATGTCCGTGCAGACGATGGTGGATGCTCCATCCTCGATCAGCGCCTGAACCAGGTCGTCCACGGTAGTGGAGGTGACCTTCGTCCAGCCCTGCACCGCCACATTAGCCCCGACAATGTCGATGCAGATAGATACGTTATCGCCGTATTTCCGGATCATGCGGGCCGTAAATTCCGGATCTTCCACCGCCATGGTGCCGAAAATAACCCGCAGTGCACCGATCTGGGCATAGTCCCGGATAATCTCCTCATTGCGGATGCCTCCCCCGATCTCCACCTTCAGCCCGGTATTCTCGATGATGTCGCTGACTGCGGCGAAATTCGGCTGTGTGCCGTCCTTCGCACCGTCCAGATCCACGACATGCAGGTATTCTGCACCTGCCTTCTCGAAGTCCTGGGCAATTTCCAGCGGGTTATCGCTGTAAATCGTTTCCTTGCTGTAGTCACCCTGCAGCAGCCGGACTACATTGCCGCCGCGTAAATCAATCGCCGGAATAATTTTCATACCTACAACCTCCTGCACACACCTCGCGGTCTCTCTCCTCAGGTCCGTTCCGCCGCACCGGTCCCCCGGCCTAAGCCGAAGTTACAGCTCGCAGAACGCCTTCAGGATGCGAAGACCCACCTCACCGGACTTCTCCGGATGGAACTGGACGCCGTACACGTTTCCGTCGGCAACGGCAGCAGTGAGTTCTGCGCCGTAGTCGGTGGTTGCGATAACAGAATCGTCACAGTTCGTCCCGTAATACGTATGGACGAAGTAGACGAAGTCCCCTTCCTCCGTATTCCGAAACAGTTCGTTCTTCGGCTTATCTTTCGGAAAATGAAGAGCGTTCCAGCCGATCTGCGGCACATGGAATCCCGCAGGCACAACCGGCTCCATGGAGACCACCTCGCCCCGGATCAGACCCAGGCCCTCGTATTCACCATACTCGAAACTGCGGTCGAACAGCATCTGCATACCCAGACAGATTCCCAGCAGCGGTTTCCCGGCTGCCGCCTGCTCCTTCACCACATTTCCCAGCCCGGTGTCCTTCAGCTTCTCCGCCGCATCCCGGAAGGCGCCTACCCCCGGCAGGATGACCTTCTCTGCACTGCGGATCTCCTCCGGATCTCCGGTCAGCCGGATATCCGCTCCGATCCGGGAGAAGGAACTCACCAGGGAGAAGATATTTCCGACGCCGTAATCAACGATTGCGATCATGACCGCTCTCCTTTCTTCGTAAACCGATTATTCTCATTTTACAATTCTTTTCTGTTCCGTGCAAGAAGCAGGATGCCTGCCCGGCGAGCTGCATTCCTTCCGGGGAGAAATTACAAAACCCCTTTCGTGGAAGGAATCTCATCGGCGTGATCCGGGTCCACGGCGGACGCTTTCGCCAGGGTCCTGCCGAAGGCCTTGAACATGGCTTCAATGACGTGATGGGCATTCTCCCCGGACAGCTCCCGGAAATGCAGGGTCACATCGGAAGTTCTGGTGAACCCCAGGAAGAACTCCTTCACCAGCTCGGTATCGAAGTCCCCCACCTTCGCCTGAGGCATGTCCACATGAAATCCCAGAAACGAGCGGCCGGACACATCCACCGCACAGATCATCAGCGTCTCGTCCATGGGCAGAATGATGTCCGCATAGCGGAAGATGCCCTTCTTCTCTCCGATGGCCATGGCATAGGCCTCTCCCAGGGCGATGCCGATGTCCTCCACCGTATGATGATAGTCCACATCGGTGTCCCCGGTGCACTTCACCCGGAGACCGAATCTGCCGTGCCGGGCAAACAATGTCAGCATGTGGTTCAAAAAACCGCAGCCTGTGTCGATCCGGGTTTCTCCCTCCCCCTCCAGATCCAGGGTCAGGTCGATATCCGTTTCGGCGGTGGTGCGTCTGATAGTACCGGTTCTCATTTGCAGCTCCTTTCCTTCTGTCTACGCTTCTTCCGCCAGGATTTCCCGGATCCCGCCGAACAGTACCTGCATCTCTTCCGGGGTACCGATGGTGACCCGGTTCCAGTTGGTCACCTTCGGGCTGTAGTCGAAGTGGCGGATCAGGATCTTCCTCTCCTTCAGCTTCTCATACAAAACCTTCCCGTCCACCCGCTCGGAAGAAACAAACAGGAAGTTGGCCAGCGACGGCACCACGGCGAAGCCCAGTTCTTCAAAAACCTTCACGGCTTCTTCCCGGGTCTCCTGTATTTTTCTGCAGTTTTCCCGGTAATAATCCGCCTCGTCCAGGGCTGCTGTTCCCGCCGCCGCAGAAACCGTATTCACGTTATACGGATTGGTGGAATACTTGATCTTCTCCAGATCCGCAATGACTGTTTCGGAGCCGATGGCGTATCCCAGCCGGGCGCCGGCCAGCGACCGGGACTTGGAGAAGGTCTGGCAGACAATCAGGTTCTCGTAATCCTGCACCAGGGCCACGGCGCTCTCCGCACCGAAATCCACATAGGCCTCGTCGATCAGAACCACATGCTCCGGGTTCGTTTCGCAGATCATCCGGATGTCATCCAGGGTGATCACCCGGCCGGTAGGTGCGTTCGGATTGGCGATCACCACCAGTTTCCCGGCATTGCGGTAGTCCTCCGGATCGATGGTGAAGTCCGCCCGAAGCGGCACCTTGGTGTAATTCACACCGTGCAGTTCAGCGAAAACCTCGTAGAATCCGTAGCTGATTTCCGGAAACAGAACGCCGTCCTCCCCGAAAGACAGGAAGGCGAAATTCAGAATATCATCCGAACCGTTGGAAACGAAAATATTCCGCCGGGTGACGCCGTAGCGTTCCGCCAGTTTATCCTTCAGTTTCACCGCATCCGGGTCCGAGTAGAGCCGGAGCCTTCTGGCCTGCAGCTGATCGCAGACCGCCTGCACGGTTTTCGGTCCCGCAGGATACGGGGATTCATTCGTGTTCAGCTTCGTATATACCGTATCTTTCGGCTGCTCTCCCGGTGTATATTCTTCCAGAGAGCGGTATTTCTGATTCAAAAAACTCTTTCTCATGATCGATCTCCTGATTACTTTTTGTCTGTAAGGCTAAATCTGCGCCGCCAGGGCGTCCCGCATTGCCTCAATCTCCCGGGTCTTGAACTGGAAGGAGGACTTGTTGGCGATCAGCCGGGCACTGATCGGCACGATCTCCTCCACCACCTCCAGGTTGTTTTCCCGCAGAGTGCTTCCGGTTTCCACAATGTCCACGATACAGTCCGAAAGGCCCACAATCGGCGCCAGTTCAATGGAGCCGTGGAGCTTGATCATGTCGATCTCCCGGCCCTTCTGATCGAAGTGGTTCTTCGCGATATTCATGAACTTGGTTGCAACCCGGAGGGTCCGTTCCTGGTCCTCGTGCCAGCCCTTCGGCGCCGCCACGCACATGCGGCAGCGGCCGATGCCCAGATCCAGCAGTTCATACACCGGGGACTGGTATTCCAGCAGAATGTCCTTCCCGGCGATGCCCACATCGGCGGCCCCCCGCTCCACATATTTCACCACGTCGGTGGGCTTGACCTCGAAGTAACGGATGCCCACACTTTCGTTGACAAAGATCAACTTGCGTGTATCGCTCTTGATCTCCGGGCATTCGTAACCGGCTTTCGCCAGCATCTCATATACCTGATCGCCCAGCCGGCCCTTCGGCAGCGCCACACTGATCATCTGTCTGTTATTTTCTGTCATCGGTCTGCCCCTTTCTGTCCGGTCTCTGCCCTTCTCTGTCCGGTGCACCGCCGGCTCCCGGCATGCGCACCACCCGGCCGGCCCGGATACCCTTCGGCACCGCCCGTTCCACCAGAATCGTCTCTCCGCCCCCGGTGATCTCCCGGGACAAATCGACAATCGCTTCCGGTGAATCATCGTCTCCGTAGAGCAGAACCACGTCCACGTCATTCTTCCGGCTGTCCCCCGGCAGCATGTCCAGATAATCCAGGTAGACAGCGAACCCCAGGGCGCCGCCCTGCCGGTTCATCCGGCTCATGAGCCGGTCGTAGCGGCCGCCGGACAGGATGCTCTGAGGAATGCCCCGGACGAAGCCCTGGAACAGAATGCCGCTGTAATAGGTCAGGTCGTTCACAATGCTGAAATCAATCTTCACCTGATCCCGGTACGGAGTGGAGGCGATGACACCGAACACCGTTTCCAGTTCCGCCATGGCCTTCCGGCCGCTGTACCCCAGGGGCAGCCGGTTGAGCTCCTCCCGGACATCGTCGAAGGCGCCGTAGGCGCCAATCAGTGTGATCAGAGACTCCGCCACCATCCGGTCAATCTCTTCCTCCCGGCAGATCTTCTCGATCTCGCTCAGGTTCTTCTCTCCCACCGCCCGGATGATCCGGTTCTTCGTGCCCGGATCCCGGACCGGTTCCAGCAGATCACTGATCAGTCCCATGTGGGAAACCGCCAGAACAGCATCTTGGGACAGGACGGCCAGGCTGGCTGCCGCCAGCATCGTCACTTCCGCCACCTGGTACTGGTCGATGTCTCCCATACATTCCAGACCGGTCTGCAGCATTTCCCGGTGCTGCAGGCTGTTCTTGGCGGAGCGGTAGACATTCTCGCTGTAGAAGAGCTTCCGGACCACCCCCGGCTCATACTTGTAATTCTTCACAATGGAGAGTGTCAGGTCCGGCTTCAGTGCCATGAGTTTTCCCCGGGCATCGCTGAAGGCGATGATGCTTTCCGTTTCGATGAAGTCCCGGTTCTTCAGGTAAAGTTCATATTCTTCAAATTTCTGCATCTTGTAACGGGCGTAGCCGTATTTCCGGTAGAGTTCGTGGAGCTCCAGACCGGCCCGTTCTTCCATGCTCATTCTGGTCTTGTCAATCTGTGACACAGCATAATCCTTTCTATTGTATTCCATCGTCATACGCTTTTCGCTTTCGTGCTTTAATGCTTTATCATAATAAACCACCCCGGTATCCCTGTCAATACGGCAGTCGGTTGTTTTTCATTCTATGCACGAAGACGGGGAATGTCAAAAAAAACGAAAACAGCGCCCCGCAAAACGATGCAGGGCGCCGGAGGACGGCGGAACGCCGGTCCGGACCGGTTCATGCTACCGGTCCGCTCCCGCTGTTTCCTGACGATCCTTCCGAATTTCATTCTGTATTTCTGCCTTCAGCTCCGCCACCGTCTTCTCGTCCACCCGGTCCGCACAGGAATCACCGTCGAAATCCGCAGGCTTCAGTGAATGCATATGATTGCACATGCCGGCCATCTTGCACCCCTTGCAGGCGAACTGGGCCTTGTCCCATTCCGGGTCATAGCCGTGCTCGATATTCGCCTGTTCGCTCTTCGCCTGGAAGAACACCGTCAGTGCGCAGAGCAGCGCCGCAAATAATCCGGCCACCAGTACATATCCGATATGATTGAAGAAATATTCCATGCTCATTACCTCCTGTTCCGTTTCCTTTATACCCCGGCGCCGGGGGTTCACGCAACCGGTTTTCCGTATCTTCCCGGCGCCGGAGATGAGGACGGCCGCCCCGTTTCTTCCTTCTCAGCGCCGGCGCAGCGGTTCTCCGGTCTTCACCTTCCGGAAGAGCCACACCGCTGCCAGGCCTTCCGCCAGAAGCAGGATCCCATCCCCGCCGGCGGATGCTCCGGGCCCCCGGAGAACCCCCGGGATCCAGCGGGCCAGCAGCCAGCCGAAAACACTCATCAGGTTGTTGGCCATGTGCAAGAAAATGACCAGAGTTAGGGAGTCATACACTTCCATCAGCAGCGCCAGCACCAGCCCCGCACCGAATGCGGTGATGCACTGGGCAGGATTCCAGTGCCAGATGCCCCAGAAGGCGGCGGAAAGCAGGGCCGCCGGCCAGAACCCCGCCGCTGTCCGAAGACTCCGGAAGAGAATCCCCCGCATCAGCAGTTCCTCGTAGATAGCAGGCAGAACAGCAAGACCGATCACCGCCAGAAGAATCTCTCCCGAAGCTCCGGTTCCCGCACCGATAGTCCCGCTCCCGGCCATCCTGGCTGCAGCACCGGAGGAAGCCGTCTGTTCCGGGAGAAATATCCGGCAGATTCCGTTCAGACAGTGCAGAGTGAAAAACATCAGGAGAACGGACAGGATAAGATCCTTTGCCGTAAACCTGCGGGACACCGCACCGCCTGCCCGGGCTCTTCCCCGGAGCAGCAGGAAAGCGATGACGGCCCCTGCCCCGTCCGCCGCCAGCGTGACGCAGAGGTCACTTCGGTTCTTCAGGAGAAAAGCGCCCAGGGCGGGGAGCAGAATCCCCAGAACCAGGGTCCAGAGGACTCCGGACCGGACATCCATCGGCGGGCGGAGCGTACCGCCGGCCCGGGAAGATGTTTCGTTTTTCTTTTGGTTTTTCTCGTTGTTCATAGGTTCCTCATATGAGCATCAGAACTGCGCATTGTCGTGGTGACAGTGACATACACATACCGGATTGAAATTATCCCCCGGACCGTTCGCCTGTTCGGAACGACCCGGGGGATCCTCATCAATTATTTCGTTGGATGCGAGAAGCATGATACTTTTTTGATGCAATTATGATGCAATGCTGCTCGTACTGCTTATGCCTCTTTCTTCCGCTTGTCCTTCTCCGCCGCCTTGGCCTCCTGGGTCTCTGCCCAGATATGATCCGCAATCGGCTTCCAGTTCTTCGCATACTCCTGGCACTTCGCACACAGATGCTCCGGGCTCTCCGGGGACTGCAGGTCTGTGGACTTGGCGCCGCTCTCCTTCACGAGACGCGGGAGAATTTCCGGATTCTCCAGCATCGGGCACGGACGGAGCATGTTGTCGTTGAACGGCTGGTTGTTATGATACGCCATGAACAGCGGGCTCTGCAGAATTTCCAGCAGACTGTGATCCCGGATGTTCGCATTGGAGTAGTGAATGAACACACAAGGCTCCGCATCTCCGTTGGCGTTGATGTGGAAGTAATTCCGTCCGCCGGCAATGCAGCCGCCCACATATTCTCCGTCGTTCTGGAAGTCGAAGCAGAAGAATCCCTTGCCGTCGGTCATGTTTCTGACTTCCCGCAGTCTGTCGTGCATGTAAATCCGCTGCTTCATCGTCGGCATCAGCTCCGGAGATGCATCCATGCCCACCGGCATCAGGTGGAAGTACATGGTGAACTGAACACCCTTCTCCAGCTCCATGTCGATGAACTCGTCGGATGTGACCAGTTCAATATTGTTTCTCGTATAAGCGATGGACGTGCCGAACAGACAGCCGTTCTTCTTCAGCAGATCCATGGCATGCATCACCTTGTCGAATACGCCCTCGCCCCGGCGTGCGTCGTTGGTATCCTCGAAACCCTCCAGGGAAATGGCCAGGTAGAGGTTTCCTACCCGCTTCAGTTCATCGCAGAACTCCTGGTCCACCAGCGTACCATTGGTGAACGCCACGAAAGCGTTGTCCGGATGCATCTCACAAAGCTTGATCAGATCCTTCTTCCGGACCAGCGGCTCTCCGCCGGTGTACATATAGTAGTAGATTCCCAGCTCGTTTCCTTCCTGAATGATCCGGTCCATTTCCTCCAGGGACAGGTTCAGCTTATGACCGTACTCCGCCGCCCAGCAGCCGACGCAGTGCAGGTTGCAGGCACTGGTCGGGTCCATCAGAATCAGCCAAGGCACATTGCACTGGTACTTCTCTCTGGCCTCATTGATCATCTTCGTTCCGGTGAACATCGCCTCGTAGAGGAAGTTCAGGAAGAAGGTCTTCAGGATATTCTTGTCTGTATTGTCGATAATCCGGTTGATGTACCGGCTGATGGCACTGTCCGGATCCTGGAGAAGCTGTTCGAATTTCGTCAGATCGACACCTTTTCCCAGCTCATCCACAGCGCCTTCCGCTTTCCGGAAAAGATCCACCAGCGCTTCCTGTCTGTCCGGACCCTGTACCTTGCTGTAAGCGTAGTCGAACATCTTCGACCAAGCTGCTCTTCCGATCTTATGTTTGATTGTTGCCATAACGAACACTCTCCTATTCTCCTATTGAGTATATTCTCTTGCATCTTTTCTCAATTTTAGGGCCCACAGAATCGGAAATCAAAGTACAAAAGTCGATTTTTGTCTAATTCGAGGAAACCAGCGCCTCCCGGGCACGGTCAACAATCTCCCGTGCCACCTCTTCCTTGGACATCAGTTCCAGACGCTCCGCACCGTGCTTCGTGATCAGGGTCACCCGGTTCGTGTCCGTGCCGAAGCCGGCGCCCTGCTCCATCAGGTTGTTGGCCACGATCATATCCGCATGCTTCTTCACCAGTTTTCTGGCGGAGTTCTCCACCAGATTCTGGGTTTCCATAGAGAAGCCGCAGATGAACTGGCCTTCCCGCTTCGTCTCACCCAGCCGGGCGAGAATATCCACGGTGCGCTTCAGCTCCAGACTGAGATCCTCATCGGACTTCTTCATTTTCTGCTCCGCCACATCCTTCGGCGTGTAATCCGATACGGCAGCCGCCATGAACACCGCATCCGCCGCCATGGAGCGGCGCATGACTTCCCGGTACATATCAGCGGCGCTGACTGCGTCGATATAGTGACAAAAAGCAGGGGCATCAGCGGTCGTATGAGCACGGACCACCACCACATCGGCGCCCCGGAGCATACATTCCTTCGCAATGGCATATCCCATCTTTCCGGATGAATGATTGGTGATAAACCGCACCGGATCCATGGATTCCCGGGTGGCCCCCGCCGTCACAAGAATCCGCTTCCCCGTCAGGTCCTTCTCCCGGAGCAGTTCCCGCTCCACATAAGCGTAGAGTTCCTCTGCTTCCGGCATCCGGCCGCTGCCGGTCACCCCGCAGGCCAGATAACCCTCATCCGGCTCGATGACCTGAATCCCGAATTCTCTCAGGGTGTTCAGATTACGCTGGGTCACCGGGTTCTCATACATGCCCGTATTCATGGCCGGCGCCACCATCTTCGGACAGTCTGCAGCCAGGAAGGTGGTGGTCAGCATGTTGTCCGCCAGGCCGCAGGCCAGCTTGGCGATCGTATTGGCCGTGGCCGGTGCGATCAGAAACAGATCCGCATCCGTGGCCAGCGCCACATGCTCTACATTAAACTGGTGGTTCCGGTCGAAAGTGTCTGTGACGCAGCGGTTGCCGCTCAGCGTCTCGAAGGTCATGGGATCCACGAAGTGTGCGGCATTTTCCGTCATCATGACGTGGACATCTCCCCCCTCCTTCTTCAGCCGGCTGACCAGAGCGCAGGCCTTGTATGCGGCGATCCCGCCGGTGATGCCGATCAGGATCTTCTTGTTCTGAAATTTCTTCGCGTTCATGGAATCCTCCCCCCGTCACTCCGGGCGACGGGCTGCCGAAAAAAAGAAAACAGACGACTGCCTGCGTAAGCGGCCGCCGTCTGTGTCAATCAATTTACTTCGCCTGAGCTGCTTTCGCTGTCTCGCAGAGCTTAGCAAAGTCTGCTTCATTATGGATAGCGATCTCAGCGAGCATCTTTCTGTTGATATCGATGCCGCTCTTCTTCAGACCGTCAATCAGCTTGCTATAGCTGATACCATTCTGTCTCGCACCAGCGTTGATTCTTGCGATCCAGATCTTTCTGTATTCTCTCTTCTTCAGCTTTCTGCCGATGTAAGCGGAACGGAGCGCTCTCATGACAGCCGGGTTCGCTGCCTTGAATGTGCTGTGCTTCGCACCGTAGAAACCCTTCGCCTGCTTCAGTACCTTCTTATGTCTCTTGTGAGCATTCATGCCCTTCTTCACTCTTGCCATTTTCTTACCTCCTGTTGTTCTCTCTCAATTACTTACCCATGGAACGCAGCATTCTCTTGTGATCTGCGCTCGTCAGAACGGTAGACTTACGAAGACCTCTCTTTCTCTTCGGTGTCTTCTTAGTAAGAATGTGGCTCTTGTATGCCTTATGTCTCTGAATCTTTCCGGAACCGGTGATCTTCAATCTCTTGCATGCGCCTCTGTGAGATTTCATCTTATTCTTTGCCATTGCTAACTCCTCCTTCATATTCACAGGTTTCACGGTACGCCGTGATCCCCAGTTAACTGCTATGCTTCCGGCTTCTGTTCGTCGGAATTGCGATTCCGCTTCCGTTTCCCCGCATTGCTCGGCTTGTTGTCACCCTTCGGGGAAAGGAACATGGTGAGGCTTCTGCCTTCGAACTTCGGTTTCTTGTCAATCGTTCCGAATTCGGAGCAGATTTCGGCGAACTTCTCCATAACGTCCCGGCCCTTGTTCACGTAATCCCGTTCACGGCCCCGGAAACGGAGGCTGACCTTCACCTTGTCTCCTGCCTGCAGGAACTTGGCGGCGGTCTTCGCCTTCACCTGAATATCGTGCTCTTCGATGAATGTACTGAGGCGGATCTCCTTCACCTGCATGGATTTCTGCTTCTTCTTAGCATCCTTCGCACGCTTCTGTACCTCGTAACGGTATTTTCCGTAATCGAGAATTTTCGCTACAGGCGGTTCTGCATTCGGAGAGATTTCCACCAGATCGAGTTTCCTCTCTTCTGCCAGACTCAGCGCTTCCTTCCGGCTGATCACGCCGACCATGCTGCCATCGCTGTCGATGACTCTTAATTCTTTCGCGCGGATCTCCTCGTTGATCCTGTTTTCCTTCTTATTAATGTCAGGTTCCTCCTTAGATTCATAAAAAAGAGCGGACACCGAAGTATCCGCCCGAATTCCGCCGGTCCCTGACCGGTTATCATCGATATATACCAGCCGGCTGCCGCACCACGGATGCCGCCGATCAGGTGAGAAGCGGATGACTTCTGCTTGATTTACTGGAACAGTATAGCACCGGGATGCAAGGCTGTCAATATGAAATTTCGTCCGCCTGCGATGTCTGCGGAGCGGCACGAAGGTCAGTTGAAGTACCGGAAGACGCCCCGCACCTTCCCCTGGATGGAAACATCCTTCACAATGATCGGGCTCATGGTGTCATTCTCCGGCTGCAGACGCACGTGACCCTCCTCCCGGTAGAATGTCTTCACCGTGGCTTCACTCTCGAACCCGTCAATCATGGCGACTACCACATCACCGTTATTCGCCCAGCTCTGCTTCTCCACCAGAATCAGATCTCCGTCCATGATGCCGATGTTCACCATAGACTCGCCCCGGACCCGCAGGACGAAGCAGGTGCCGTTCACGTACTGGCTCGGCACCGGGAAGGTGCCCTCCTGATTCTCTTCGGCCAGAATCGGCGTTCCTGCGGCCACCCGTCCCACGATTGGCACGTCCACGATGTCCGTGCGCTCCACCACCTCCGGCCGGGACGGGGTATCCATACCGGTTCCGAGCTCTTCTTCCACCCGCTCCTTCACCAGCACCAGAGCCCGTGGCTTGGACGGGTCCTTCTTCAGAAAGCCCTGCTCCACCAGGGTATTCAGGTCCTTATATACCGTGGAGGTGGACTTAATCCCGATGGCCTGGCAGATCTCCCGGACCGTCGGCGGGTAGCCCTTCATCGTGATCTCCTTCTGCAGGAACTCAAGAATTTTCCGTTCTCTGGTCTTCATTCCACTCCGATCCTTCATGTTCCCTCCTTCGGCCTTGCCAAAATCCCCATTATATATATAATAATTTTAGCACAATGCAGACAGGGTGTAAACACCCGTTCGCTTTCTTTTTCGAACGATTGTGCTCATGGAATTCACGGGAGAATTATGAGTCACCAATATACGGATGAAGAGATTATCCGGGTCATCCTGGAACAGAGACGACAGCGCAGACGGAAGATGATGCGGCGGCGCCGCATTGCGGCGCTGCTGGTTTTGTCCCTCCTGATCCTGGGGGGATGCGGCGCTTTCCGGGCACTGCACCACACCGGAGATTCCCCGGACAAAACAAAAAACGCTGCCACAGCGAAAACGGTAAAAATCCGGGGCACCGTATTCATTGATGCGGGCCACGGCGGCAACGATCCGGGCGCCCAGGCCCTGAACCGGACAGAGAAGGACGACACCCTGCGCCTGGCGCTGGCCGTCCGAAGCGCTCTGAAAAAACGAGGTCTTCAGGCAGAAATGTCCCGTACGGACGACACGGCGGTTGACCGGGCGAAGCGGGGTGAAATAGCGAACCGGAAAGGAGCGAACCTTTTCGTCTCCCTCCACCGGAACAAGGCTTCCCAGGGCCAGGGGGTGGAGATCTGGATCCCGTCCGACGACCCGAAGGACAGCCGTCTGCTGGCAGAAAATATAATGAAAGAACTGAAATCGGCGGGCATCACGGAGAACCGGGGCATCCGCACCGGCACCCTGCCGGACCCGAAGGACGACTACCAGGAAAACAAGACCCCGGACATGCCGTCCTGCCTGATCGAATTCGGCTTCATCAGCGACGAGACCGACAACCGGCTTTTCGACGAAAAACTGAACACTTACGGGAAGGCACTGGCGAAGGCCATTGACCATACATATCAGTCTCTATACGAAACCCAGGGAGGTACGAATGACTAACGAAAACCCATCAATTCCACCGAAGAAACCAGCGAAAGCCCCTTCCGCCCCGCCCGCCCGAAATGACAAGGGCATCTATGACGCCCGGGTTCTGGGCAAGCCCCGGATGGCCATCCTGGGACTTCAGCATATGTTCGCCATGTTCGGCGCCACCATCATGGTGCCTCTTCTCACAGGACTGAACGTGTCCACAACCCTGCTGTTCGCCGGCCTCGGCACGCTTCTGTTCCACATTGTGACAAAGGGCAAGGTGCCGGCGTTCCTCGGTTCCTCCTTCGCCTTTCTGGGCGGATATGCAGCGGTGGCGCCGATGCTGAAGCATGGCGTTCCGAACACCGAAATGCTGCCTTATGCCTGCGGCGGTGTGTTCTGCGCCGGACTGGTCTACGTGGTTCTGGCAGCCTTCATGCGGGCCTTCGGACCGCAGCGGGTCATGCGCTACTTCCCGCCGATCGTCACCGGACCGATCATCATCTGCATCGGCCTGTCCCTGGCACCGTCCGCCATCTCGAACTGCCGCACCAACTGGCTGATCGCTCTGGTGGCCCTGCTCACCGTCATCGGCTTCAACATCTGGGGCAAGGGCATGATGAAGATCATCCCGATTATTCTGGGTGTCATCGCCTCCTACGCCGTGGCCATCGCCACCGGTGCCGTGGATCTGTCCGCCATCTCCCAGCAGAAACTGGTGGCTCTCCCGCCGATCACCCTGATGAAATTCGACCTGAGTGCCATCATCACCATCGTTCCGCTGGCCCTGGCCACCATGATGGAACACATCGGCGATATTTCCGCCATCGGTGCCACCACCGGACGGAACTACATCGCAGATCCGGGACTGCACCGCACCCTGCTGGGGGACGGACTGGCCACCTGCCTGGCTGCGGCCTTCGGCGGCCCGGCCAACACCACCTACGGTGAAAACACCGGCGTTCTGGCACTGACCCGCATCTACGACCCGAAAGTCATCGAACTTGCGGCCGTCTTCGCAGTCATCCTGTCCTTCGTTCCGAAGGTGGGCTTCGTCATCCAGTCCATCCCGGCAGCCACCATCGGCGGCATTTCCCTGCTGCTCTACGGCATGATCTCTGCGGTGGGCGTCCGGAATATTGTGGAGAACCGGGTAGACTTCTCCCGCACCCGCAACACCATCATCGCCGCCCTCATTCTGGTCACCGGCCTGGGCTTCACCTTCAGCACACCGGCCGGCCTCACCTTCAAGGTGGCAGGCTTCTCCATCACCCTTTCCGGTCTGGCAATTGCGGCGCTGACCGGCATCATTGCAAATGCAATTCTGCCGGGGAACGAGTACGTGTTCCACGACGGAAAAGATTCCGAGAAGGACCAGTACCAGACGTACAAGCTGTAGAACACCTGAGACGGGCCGTACCACCGACCTGCCGGACACGAAAAATCCGTTCCGGGCGGCGGGAATGCAGGCCCCAAAAAAGCTCTTGCATTCCCGCTGACCCGGTAGTATACTAACTAATGTCGCTTGGGGCATTAGCTCAGCTGGGAGAGCGCCAGGTTCGCAATCTGGAGGTCAGGGGTTCGATCCCCCTATGCTCCACCAAGCAGAAACCGTTGGAATTTCATTGTTCCGACGGTTTTTTCATATCTTGTACCATTATTCAACAACAAGGCAAAAGAGCAAAATGCGAACATTTTCTGTGCATCATCCGCCGCCATCCGAAGATGATATACAATTTCACTGCATACCGATGCAGCTGTACGGCATCTATACTTTTTTATAGCGACTATGTAATGCAGTGAAGTGACGAAAAGACAGGGGGTCCGTCTCGGGATCCCCTGTCTTTTCGTATGTCATTCTATCTGTCTTCTATTTCAGGTCTGCAGCATTCCGGGACGGACTGTGATTCTTCCGGTTCCGGTCCGGGCTTCCCTCATCCTCTGTGCGGAAGCAGGCGAAATGTTTCTGAAGCCACGCATTGATCCCGCCCAGATCGGATGCGGAGATGATCATCATCACGCCGTTCAAGATAATCAGTCCCGCCATGAACATTTCTGTAATCCGCATAAAGTAAATTTCCATAACAACGCCCCCATTTCTCTGTTTGGGATGATGTTCGCCTTCTGAAGTGAACATATAACTCATTACGTGTATTGCCACTTTCATTATACATCAAATGAGAGAAGATGAAAGAAAAACTATGGCGTTTTTTGTTGTTTTTTCGGTCTTCAGACCAAAAAACCGATTCTGCAGCAGACAGATTATTCGTCCCGGTCCCCTTCTGCCCGGATATCCGCCTGGGCGGCCGCCAGCCGGGCCACCGGTACCTGCCGAGCCTGGCAGGAAACGTAATTCAGGCCGATGCGGCTGCAGAAATCGATGCTGTCCGGATCTCCGGCGTGGGTGCCGCAGATGCCGGCCTTCAGGTTCGGACGGGTTTTCCTTCCGGCTTCCACAGCGTACATCATGAGACGGCCGACGCCCTCCTGGTCCAGGGTCAGGAACGGATCCCGGTCCAGGATTTTCTGTTCCCGGTATTTCCGGACGATATGGCCGGACCCTTCCCGGGACAGGCCCATGACCAGCTGGGTCAGGTCATTTGTACCGAAGGAGAAGAATTCTGCTTCCTCTGCAATTTCTCCGGCCGTCAATGCCGCCCGGGGCACCTCGATCATGGATCCCAGGCGGTATTCCACCGTCCGTTCCTCTTCTTCCCGGACCCGGGAAGCGGCGTCCCGGATCAGCTTCTTGACCTGAGCCAGCTCCCGGCCGCTGACCACGAAAGGTACCAGAATCTCCGGATCCGGTTCTTTTTCCAGTTCCCGGGAGACTGCCGCCGCCGCCCGGAAGATGGCTTCTGCCTGCATGGACAGAATATCCGGATATTCGATGCCCACCCGGACCCCCCGCTCGCCCATGGTCTGATTCACTTCGTAGAACGAGGATGCCCGCTCCCGGACCTCCTCTTCGGAGATGCCCCACTCGGAGGCCATGGTCCGGAAATCGTCTTCTGCGCCGATCAGGAACACGGAAAGGGACGGATCCAGCAGCCGGATGGTCACCGGCCGGGTACACATAATCCGGAAGATTTCCGTGAAATCCCGGATCTGGAATTCCATCATCTTCTGTACCATCTCCTGGCGGACCGCCGGGCTCGGCGCCAGAACCGCCCGGCGCATGACGGCCGCCCGCTCCTCGTTATAGAACATCCGCTCGGAGCGGCAGAGACCGACTCCCTCCGCCCCCAGACGGAGGGCCAGAGCGGCATCCTCCGGGGTATCCGCATTCACCCGAACTCTCAGATGACGGAAAGAATCTGCCCAGGACATGATCTTACCGAAGGCGTCCCAGTCGTACGGCGGCTGCACCGTCAGCCGGCCGTCGTAGACTCTTCCGTTAAACCCGCTGATGGAGATATAGTCTCCTCTGGCGAATTCCGCATCACCGATCCGAAGAAGCCCCTGTTCCTCGTCGATGGTCAGGTCCGGACAGTCGGTGACGCAGCACACCCCCTGCCCCCCTGCCAGGGATGCGGCATAGATGGAGCGGCTGCCCGCCGCCGTCAGAACACCGTCTGCGTACCGCATGCCGGACAGCCCTTCCGGGGCAATATCCCGGCAGACCAGAATCGTGCTGATGCCCCGGCTCATTTTTTTGCGGGCATCCTCCGCCGTGAAAACAATCTGACCACTGGCTGCGCCGGGGGACGCCGGCGTTCCCCGGGCGATGAGCGTCGCCCCGTCTTCGTCTTCCCGGCTGAAGCGGGAATGTATCAGGTACTCCACCTGGTCGGTTCGAAGGCGCATCACCGCTTCCCGGCGGGTGATGAGTTTCTCCTCCACCATATCCACCGCTGTCTTCACCGCCGCCTGGGCGGTGCGGCCGGCCGATGCCGTCTGCAGGATGTACAGTCTGCCGGCATCCACTGAAAACTCCACACTCTGCACGTCCCGGTAATGTTCTTCCAGCACGTTGCAGACCTGAATGAAGTTTTTCTTCGCTTCCGGAAAAGCGGCCGTCATTTTCTCCAGAGGCCCCGGATAAGCCCGGTTGGTGCTGATATCTTCCCCCTGGGCTTTCCGGAAGAATTCGCCGCAGATCTGCTTCTCCCCGGTAACCGGATTCCGAGTGAAGGCCACACCGGTGCCGGAATGTTCGTCCTTGTTTCCGAAGACCATGGCCTGAACCGTGACGGCGATACCCAGATCCTCCGATACCCCGCATGCTTTCTTCCACTGCCGGATTTCCGGGGCCTGCCAGCAGTCGAAGCCGGAGACAATGGCATCCATCAGCTGGGTCTTCGGATCCTGGGGAATGAACCGGCCGTCATTGGCACCGCGAACCAGTTCCTCGTAGGCCTGCACCAGACTCTCCTCATCTTCTTCCGACAGATCGGCGGCGGAACTCACCCGGGAGGCTGCCATCCTGCCATTGACGATGTCTGTGAACAGTTCCTTCTTCATCCCGTAAGCCGCCGTACTGTACGTCCGGATCAGACGGGCATAGCAGTCCAGAGCGAAGGTCCGGTCCCCCAGTGAACGGGCGTACGGCTCCACAGTTTCCCGGGTCAGTCCCACATCCAGAATGGAACGGCCCAGGGTCAGTCCCCGCACCGGCGCGCTGGGACGGACGGCCAGCAGAAGGGGCCGCTCCGGATCCCCGAAGCGGCGTCCGATAACCTGTTCCAGTTCTTCCAGTTTGCTGCGGATTTCCTCTTCCAGCAGCGGATCCACCAGATTCCCGTCGCCATAGTACTTCCGGCTCGCCTCTGTGGTAATGGTAAATCCGTAAGGCACCGGTATGCCGATGCGGGTCATTTCCGCCAGACTGGCACCCTTCAGTCCCAGCAGGTCTGTCATCTCTTTCTTTCCTTCGTTGAAGGAACAGACGTACATCTTCTCCATAATACACCAACTGTCTGACCGCCGATGCGGCCAGCTTTTGTCCGGACACAGGGAAAAAAACACCGGGCCAATCACCGGCCCGGCTTCCTCTCTGGCTCCGGATCCATTCCGAATTTAGAATACCAGTTTCTCTTCGATATATCCTCTGACCTCGGCGATCGGCAGACGGACCTGCTCCATCGTATCTCTGTCCCGGATCGTCACGCAGCCGTCCTCTGCGGTATCGAAGTCCACGCAGATGCAGTACGGCGTACCGATTTCGTCCTGTCTTCTGTAGCGTTTGCCGATGGAACCAGTCTCATCGTAGGTGACGCTGAAGTGCTTCGCCAGTTCCTCGTATACCGGCTCCGCCTGCTCCGCCAGTTTCTTCGACAGCGGCAGAACAGCGGCCTTGTACGGCGCCAGTGCCGGATGGAAGTGCAGCACGGTGCGGACGTCTTCCTTGCCTTTCGCATCGGTCAGATGCTCTTCGTCATAAGCGTCCACCAGGAAGGCCAGCGCCACCCGGTCTGCGCCGACGGACGGCTCGATGCAGTACGGAATGAATGTCTCCCGGTCCGCACCTTCTCCCTCGGAATAGCTCATGTCCTCTTCCGAGTATTCGTCATGCTTGGACAGGTCGAAGTTCGTTCTGTCTGCGATGCCCCACAGCTCGCCCCAGCCGAACGGGAACAGATACTCGATGTCCGTGGTCATGGAACTGTAGTGGGAGAGCTCTTCCTTGGAATGATCTCTCAGACGCAGGTTCTCATCCCGGATACCCAGATTCAGCAGGAACTGGTGACAGTAATCCTTCCAGTAGCGGAACCATTTCTCATCTTCTCCCGGCTTGCAGAAGAATTCGATTTCCATCTGTTCGAACTCTCTGGTGCGGAATGTGAAGTTTCCCGGCGTGATCTCGTTGCGGAAGGCCTTTCCGATCTGGGCGATACCGAACGGCAGCTTCTTCCGGGTGGTTCTCTGAACATTCTTGAAGTTGACGAAAATACCCTGGGCGGTTTCCGGACGCAGGTACAGCTCAGAGGAGGAATCCTCCGTGACCCCCTGGAATGTCTTGAACATCAGATTGAACTGACGGATCTTCGTATAATCGGATTTCCCGCAGACCGGGCACGGAACCTGATGCTCTGCGATGTATTCTTCCATCTTTTCATTCGGCCAGCCGTCCACAATGATCGGATCCAGACCGTTGTCATGGACATACGCCTCGATCAGCTTGTCCGCCCGGTGACGGGCATGGCAGTTCTTGCAGTCGATCAGCGGATCCGTGAAGCCCCCCACGTGACCGGAAGCAACCCATGTCTTCGGGTTCATGAGAATGGCTGCGTCCAGTCCCACATTATACTTGGACTCCTGGACCATCTTCTTCCACCAGGCCTTCTTCACGTTGTTCTTGAACAGAACTCCCAGCGGGCCGTAGTCCCAGGTGTTGGACAGTCCGCCGTAGATCTGGGATCCCGGGAAGACGAATCCTCTGTTCTTCGCAAGTGATACGATTTTCTCCATAGTTACTTCTGTGCTCATTGAAATACCAACTTTCCTATTCCTCTGTTACCGCCGTTTCGGCGTTCTCCACCGTTTTCTGCGCATCTTCAGCATCTGCAGCATCCTCTTCCGGCGCCGCATCCGCTTCTTCCGTCGCTTCCTTCATGGCTGCCGCCACATCGGCCGCCTCATCTTCCTGTTTCTGCGGAATATCATCGTTCATTCCGCCGTACCATTCTCTGTCAAAATCCTCCTCGGACACGGCCTCGTCTCTGGAGCGGCTGAAGACCGCTTCGCCGGCCTCCTTCACACCCTCATAGAATCCCGGCGCCTTCTCCTTGAATTCCTCGTAGAACCGGGATCCGGTCTCCTTCGCACTGCCCGCCAGGTTCTCCGCCTTTCCGGACAGGTCGATGGTCGTGCCGTCCTTCTTCAGAAGTTCGATCTCGCACTTCGTTCCCAGCGCCACCAGAGCTGCGGCAATCATGCCCCACGGTGCAATGACAGCGCCCAGCACACCGGCATTCACCGGAACATTCAGGAATTTCTCCCCGTCCTTCCGGATGATGATCCGGGTGACGTTGCCCCGCTTCACGATCTCCTTCATCTTGTCCACCAGCGCTTCGCTCTGCTTTCCGATCTTCTTCGTGGATGTCTGTTCATCGATCGTGTCCTCGATGGAAATGATGGCATCGACAACGTTGCCGTCCGCCGCTTCCAGCGCTTCCTTCGCTTCCTTATATGTCACGCCGGTTCTGTCTTTCACAAGTTCGATTTTCTCTAATGTGATTTCCATTGTAACATGCCCTCCTGATTCATTGCCGCTTCGCTCTTCAGCTGGTCCACATCCAGATAGTATGCCATGTACCGGCGGATGACATTCTGCATCCACGCCGCCGCTCCGTCATTCAGAGCCAGCTTTTCGAATCTCTTCAGCGGATTACTCCGAAAATAATCTATAACATTCATCATATCAAATCGGGCGGGATAAATCAATCGGTCCGGGTATCCCTCCTCTGTGAGTTTTCTGTGACATTCCCCGCAGAGAGCGCCGCCTCCCGGGACACTGAACGCCTCCAGCCCATTTTTTTTGCCGCATCGGACGCAGCAGTCCGTCCGGGGGGCCACACCCAGGAGGTCCATGAGTTTCACTTCGTAGGCCAGTCTGAGGGTCAGGAACCGATTTCTGCGGTTTTCCAGGGCAGAGAACATGTCCGTCATCAGGTCGAAGATCCGGGGCTGCGGCACTCCCTCGGGGAGCAGCCGGGCCGTCAGTTCCAGGACAAAAGCCGCCTCGCCGTACCGGTCGGGATCCTCCGCCAGCCCGTAGAAACTGCGTTCGGCTTCTGCGGACTTCACCGTGTACCGTCCCTTCTCCTCCCGGATCCGGTAGCTGCCCAGGGTAAAGGGCTGCAGAGCCAGGTGGCCGCTGCTCTTCCGTTTCGAACCGCCCGCAGCGGACAGGAAACTGCCGCAGCTGATGACGCCGTATTCCCTTGTGAACAGCTCCAGCATTCTCCGGCCCCCGGCGATTTTCGTCTGCCGAAGGACAATGCCTCTCCCATGAAGATCCATGCCTTCCCTCCGATTTTCCGGGCCGGTGCGCCGGATCACCGGTGTGCCGGTCCCGGTTCCGTCCCTCCGCCTGTCCCGGGGCATCCGGCCGGATGGCCCCGGCTACTCCTCGTCTCGCTGAATATATCCGAAGTTCGTGAGGTCCGCCATATTATCCCGCCAGCCTTCCCGGACCTTCACCCAGAGTTCCAGGTAGACCTTCGTGCCCAGCAGAGCCTCCAGCTCTTCCCGGGCCGCCTTGCCGATACCCTTCAGCTTGCGTCCCTGTTTTCCGATGATGATGCCCTTGTGGGATTTCTTTTCGCAGTATATGACGCAGCCCACCCGGATGAGTTTCGGCGTTTCTTCGAAGAACTCCACTTCCACCATGATGCCGTGGGGCACCTCTTCATTCAGGTAGAGAAGCGCCTTCTCCCGGACGATTTCCGTCACCATGAACCGCTCCGGATAATCGGTGACCATATCCTCCGGGAAATACATCGGTCCTTCCTCCATGAAGTCCTCAATGCGCTTCACCAGATCCCCCACATTCTTCCCTTCCAGTGCAGAAGTGCCGTAAATATCCCGGAACATTCCGGATGCTTCGTACTCCTTGTAGATCGCCAGATATTCCTCCGGATCCATGAGGTCGATCTTGTTGATGACCAGAATCTTCGGTGTGCTGACATTCTTCAGCATTTCAAGAATGAACTTATCCCCCTTTCCCTTGGAGGAATGGCTGTCCACCACGAACAGGATCAGATCCACCTCCCGGAAGGTGTTCTCCGCCATTTCCGTCATGGCCTCTCCCAGCTTATTGTGCCCCTTGTGAATCCCCGGCGTATCGATGAAGATCATCTGGGCTCCCTCGTCTTCCGGTCCGTTGGTACCCTCCGGCCGGGTGTAAATTCCCCGGATACTGTTCCGGGTGGTCTGGGGCTTGTCTGTGGCAATGGCGATTTTCTCCCCTACAATCTGATTCATCAGGGTGGACTTTCCTACATTCGGTCTCCCCACGATGCCAATAAAACCTGATTTCATATTCTTCCTTTCCTCTTCCGCAGGCTCAGCTGCTCCGCCGCCTGAGAGTTCCCGGATGTCCCCCTGTCACAGCCGGAATCTTCCCGGCAGCAGACCGCTCAATTTCACCGTTTTCAGATGCTCCTCGTCCGCACCGGTGATGACCTCCATCTCCGGCGAAAACTCCGCCAGAAACTGACGGCAGATCCCGCACATCTCCACTTCTCCCCCGGAGGAGCAGATCGCAATGGAGCGGAAACGGGTTCTTCCTTCCGAAACCGCCTTCACACAGGCGGTCCGCTCTGCACAGATGGTTCCGCCGAAGGAGGCATTCTCCACATTCACACCGGTCCAGACGCTGCCGTCCTCCGCTTCCAGCGCCGCCCCCACGGTGAAGTGGGAGTAAGGCGCATAGGCATTTTTCATTACCTCCCGGGCCTTCCGGTAGAGTGCCTTCTGGTAGGCGTGCTCCGCCTGCCCGCCCGCCGGCGCTTCTTTTCGTTCTTCCGCCGGTTCTTCCGGAGCAGCCTCCCCGCGGGTAATGCCCAGTTCTTCCATCACTGCCTCTTCCCGGGGCCGCATCTCGGCCTTGTCTTCCTCCGTCATGTGATCATATCCCAGCAGGTGATGAATGCTGTGGACAAAAAGATAGATCAGTTCCCGTTCGAACGAATGGCCGAAGGCTTCTGCCTGCTCCCGGGCCCGGTCGGCACAGATCACCACATCCCCCAGCTCCATGACGCCGGTCATCTCCCCCATTTCCTCCAGTTCTTCCACACTGTCAAACTGGGGAAAACTGAGGACATCCGTGACCCGGTCCACGCCCCGGTACTCCCGGTTCAGTTCCCGGATCCGTTCGCCGTCTGTGAAACTGACGCTGATTTCACAGATATCCGGATCCAGTCCTTCCTTCCGCAGGGAAATCTCCGCCGCCTTTCTCATGGTTTCAATCAGTTCTTCCGAAACCCGCTCCTGTTCGTCAAAAAAAATCTCCATAGTTCTCTATTTCTGCCCGTTCCTCCGGCGGGCGCCGCTGTCCGAGCGGCTGTCCGGGTGATTTTTGTAATATTCATCGTAAGCACTGATGATACGCTTGACCATTTCGTGACGAACCACGTCCACGCCCTTCAGGTAGCAGAAGTCGATGCCCTTCACGTCCTTCAGGATCTTCTCCGCCTCCACCAGTCCGGACCTTCTGCCCTTCGGCAGGTCGATCTGGGTGACATCTCCTGTGACCACGATCTTGGAGCCGAATCCCATACGGGTCAGAAACATTTTCATCTGTTCCCGGGTGGTATTCTGTGCCTCGTCCAGGATAATGAAGGCATCATCCAGAGTGCGGCCCCGCATATAGGCCAGCGGCACGACCTCGATGATCTCTTTCTCCTTCAGCGCCAGGGCCTTCTCCCGTCCCAGCATGTCATACAGCGCATCATAAAGCGGCCGGAGATACGGATCCACCTTGTCCTGCAGGTCTCCCGGCAGGAAACCCAGGTTCTCTCCCGCCTCCACCGCAGGCCGGGCGAGGATGATCTTCTGGACTTCCTTGTTCTTCATGGCACGCACCGCCATGGCCACGGCCAGGTAGGTCTTTCCGGTGCCGGCGGGCCCTATTGCAAAAACCACGTCCCTTTTCCGGATGCTGTTCACGTAACGTTTCTGCCCGATGGTCTTCGGCTTGATCGGCCGGCCCTGACAGGTAAAGGCGATGGTATCCCCGGACACATTGTGCTCTCCGTAGGAAACCCCCTCACTTTCCAGCGCGATCACATAATGCAGTTTCTGAGAGTCGATCTTCTCCCCTTTCCGGATCATGGTTTCCAGCTCTTCCAGAATCTTTCTGGCATCCTGCATGTGCCTCGCCGGCCCTTTCAAAGTCAGACCGTCATCCCGCTGAATGATATCCACACCGGTGGCCTCCCGGATCAGCTGCAGATTGGCATCCATGCTGCCGAACAATGTCTGCCGGTCGATATCATCCTCCACCGGAATATGAATCATGGCAGAATTCGTCCTTCCCGGCCCTGCAGCTCCCGGCCTTGCACCTGCCGTGATGCCCGGCCTTTCAGTTCCCGGCCCTGCCACCTGCACGCCCTTTCTTCTGTCGTCGTTCGTATACTCTTCTCTGTTCAATCAATACTCCTCGTTCACAGATATAATATTTCAGGTTAAATTATACACGAAAACCCGGCAATTCCAACGCAGATTCTGCGGTTTTCCGGCAGCATCCGATATCAGACAAAGAAAAAAGACCATACGGCGCTAAGCTCGCACAGTCTTAATTGCTGAATGATCGGTCCGTCTGCCACGCACATCCTCTGACCTCGTCCCCGGACGGATCAGCGCCGGACGAAGCAGATGATCTTCCGGCCTGATGCACGCACGAAGTGATACCGGGGACACCCCCGGTATCACAAATCAGTCTATGGCATTAATACTTTCTGGCCTTCTTTCTGGCTGCCTCGGACTTCTTCTTTCTTTTCACACTCGGCTTCTCGTAATGCTCTCTCTTACGAACCTCCGCCATGACGCCGTCACGGGCGCAGGATCTCTTGAATCTCTTCAGAGCACTTTCCAAGCTTTCGTTTTCTCTAACGAATACCTGTGCCATTTCACATTTCACCTCCTGACTAATCTGAAATTAGCAGTGGAACAGCACTTGCCATAACAATTATTATACTGACTGCCTCCTCACACTGCAAGGTTTTTTCCATGTTTTTTTCTGTACTTCCCTTTTTCGGATGAGATGGAGGGGTGGGAGTCAACGAAAGGAATAAACGAGCGACGAAAGAAAAAAAGCAGAAAGTGGCAGAAAACGTATACTCGAGCGGAAAAGCCGAGAGCGCCCGAAAAGCCGGAACCGGCCGGAAAACCGCAGGCGGGCGACGAAAGGTGTAGCAGACGAAAGGGATCAATGCTATAATAGTGTCATTATCTTCGGACTATTTCCGGCTGCCCGGAAACCCGACCCGGAGAAGAAAGGAGCGTCCAATGTCTGATTGTATTTTCTGTGCGATCGCCAATCACGAGATCCCGTCCGAAATCGTCTACGAAGACGACAAGATCTGTGTATACAAAGATCTGGCGCCGCAGGCGCCGGTGCACGTTCTGATGATCCCGAAGAAGCACATCGCAAACCTCGACGATGTTACGGCCGATGATCAGGAACTGCTGGGATACATGCTGCTGAAGGTGCAGGATATCGCAAAATTGATGGGCATCGAAAACGGCTACCGTGTTGTCAGCAACAACGGTGATGATGCAGAACAGACTGTGAAACACATGCATCTTCACATTCTCGGAAAACGCAAATTCACCTGGCCACCAGGCTAAATTGAACTTGAAACGAACGAAGGCGGCAGGGGCTGCCGCTGCGGACGAAGGACTCCCGACGTCCGCAGCGGGCAGCCCCGATTTTTCTGCCATCCTGCCGGATGGCGCCTATCCGAAGCGGCACGCACCGATTGTATACAATCGGTGCGGCAATTTCTATTTGGAAGAATCGTATACGATCGCTGTGCGCCACGCCCGGCCGGCCGAATCGTATACGACCGCTGCACGCCACCTTCGGTCGGCCGAATCGTATACGATCATCACGGTTTTCAAAAACACAGACAGAGATCCCATACGATTAATCTGTATACTGTATGGAAAAGGTGCGGAATTGGCCAAAAGGCCCTGAATCGCACCTAAAACACGGAATAGAGGGTGCGAAAACGAAAGAAAATCCCGGTTAATCTATTCCGGCGGCATCCGAAGGTGCGATTCAGAAAAAAATCGTATTTCCGCACCCCAGCCGGCTGGCAGATTGTATACGTTTTAATTAAGTTGGGTCAAAAATGACCCAACTTGGCGACCGAAGGTTCCGGATGTGGTCGTCCAGTTCGAGGCACCGGGTTGGAAAACCAGAAAATGTATTCGATGCACGCATCATGAGTAAATTAACTCCGGTCTTCAAATCCGATCTTCCAACCGCAGGATGCGAAAATGAAGATTATCCGATTTCCGCACCCACTGAATCGATGTCGTCCTCGATTTCAGGCCAAATCGCCCAGGATCAGGTGCGAAATCCGAAAAAACTGGATTTTCGCATCCCAGCCGGCCGACCGCTCCCCCTTTGGCCGACCGCTCCCCCTTTGGCCGACCGCCTTCTCCCCGGCCGACCGCTCCCGCCTTGGCCGACCGCCCTACCGCACCCGGCCCAGCATGCCGTCCCGGTACGGACGCACCAGTTCCACATCCCGGAACTGATCGAACAGGGCCGGGCCGCCGTTTGCGTAAACCCGGATGTAGTTGTCGGTGTATCCGGTGACACAGCCGTCCGGAAAGAGAACAGCGGCGTCTTCTGCCCGGCTTTCCGACCGGTTCTCCAACCGGTTGTCCCCGTCTCCGTTATCCATGCCCTGGTCCTCGCCGGTGACCGGGTCCTTTCCGAACTCTTCGAAGAGGACCCGGCGGGTCTCACCCCGGGAAGCCAGGAAAAATTCCCGGCGCACCCGGTTGCTTTCGGCGATCAGCGCACGGGAACGGTCGTTTTTCGTCTCTCCCGGTACCTGGTCGGTGCGGGCGGCCGCCGGGGTGCCGGTGCGCATGGAATATTTGAAGACATGGGTTTTGCAGAACATGGCCTCGGATACGATCCGGAGGCTGTCCCGGAATTCGTCTTCGGTTTCCCCCGGGAATCCAACAATGATGTCTGTAGAAATGCCGTAGTGGGGATCTGCCTCCCGGAGCACCTCTACGATGTCCAGGAAATCCTGCCGGGTGTAATGCCGGTTCATCTCGGACAACACATGGTCGCTGCCGCTCTGGAGGGCGAGATGCAGATGGTGGCAGAGTTTCGGATATTTCATCAGGCCTTTTACATATGCGGCGTCGATGACCGTAGGCTCCAGGGAACTGAGCCGGATCCGGAAATCTCCCTCCAGTGCATCCAGGCCGGCGATCAAAGGCTCGATTCCGCCATAGCCCAGATCCTGTCCGTAAAATGCGGTGTTGATGCCGGTGAGAACGATTTCTTTGTAGCCCTTTGCCACCAGGTTCCGCACTTCTTCGATCACGTCTTCTGCGGCCCGGCTCCGGATCTTGCCCCGGGCGTAAGGGATGATACAGTACGTGCAGAAATTATTGCAGCCCTCCTGAATCTTGATGAATGCCCGGGTGCGGGACTCCATCTCCCGGATTTCCCCCAGGGATTCGTAATGGTCCAGTTTTTCGTAGGGCTTCACCAGAAGTTCCGCCGCCCGGTGGGACGCCTGTTCTTCCCGGAAGCGGGCGTCCACCATTTCTGCCAGTTTCCCCTTTTCGTCGGTGCCGGTGACGATCTCAACCCCCTCGATGGCCGCCACTTCCTCCGGCTTGATCTGGGCGTAGCAGCCCGTAACGGCCACCAGCGCATCCGGGTTCAGCCGGCGGGCCCGGCGGATGAACTGACGGGATTTCCGGTCCGCCAGGTTTGTGACCGTGCAGGTGTTGATGACGTACGCATCACAGACCTCCTCTTCATCACCGATTTCCCAGTCCAGGGCCCGGAACTGTTCTTTGATCGCTTCCGTTTCGTATTGATTCACTTTGCATCCCAGTGTATGAAATGCAGCCTTCATAGTCTCTCCTTCTCCTGCCAAAGTTTCTCCGTAGTTCTTTTCCGAACGGCTCACCTAACCCCGGGGCCTGGCGGCCGCCAGAGCGCACCATTCGCCTTTTGTCCGGCTCTCCACAATCCGGAACCCTGCCGCCTGCAGGGCCTCGGTCACCATCTGTTCCTTCTCCGTCAGAATTCCGGAGGCGATAAACAGGCCCTCCTCCGCCAGATGAGCATAGACGCCATCCGCCAGCATGCAGATCAGCTCCGCCATCAGGTTGCCGGCGATGAGATCCGCCTTGAAATCCACCCCCCGGGTCAGGTCACCGTATTCGGCGCGGCAAATGTCTTCCACATGGTTCTTCTGGAAATTCTCCCGGGCCACCCGGACCGCTTCCCGGTCGAAATCCACGCCCAGGACCTCCGCCGCCCCCAGCTTGGCTGCAGCAATCGCCAGAATCCCCGAGCCGCAGCCCGCATCCAGCACCCGGCTGCCCGGCTTCAGGTACTGATCGATCATCTGGATGCACATGGAGGTGGTCTCATGGGTGCCGGTTCCGAAGGCCATACCCGGGTCGATCTCGATGACGGTATCCTCCGGACCCGCCTCATATTCTTCCCAGGACGGGCGGATCACCAGATGCTCCGAGACCCGAAACGGCTTGAAATACTCTTTCCACTTGTCCTTCCACTCCGCATCGTCCTTCACTTCCGCAGTGACAAAAAGGGAGCCGAAGTCGACCCCCGGACCGTACTCTCCCCGGCCGCAGGCATCCGCCAGTTCCTGCATCGCCCGGCGCACTGCCTCTGTCTTCTCCCTGCCCTCTTCATCATCGGCGCAGAACACCTGGATTTTCGGCGTCTCCTTCATCTGCTCCACCACTTCGTCGTTGATATAATCCCATTCGTAGGATTCCTTGTGCTCCATGATGTCCTCGATATCCCGGGGATCCGTTACCTCGATATCGTCGATGCCGATGGCTCCCAGTTTGGCCGCAGCCGGTTCGATTCCCGCCGCTGACGTCTCGATGGTGATTTCAATATATTTCATCCCGCACATCCTTTCTCGAAAAACGGTCATAACCGGCGCCGGACCGCCGGATACGCTGCGAATGTATACAATGTCAGAATTGTTCGTTCTGTTGGACACTATTCTGACATTTATTCCGTAAACAATGAATTATAGCATAGATTATTTTTGTTGTATAGGTATTTTTTCATTTTCCACTACCTTTTTGCCGAAAAACATGTTAAAATTGTGTAAGAGTTAATACAGGGAAGAGAGAAGGGAGATGGGAGTGTAATGTTCAACGTAGGCGACCTGATCATTTACGGTGGAACAGGAGTCTGCAGGGTCAAGGATATCACCCATCCGGATTTCGGCATGCCGGAGGACCGGCTGTACTATATTCTCGAACCGGTCTATCAGGCGGGAACGATCTATGCACCGGTGGACAACGGGAAGGTCTATATGCGTCCGGTGATTTCAGAGGAAGAAGCGAATGAACTGATTGACATCATGCCGGAGGTACACACCGAAATTTACAAGAGCTCCAGTATTCAGCAGCTTTCGAAACATTATCAGGCAATTATCGACACCCACAAGTGCCTGGATCTGATTCGTCTGACGAAGTCCATCCGGAAGAAGAAGGAGGCGGCCATGAAGCAGAACCGCCGCCTGGGCCAGATTGATAAGAAATTCATGAAGCGCGCCGAGGACCTGCTTTTCGGAGAGCTGGCCGCAGCACTGGATATGTCTCGGGACGACCTTGACTCCTACATTCAGAACCGCATCCATAACAATGAGCCTGTCATCGACCGAACCGTCGACTGACCGGCGCACAGAAACCCGGTATACCGAGAGTGAACAGAAGCAGCCGCCGCAAGGGGCGTCCGGAAGGGCACCCGCATTGCGGCGGCTGCTTTTTTTGCCATCCTACATCATGTAGAGCATGGTCAGCAAGGGCATGGTAATGATACAGACCAGGGTCGTGGCCACGTTGATGGACGTGCCGTACTCCGCATCCCTGCCGCAGACCGAAGCCAGCTGCACGATCATCATGGCGCTCGGGGTCATGGTGGCCAGCAGCACGGCATACAGCACCATCTTCCCGTTCGGCGCCAGGCTCTGCATGCCGGAGTACTTCAGAATGAGCAGGATGATCAACGGACAAAGGATCATCTTCAGGAACACGATCAGATACAGCCGGGCGCTGGTGAAGTATTTCTTCCAGTTCATGCCGGCGCAGATCAGACCGATATTCAGCATGGCCAGCGGACCGACGATGCCGGATACCAGATCCAGCCCGCCGTATATGATCTTCGGCACCGGCACCCCGGTAAAAAACAGGGCCATGCCGATCAGTGCAGCGACAAAATTCGAGTTGAACATCTTCCGCCAGTTGAAGCTGTTCTCCTGATGCATGCCCCGCTGCCCGAAGGACCAGAAAAACAGGGACTGCACACACAGGTACGCACTGGCATAAACCACCCACCGGTCCCCGATCGTGGCCATGATAATCGGGATGATCAGATTCCCCACGTTCGTGTAAATGAGGGAGGACTTCTCCATAATGTCCAGCCCGAAAATCTTCCCCAGAATCCAGGAAATGAGATACATCAGCACATGAATCATGAATGCCGCACCCAGGGCCAGCAGCACCCCTTTCCGTGCGGCTGACGAGTAATCCGTCAGGAACGCCTTGATGATCACACAGGGCAGCCCCACATACAGCGTAACCACCGATATGGTCTTCCCTTCCTCGACCTTCAGCAGTTTCGCCCGGACGAGCAGCGCTCCTACGGCGATGATCACGAACATGACAAAGGTCTGCCGCATGAGAAGCATGGCAATCTGCATGATGATTTCTCCTTTCCTCCTCGTGCAGACGGCTCAACCCGAAAGTCCCCTGCGGCCCGTTCGCCCGGCAGCCGGGGCGTCTTCCGTTCTGCCATGCGGTCTCCCGCCGGCCTGCTCGAGTATACAATATCCCGGAATAGCAGATAGAAAAAAACAGAACCGCAGGCTGATCTGTCGGTATACAACGCCTCTGCGGTTCCATCCGGTTTCATTGAGTGCTTATCTGTATTATATGGTATGGGATGCGGGATTACCATAGGCAGGAGCATTGTATACAGTATTTTTTAGTTGGTTTCCCACAAAACAACTTCTGTTTTCTGTTTCTATTCACCATGCCAGGCGGTCAGAGTGTTTCCCGTTCCCCGGCGACCCGCTGAACCTGCTGCAGACCGGGACCGGCAGCACCTGCTTCCGGCCGGTTGACACCGCCTCCGCCATTCCGCTATCATAGAATGCACATACGTTACAGGAAGACAGGAAGCAAGGAGAACGGAATTATGAGATTTGTCATTCAGCGGGTACGGGAGAGTCAAGTCACCATCGACGGCGAAACAGTCGGCCGCATCGGCCGGGGTTTCACAGTGCTGATCGGCGTCACCCATACCGACAACGAAGAAATTGCAGACAAGATGATCCGCAAGCTGATCGGCATGCGGATCTTCGAGGATGAAAACGGGAAGACGAACCTGTCGCTGGACAAGGTGGAAGGCAGCCTTCTGCTGATTTCCCAGTTCACACTCTACGCAGACTGCCGCAGAGGAAACCGTCCCGGTTTCACCGATGCGGCGAAACCGGAACACGCCGAAGCTCTCTACGAGTACATCATCGACGAATGCCGGAAACAGGTGCCCGTTGTTGAGACCGGCCGGTTCGGCGCCGATATGAAAGTCAGCCTGGTGAATGACGGTCCGTTCACTGTGATTCTGGATTCAGAGGATCTGCATTAGCCGGGGGGCAGCCCCTATCCCCGGATGCCGGCAATAATCCGGGTCATCAGCTTCGTCCTGCCGAACGGGGTCATCAGGTAGTAGCCGTCGATGAACGGCGCCATGTCCTTTGCAATTTTCACAGAAAGCTCCAGGGCCAGGGCCTCGGCGGCATCCCGGTCCAGTCCCTCGTAGCGCCGGATGATCTCCTGCGAAACGTGAATGCCGTTGATTTCATTTTCCATGAACAGAGCATTGCGCTGGCTGACCACCGGAATGATCCCCCCGATTATATAGGCGCCCGCCGGCTGCAGAATGCGCCGGGCCTGTTTCAGGTTCTCCAGCGCCCGGCGGGACAGCACCGGCTGGGTGAAAAAACCGACCATGCCTGCCTCCACCTTTTCCCGGGCGATCCTGAGTTCCACATCGAAATTCCGGGCATTCAGGTTCAGTGCACCGAAAACGTGGAACGGAACAGGGAAACTTTTCCGGCCCAGTCCCCGGATGAAGGCCGCCATCTTCCGGGAGTTGAACTGGTAAACGGATTTCACTTCATCCCGCTCTGCGGTGGGGATCGGATCGCCGGTGATGACCAGCACGTTCCGGAGGCCCTCCGCACTGAGACCCAGCAGGAGGGCCTTCGTCGCATTGAGGTTCCGGTCCCGGCAGGTCAGATGGGGAATGGTTTCCATGCCCAGGTCCCGTTTCACCCGGCAGGCCAGCAGGGTGGAATCCATCCTGGCACGGGCAACGGGACAGTCTGCGATGGTCAGAAGATCGCAGCCCGCCGCCGCCAGCCGGGCGGCGCCCTCCATGTATTTTCTGACGTCAGCTGTTTCCGGCGGATCCAGTTCCACCGCCACCGGCATCTCCCCCGCCCTGAGTTTTTCGAAAAACGGGCTCTCCGGGACCCTGTCCTCCCCTTCACCGGCAGCCAGTGCCTCCGACCGGGACCGACCGGGAGCCGAACGGAGATCCCGGGATTTTTTTGTCAGTTCCTCCCGGGCAGCGGCGATGTGGGCCGGTGTGGTTCCGCAGCAGCCGCCGATGATGGATGCGCCCCGGGCCGCAATTTCCGCCAGTCCCCGGCCGAAGTAGACGGGATCGCTGTCATAGAACGTCCGGTTCCCCACCACAGTCGGATAACCCGCATTCGGCATGACCGAAAGGGTCACGCCCTCCAGGTCCATATCCTCCATCAGACGGGCCATCTGACGGACGCCGCTGACGCAGTTGAACCCCACAGCGTCGAAATTTCCCCGGGCAGTGAGATCCCGGATCAGATCTTCTCCGAAGATACCGCTTCGGGTATAGCCGTCCGGCAGCACGGCGAAAGAAGCCGCCAGGAACGGGTCCTCAGTCTTGCTCCGAATGTATGCCGCCGCCTCGTCCAGTCCGGTATCATCCGCATTGGTCTCAAACAGGAAGTTCTCCGCCCCCAGGGACAGGAACTCCTCCACAATGAAGCGGTATTCCCGTTCCGCAGCCGCCGGAGGCAGCCCGGTCACCGGGCCGATGTCCGCGAAGACCTCCGCCCCGAACGGCGCCGCTGCCCGAACCGCCAGATTCCAGGATGCCCGGATGATCCGCCGCACCGTTTCCGTATGCCGGTAGGTGGGGCGGTTGGCCGCAAAGGTATTGGTCTTGATCACCCGGGCCCCCGCCTCCAGATACTCCCGGTGAATGGCGGAGATCAGAACCGGCTTCTCGATGCTGGCCATCTCGCAGCCGCTGCCGGGAAGGTGTTCCTTCGATGAAAAATATGTCCCCATTCCGCCGTCCACCAGAAGAGGCCCCTGTTCGATCCATTGTTTGATCCTGTTCATTCTATGCTCCTGTCTCATGTTCCGCCGCTTTTCAGCCGAGCACTTTTTTTGCCACGTCGCAGGACGCCTTCGCATCCGCCACGTAATAGTCTGCGCCGATTTCTTTTGCAAAATCCGCTGTCATCACGGCGCCTCCCACCATAATCCGGCACGGCAGATCCGCCTCATGAATGGCCTCGATGGTCCGGCGCATGGCCCCCACGGTGGTGGTCATCAGAGCCGAGAGCCCCACAAGCCCCACATGCTCCCGCCGCGCCGTTTCCACAATCGTCTCCGGCTTCACATCCCGTCCCAGATCGATGATGCGGTATCCGTAATTCTCCAGTACCACTTTCACGATATTCTTTCCGATATCGTGAATATCCCCCTGCACAGTGGCGATGAGGATCGTTCCGCGGTTTTCCGCCGACTCCTGCTCCTGAAGCCCCGCCTTGATGAGGTCCAGTCCGGCGCAGGCCGCATTCGCCGCATTGATCAGCTGGGGCAGGAAGATCTCCCCGGTTTCGTAGCGATCCCCCACCACATCCAGAGCCGGAATGATCATCCTGTCGATAATCTCCATCCCCGGGGTTCCGGCAGACAAAAAATCCCTTGTCAGCCGTTCGGCCTCCCGTTTCCGCCCCTTCAAAACCGCCTCCAGCATCCGGGCGGCCGGGGAGGCGTCCGTCTCACCGCCGGCGCTGCCGCTTTGGTCGGCTGAAGCACCGCCCGGGCGGCTGTTCAGTCCAGTGGATCCACCGCCGCTTCGGCCTTCGGCCTTCGCCGCCCGTTCCTCCTCCGCAAACCGTTCGATGTATGCGCTGCAGTTTTCGTCCGACCCGGAAAGCGCCCGGAAGGATGCCACCGCATCCATAATCGCCTTCTGATTCGGATTGATGATAGGCAGATCCAGGCCGCAGTACATGGCCTGGGTTAGAAAACTGGCGGTCACATGAGCCCGGGCCGGAAGGCCGAAGGAAATGTTACTGACACCCAGCACACAGTGCAGGCCCAGTTCCCGGTGAATCCGTTCCACGGCCCGGAGAGTTTCCATGGCCTGATCCTGCTGGGCCGACACAGTGAGGGTCAGACAGTCGATGAAAACATCTTCCCGGGGAATGCCGTGCGCACCACAGGCCTCGAGAATATTCCGGGCGACCCGGACCCGGTCTTCCGCCGTCTTCGGCAGTCCCTTTTCGTCCATGGCCAGACCCACAACCGCTGCGCCGTATTTCTTCACAATCGGCAGAATCCGGTCCTGCTTCTCTTTCTCCCCGTTTACGGAGTTCACGATGCCCCGGCCGTTCAGCACCCGGAGTCCCGCTTCCACGGCCTCCGGATTCGTGGAATCAATCTGCAGCGGAAGGTCTGTCACGCTCTGGACCGCCTGCACCACTTCCGCCATCAGTTCCGCTTCCGGAAGACCCGGCACACCTACATTGATATCCAGAATGTCGGCACCCGCTTCCTGCTGCTGAATCGCCAACTCCGTCACATAGTTCATATCCCGGCTTCGGAGAGCCTGCTGGAACCGCTTCTTGCCGGTAGGATTGATCCGCTCGCCGATCACATTTACCCGGCCGTCCAGGACGGTGACCTTTGACGCAGAGCAGATTCCCCTGCATTCCGGAGAAGCATATTCCGAAGCTTCAGCAGATTCCGGTGCCGCAGCAGATTTCGAACCCGCAGCAACTTCCGGCGCCCCAGCCATCTCCGAAACCGCCCTGCTCCGGTTCGCCAGCGCACGGACAAAATCCGGCGTCGTGCCGCAGCACCCGCCCAGATACCGAACGCCCATTTTCAGGAACGGAACCATTTCGCCGGCGAATTCCTCCGCCCCGATGGCGTACGCGCCGGTCCGGGGATCCGGCAGGCCGGCGTTCGGCTTAATGATCATCGGCAGACCGGTCCAGCGCCTCATCTCCCGGGCGATCGGCAGGATCTCCGCCGGTCCCAGCGAGCAGTTAATGCCCAGAGCACTGACGCCCAGCCCTTCCAGCGTCATGGCCATGGCGGCGGCGTCCGTTCCCAGGAATGTTCTGCCGTTTTCCTCAAAACTCATGGTTGTCCACACCGGCAGCTTCGTATTCTCCCGGGCCGCCAGAACCGCAGCCTTCATTTCATACAGATCCGTGAACGTCTCGAAGATCACCAGATCCGCACCTGCGGCTTCTCCGGCAGTGACGATCTCCCGGAAAACGTCCACCGCCTCTTCAAACGCCATGGTTCCCAGCGGCTTCAGAAGCGCACCGGAAGGACCGATATCCAGCGCAATTTTCACAGATGTTCCCCGGACCGAACGTTTCGCCGCCTCCACATTGGCCCGCACCACTTTCTCTACGCTGATCCCGGATCCTTCCAGCTTCAGCCGGTTGGCACCGAAGGTGTTCGTATAAATCACTTCACTTCCCGCCTGGATGTTCCGCCGGTGAATCTCTTCCACGATTTCCGGATGCTGCATCCCCCAGATTTCCGGAATCGCTCCCGGAGGCAGCCCCCCGGCCTGCAGCTGCGTACCCATGGCACTGTCTAACAAAATGTATTTCTTTTGCATTTCACACCTGCTTTCTGACAATTCAGTATTGACCTTGTATTATACTCTGATCTCCGCCGTATTTCCACACTATTTTACTTGGGAATTTAATACAGCACCTAAGGGTGCGATTTCGAAAGAAAATCTTGATTAACCTATACCGGCTGCTTGCCGGGGTGCGATTCTTGATCTGAGAGTATGTCCAGAGTGGCCAGATGCATTGACAATACCCCTCGGCGGCCGCAGCATCCAACGATCGGCAGCACTTCGGGCGGCCGGTCATTCCTCTTTTTTTGTCTGCTATAAGCCCCGGGCAGCAGCACCCGGGATCGTTCGCCGAAGGATTTTCAGAAATCCTTCGGTTTCTTGTTTTGAAAATCCGGAAAGCCGGTGGTCCGGTACATTTTCACTGTCCTCGAAATGCTGGAGGAAGTAGCGGTCTGTCCCCGCCAGCCAGCGGCCGATGGAACGGATGTCCTCTTCCGTATGAATCCCTTTTACCAACGTTGTACGGAACTCCACCGGGATGCGGGCGGCTCTGAGCAGCCGGACGGATTCTTCCACGGGTTTTGTGTCCATACCCGGGAGGCCGGCCGCCAGTCCATACCCCGCCCGGGAAGACTTGATGTCCATGGCCACGTAATCCGGCGGGCAGTCTGCCAGAAGTTTTTCCAGCACATCCGGCCGGTAACCGTTGGTGTCCAGTTTCACCAGATAGCCCAGGTGCCGGATCTGCCGGATCCATTCCGGCAGGTCCTCATGGAGAGTCGGCTCGCCGCCGGTGATGCAGACGCCCTGCAGGATGCCGGAACGTTTTTTCAGAAAAGCCATGATCTCGTCCCGGGGGATCACCGGTTCCCTTTCCGGTGCCCGGGCCAGCGTACTGTTCTGGCAGAATGGACACCGGAAATTACATCCGCCGCAAAACAGCGTGCAGGCCGTATGTTCCGGATAATCCAGGAGTGTCAGTTTTGAAAGGCCGTGTATCTTCATCATTATCGTGCCGCATATCCCATAATTTCACTGGCATTCGCATATTTTTCCGTCCCGCCGTCCGGTTTCCGGACGATCAGCGTCGGTGCCGCCATGATCCGGTACTTCCGGACCAGTTCCCGGTTCGCAGGATCGGCCGCATTCACTTCCCGGTAACCGGAAATCACATGACGCTGCTTCAGAGATGCGCAGTTCGGGCAGGAAGGTGTCGTGAAAAGCAGAAGTTCCTCTCCGGCTGCCCCGGCTGGACGAACGCTTTCCAAGGCTGCATGACCGGCTGCCTGGGCCTCATGACCATTTGGACCGGCGTGACCGGCGCCTCCTTCGTTTGTATCAGACAGTCCGGCCGCATAGCGGCCCGCCACCTCATAGCTCTTCCGGTCCTCAAACTCCTGGAGTTTCCCGTCGTTCCAATTCGAAACCGGGCGATAGTATCCCGTGATGCGGGAATATACTTCCGTCGGTTTACCGCAGACCGGGCATATCTTCTGTTCCCCGTCCAGATACCCGTGTTCTTCGCAGATGGAGTATACCGGGCTCAGAGTGAAGTACGGCAGGCGGTAATTCTCCGCCACTGCACGGACCAGCTGCATAGCAGCCTTCCAGTCCGGGAGTTTTTCGCCCAGGAAACAGTGGAACACGGTTCCGGAAGTGTACTTTGTCTGCAGGTTGTCCTGGATGTCCAGTGCCTCGAACACATCAGAGGTGAACCCTACCGGCAGATGGGAGGAGTTGGTGTAGTACGGCGTCTCTCCCTTCTTTCCGGCGGTGATGATATCCGGATAAAGCATGCGGTCGTGCTTTGCCAGACGGTAAGCTGTGGACTCCGCCGGTGTAGCTTCCAGGTTAAACAGGTTTCCATATTCCTCCTGATAATCCTTCAGCTTTTCCCGCATGAAATCCAGTACCTTTGCCGTCCAGGCCGCAGCCTTCGGATGGGACAGGTCCTCTCCGATCCAGTCCGCATTCAGGCAGGCCTCATTCATTCCCACCAGCCCCAGAGTGGAGAAATGGTTCACAAACCCCTGCGGCAGATACCGGCGGGTATACGGGTACAGGCCCATGTCCATGTACTTGTTGATTACCCGGCGCTTGATGTCCAGGGACCGGGCGGAAATGTCCATCATGTGCTCCAGCCGGCGGAAGAAGTCCTCCTCATCCGACGCCAGATAAGCGATGCGGGGCATGTTGATGGTCACAACGCCGATGGATCCGGTGTTCTCTCCCGCGCCGAAGTTGCCGCCGTTCTGCTTTCGGAGTTCCCGGAGGTCCAGACGGAGCCGGCAGCACATGGAACGCACATCGGAAGGCTCCATATCACTGTTGATGTAGTTGGAGAAGTACGGCGTACCGTATTTCGCAGCCATCTCAAACAGAAGCCGGTTATTCTCCGTGTCTCCCCAGTCAAAATCCCGGGTAATGCTGTAGGTCGGAATCGGGTAGGCGAAGCCCCTGCCGTTGCAGTCTCCCTCCACCATTGTCTCGATGAAGGCCTTGTTCACCATCCGCATTTCCTCTTCACAGTCCCCGTAGGTGAAGTCCATATCCTTTCCGCCCACAACCGCCGGCAGGTTCCGAAGGTCATCCGGGCACGTCCAGTCCAGCGTGATGTTGGAGAACGGTGCCTGGGTTCCCCAGCGGGAAGGAATGTTCACACCGTAGACGAAACTCTGCAGGCACTGCTTGACCTCCCGGTAGTTCAGGCGGTCTGCCTTCACGAACGGCGCCAGGTAGGTGTCAAAGGAACTGAACGCCTGGGCGCCCGCCCACTCGTTCTGCATGATGCCCAGGAAGTTCACCATCTGGTTGCTGAGAGTGGAAAGGTGCTTCGCCGGACCGGAAGAAATTTTCCCTTTGACCCCGCCGAGCCCCTCCCGGATGAGTTTCTTCAGATCCCAGCCGGCGCAGTAGCCGGTCAGCATTCCCAGGTCGTGAATGTGGATGGCGCCGGATTTGTACGCATCCACAATCTCCTTGTCGTAGAACTTTCCGAGCCAGTGGGCCTTGCTGATCCGCTCGCTGTTGTTCAGAATCATCGCACCCACAGAATAGGAAACGCTGGCGTTCTGTTTCACGTGCCAGTTCTTCTCTGCAGAAGAATCAATATCTTCCGCCCCCGGATCCAGAAACTCCGTTACATCCGGTTCCCCGGTGTATCCCATGATGGTCTGCTCGCAGAATTCCTCTGCCGACCGGATATTCCGCACGTTTTCATGCACCGCCCGGTAACGGATGAACGCTCTGGCCGCATCGTAGAGACCGTGGGACATCAGCGCCCGTTCCGCCAGATCCTGGATATCTTCCACACGGTAGACCCCTTCCGGATACCGGCCCGCCAGTTCTGTTTCCACATCCTTCGTCAGCTTCGGCATAATTGCCGCAAACTCCCGGTCCTCCGATGCGTTCACCGCTTTCGACATCGCAACGGTGATCCGCTCCCTGTCGTAAGGCACTTTTCTGCCGTCCCGCTTGATTACAACCCGCTCCCTCATGGCCGCCTCTCCCTTCTATCGTTTTCAATCGTCGTATTTCGTCTGTTTGCGTTGTCCGCCGGCTTATTGCGCTGTCTGCCGTCTGTTTGCGTCGCCGCCTGCATTCCCTGCTTTCCCTGCATTCCCTGCATCCGGCGAACCATACTTTTCACGCTCTTTCCCACACAACATGTAGTTATTTCTTCGCAGCGCACCTACATTATATAGTATCCCAACAGAAAAGCAAGATGCCCCCGCAACATTCCATATATATACAGAACACACGTCCCGTACCGAAAAAACAAAAAAGGAGGCCGCATCGGTCTCCCCTCCGTTTGTTTCAATTCTACTTCAGCACGGCGTGATCTTCCATGGTCTTCGTCATTTTCCCCAACCGCTCCCGGCCTATTTCCCCGCTGGTGAACGGCTTCAAGGCCAGAGCCATCAGCTTCATGGGGTTGTCATCGGCGGCCGTCCGGTTGGAATCCAGCTTGCCGCACTGCCGGCACCGGTGCAGGATCGCCCACTCCCCGTCCGACCGGACCCAGACACCCACCGGGTCCATAATTCCGTGGCAGGAAGCGCCCCTGTCCCCGGGCATCACGTCCACATGGAGACTGCACAGGCAGTTCGGACAGTGATTCCGGTGACCGCTGCCGGCGCCCTCCGGCGATACCGGCCATCCGCAGTTGCGGCAGGTGAAGGGTTCCAAGCAGGCATGGGTCTTGTAGTATCCCTTCGTCCGCTTCCGTTTCCGGTCTTCCCGGGCTTCGGAAAGGTCTCCCCATTCTGACGGATCTTTTCGGGATGTCCGGCGGCTCCGGTCAGCGATCCGTTCACTTCTCTTCTTCATGATAATATCCCTCCATGCTTCCCCTGACCCCGGCCAGTTCCTGCATCTGTTCCAGACGCTCCAGCGGGAACGGCGGATTCGCCAGCGGTTTTGCGGCAACAGACAGGAGCATCACCGGATTGTCTTCCGGCAAAACCCGGGTCTGCCGGAGTTCCCCGCAGAGACTGCACCGCTGCACCAACGTCCAGGAATCATCCTTCTCCACAATGATGCTGATCGGCTTCAGAATGCCTCCGCATTCCACGCCGTCTTCCCGCTGATCATGCCGGCCTTCCAGACAGTTCGGACAGTGATCCGGCATTTCCCCGATTTCCGGCATGAACGGTGCCGGCGTCCATCCGCACAGCGGACAGTGAAACGTATTCTTATTCATCCTGTTCCTTCTTCCTGTTATCGAGCGGCGTCCGGTCATTCTTTGTCCTTTCCGGACACCCGGGGTACCACCAGGCAGCGGACGGCATTCAGCACGCAGAGGATCATGACCCCCACGTCGGCGAAAATCGCCGCCCACATGCCGGCGATTCCCACCGCACCCAGAGCCAGGCACGCCAGCTTCACGCCGATGGCGAACCAAATATTCTCCCGCACAATGCGGAGGCATTTCCGGGACAGACGGATCGCTGTGGCGATCTGCAGCGGATCATCATCCATGAGAACCACATCAGCGGCCTCCACTGCCGCGTCGGACCCCATGGCCCCCATGGCGATGCCGATGTCCGCCCGGGCCAGCACCGGGGCATCGTTGATGCCGTCTCCCACGAAAGCCAGACGCTCTTTCGGACCCTGGCTCCGGAGCAGTTCTTCCACTTTCTCGACTTTGTTCTGGGGCAAAAGCTCACTGTACACCCGGTCGATCTGAAGGTCAGCCGCCACCCGGTCCGCCACCCGGCTGCGGTCTCCGGTGAGCATCACGGTCTGTTTCACACCGGCCCGCTTCAGTTCCCGGATCGCCGCAGCACTGTGGGGTTTCACCACGTCAGCGATGGCGATATGCCCTTCATAGGTGCCGTCGATGGCCACATGGAGAATCGTTCCCGGCTCCTCGCATTCCGTCCACCGGACGCCCAGCCGCTCCATCAGCCGGGTGTTTCCCACCCAGACCTTGTGACCGTTCACTTCTGCGAAGACGCCTTCTCCCGGCAGCTCTTCCGACCGGCCCACCGAGCAGCTGTCCGCCTCCTCCGGGTATGCGAGCCGGAGGGAATTGGCGATCGGATGGGTGGAATACCGCTCCACATGGGCAGCCATGTGCAGCAGTTCCCGTTCATCCATCTCTCTCGGATGCACTGCCGTGACTTCGAAGACACCCCGGGTGAGCGTCCCGGTCTTGTCGAACGCCACCGTGTCCGCATCCGCCAGGGTTTCCATGAAGTTGGAGCCTTTCACCAGAATGCCTGCCCGGCTGGCACCGCCGATTCCGGCGAAGAAACTCAGGGGAATGCTCACAACCAGGGCGCACGGACAGCTGATCACCAGGAAAGTGAGTGCCCGGTATACCCAGGTGCCCCACATGCCCGGATGGCCTGACGCCAGCAGAATGAGCGGCGGCAGAACTGCAAGGGCCATGGCCGAGAACACCACTGCCGGCGTATAGATCCGGGCGAACTTCGTAATAAAGTCCTCGGATTTCGACTTCCGGGAACTGGCATCACTGATCAGTTCCAGCACTTTCGAGGCCGTGGATTCGTCGAATTCCTTCTCCGTGCGGATCTTCAGCAGGCCGCTCTGATTGATGCAGCCGCTGATGACCCGGTCCCCCGGCGCCGCATCCCGGGGAACGGATTCCCCGGTCAGTGCAGCGGTGTCCAGTGAGGAACGGCCTTCCACCACAAGACCGTCGATGGGAATTTTCTCGCCGGCCTGAACCACGATGATTGTTCCCACTTCCACTTCATCCGGGTCCACCCGTTCCAGCTGTCCGTTCTCGCCTTCAATATTGGCATAGTCCGGACAGATATCCATCAGCTCCGTAATGCTCTTCCGGCTCCTTCCCACTGCATAGCTCTGGAACCATTCCCCCACCTGGTAGAACAGCATGACCGCGATGGCCTCCCGGTAATCTCCGTCCTCGTACAGGGCCAGTGCGATGGCTCCCGCTGTGGCGATGACCATCAGCAGACATTCGTCGAAGGGCTGCCGGTGGAGAATGCCTTTCACCGCTTTGATAATAATATCATATCCCACGATGCCGTACGGAATCATATACAGGAAAAAGCGGAGAATTCCGGCGGCCGGCACGAAGGCCAGCAGCACCAGAAGCGCTGCCGCCGCCAGAATGCGGATCAGATTGACTCGTTGTTTCTTGTTCATCCTCTTCCCTCCGGTGGGAGACCTTCCCTTACAGGAAAATCTCGCAGTCGTCCTCTACCTTCTTGCAGTTCGCTCTGACCCGGGGCATGACTTCCGCCGGATCGGCGCCGTCTTCGAACTCCACCTTCATCTTCAGCATCATGAAGTTGACATTCGCATCCTTCACGCCCTCTGTGTTCTGGGCGGCGCGCTCCATCTTCGCAGCGCAGTTGGCACAGTCCACATCGATCTTGTAATTCTTCTTCATGGTGATTCCTCTCTTTCTGCGGGGCGGTCTGCCCCGGCATTTCTTTCTGCCAAAGGTCTACTCGTTACGATTCAACGATTGTTTAATCTTTAATCTGATAGTACCCCCGGAGGAAGCCTGTGTCAACCATTTTCCGAAAAACAATTCAATCATTATTTAATCTTGAATCGGCGTTTCCGGTACGCTAAAATAGACAGATAAACGAACGGATTCTCCCCGGGATTTTTTTGACCCCGGAAACCGAAGACGGAGGGAAATATGACAGAAGTGAAGAAACTGCCCCACGACCACGGCAGCACAGAGGGCACGGAAATCCTGAAACATATTCCGCCGGACGATGTGATTGCCGGGGTCTCGGCGGCTATGAAGCAGCTGGGAGACCCCAGCCGGCTCCGCATCTTCTGGCTGCTGTGCCACACGGAGGAGTGTGTGACGAATATCGCTGCGGCGGTGGACATGACCAGTCCGGCGGTGTCCCATCATCTGAAACTGCTGAAGGGGGCCGGGCTGCTGACGTCCCGGCGGGAAGGGAAAGAAATGTATTATAAGGCGGCAGATACAGAGCTGGTCTTCGCACTGCACCACACCATTGAGAACGTGGGGCGCATCGCCTGCCCGAAGGAGCCCGGCGGCGGACAGAAATAGAATGAGGAAGCCGGACTCCCATCGTTCCCCGGACCAGCCCCTCATTCTTCGGACCGAACCCGGTGCGGCCTGTCGGAAAGCACCGGATTACGGCCGGCTTCCTTCCGACAGGCCGTTCTCTGCTAAAAGGCCGTTTTCTGTCGGCAGACCGTCCTCCGCCAGTACGGCCTCCAGTTCCGCTTTCGAGGCGCCCGGATCCGTTTTCTGAAACAGAATGCCGGGAATCCCCAGCCCCCGGGCTGCAGCGATGTTCGCCGGGTTGTCATCCAGGAACACCCACTCTGACGGTGCGAGGGAATACTTCTCCATCAGAATCCGGTAGATCTTCCGGAACGGTTTCACCAGCCCGGTGTCGCAGGACCACACCCCGCCGTCCATGTGGGGCAGGAAATCCAGCGCCTCCGGATTCAGGGACTTCACATGTTCCGAGTAATTCGAAAGGAACAGCACCCGGTATCCCCTTGCCTTCAGTTCTTCGATCCACGGGATCGCATAATCCTTCCGGGTGATGCAGGATCCGCATCCGTAATACGCCTCCCGGATCTGCGGGGCGTACTCCGGCGCCCGGGCGGTCATTTCATCCAGTATTTCCTCTTCATTCAGAATACCCCGGTCCATCTCATTCCAGATGCCGCTCTCCCACATGGCCCGGTTCACCGCTTCGATGGTGGTTTCATCGAAGCGGCTCCTCATGAAGTTCATCCAGTCGAAACCGACCAGCACATTTCCGATATCGAATACCACGGCTTTGATTGCCATTTCTCTCTCCGTTTCCTCAGCCCTCAGAACATTTCGTGAAGCAGGAAGGCCAGCCGGACCTGAATCCGGTTGTCCAGCACCCCCAGATCCATGTTCAGAATCTTCGAGGCCTGATTGATCTTGTATGTCACTGTGTTCCGGTGGACGAACAGTTCCTTCGCAGTGGCAGCGATGCTTCCGTTGTTTTTCAGATAAATCCGGAGAACCTCCGACAGATCCGCATCCTTCTCCCGGTCGTGCTCCAGAAGCGGTCCCAGCACCCTCTGGAAATATTCCCGCTTGATCTCCTCATCCTCGATGCCCAGCAGCAGACGGTAGATCCCCATATCGGTATAAAAAATACTGGTCATGGGAACCGACTTCCGAAGCTGCAGCTTCACAATGGAGAGCGCCTGCCGGTAGCTTTTGTATACACAGCGCAGACTCCTGGTCAGCTTGCCGATTCCGGTATAAAGGATGTTCTGATCCGAAGGCAGCAGGTAACGGGTGTATTCCAGCAGATCCGTGGCCAGCCCCCGGACCTCCGAAGAGTGCTCCGTAGAAATCACTGCAATGATATCCGCTCCGTCCGTGAACACAGCGCATTTCTCGTACTCCCGCTTCAGGTGGTTCCAGAGACGCTTCCGGATGCCTTCCGCCGCCGCATACGGGTCCACCGACGTGTGCTCCATCCGGAGAACACAGATCGCATACCGGTCTTCTGCCTCGAAATGATACTGGGACAGAGGAACCACATACCGCTCCGGCTGGTCGGGAAAGAAAATCGCATTCTTAAACGCCGTGCTGATCTCCTGTTCTTTCGCGCTGTCCCGGAGGATCACTTCGCAGATTCCCTTGAAAAACTGCTCCTGGTCCACATTCTCCTTCCCTTCGAACAGCGGAAACGTCATTTCATCACAAAAATCCCGGATCCGCCGGGACACCTTCGAAATACGGGGCCCCAGCATGATAATCACACCGCAGGCGCCGCACTTCCTGAGTTCAATGATATGGTCCAGAAGCGCCTTCCCGTCACCGTCCTCCGGAAGACCCATTCCGGTGACGACGGCCAGTTCTCCGCCCTTCAGCTGTTCGGCAGATTCCCCGGTCTCCGCATGACAGATCCACGTCGCCTCATGGGACAGACCGCCGCTTCCCGCAATCAGAGAAATGCTCTGCCCCGCCTCATCTTTCATCAATGTCGCCAGGTCTACAGACATGACAAACTCCTTTCCTGTTTCGCCGCCCCGGTTCCTTTCCGCTCCTGTTCCGGTCCGTTGTTCCTCCGGACGGCATGCCGCAAGAATGTCAGATAATTGTGCATCCATCTTTCCACAATCCACCCTATTGCCATTAATATATCATATTTCTCTTTTTCTTGCTACTTTTTTTGGTTACAGGCACAATCATCCTTGTATTCTTGCACAGATCCGCACCCTTATGTCTCTGCTATAATATGCGTGTCGACAGGAAAGAGAAGAAAATTCGAAAGGAACAGACTCCTCCTTCGACATGAAGTTGTTTAAGAATATGCGTAACCGTCATGCGCAGATGATGGTACGCACGGATCTCCGCATCCCGGTGGTGTGTGAGAAATGGGTCCGGAGATCCGATTCCCTCCAAGAACGAACAAAATTACCAAGCAAGCAACTCTCTCTTTACAGCAGGGCGCAGCGGGTTTTCCGTCTGCGCCCTGTTGTATTGCAGAATGAGCGGGCGGCCCCGGCCGGATTGTCTTGTATGCGCATCGCTTTCCGCGTGTCCGGCCGGATTGTCTTGTATGCGCATCGCTTTCCGCGTGTCCGGCCGGTTGTGTATGCTTCTCGTGTATACTGTATGGAAAATGTGCGGAATCAGCTAAAAGGCCCGGATTCGCACCAAAATCACGGCTGCCGGGGTGCGAAAACAAAAGAAAAACTTAGTTAATTTATTCCAACGGCCTTCGAGGGTGCGATTCTGGAAAAAACAGGATTTCCGCACGCAGTCAAGCGGTCAGATCGCATGCGTTCCGGATATGTTGGACAAAAAATAACCCGGCTGCCGATCGATCTTTCCGGAGCCAACTGCGACCTGTCCGGAGAACGAACGAAAAAGCCGGTGATTTATAACGATGCTTGTGTTTTGGGTAGAATAATTACGATGTTAGAATTTAGTGTTCGGAGAGCAAAGTGCGGAAACGAGGTTTTCCGCAGATCCGCACCCTGCGAAATCCTGTCGTCCATGAGTTTCGGCAAAACCGGCATAAATCCGGTGCGAAATTCAGAAAAACACGATTATCGCACCCCCGGCCGGACGGCCGCACCCGACATTGATGCGCACCCCCCCGGCCGATCAGTCTGTAAACCGCTTCTCGAAATTCCCGATCACCCGGGCGTTCTCCACCAGAATGACAAAGGCCTGGGAATCGTATTTTGCTATAATCTGCCGGAGCGCCGGTTCCTCATACTTGGAAATCACGGTGACCAGCACGTGGGAATTCTCCTTTGTGTAAGCGCCTTCGCCGTCCCAATCCGTGACCCCCCGCCGCATTTCCGTCATAATCGCCTGGGCCATGCCCTCTTTTTTTGTGAAAATCATGGCCTCCAGCTTGATGTTCTGGGTGTGGACCCGGTCGATCAGGACGCCTGTCACCACGGCGAAGATAATGGAATACAGCACCGTCTGTACATCATACACAAACAGACAGATCGTGTAGATTGCCACACTGATCATTATCCCGATGTTGCCCACCTTGAAATTCGGATGGGTCTTCGCCAGACAGACGCCGATCAGGTCCTGGCCGCCCTGGCTGCTGCCCGCCCGAAGTACGATGCCCGCACCGAAGCCGGACCCCAGACCGCCGACCATGGCCGCCAGCATCGGATCTTTCACCAGCGGCACTTTCGGAATCGGAATCATCGTCAGGAAGGCAGAAGCCATCACGATAGATATCAGTGTTTCCACACAAAAACGCCGTCCCATGACCCGAAGCGCCAGCAGGAAGAACGGCACATTGATCAGGAAATAGATGATGCCCAGATAATCCACCCCCGGAATCTGGGGAATCCGGAGAACATCCACCAGAAACATCCGGATAAGCTGGGCGATTCCGGTGAATCCTCCACTATAGAAATGCAGCGGGTTGATCATCAGATTCACACCGGCCGCATAGGAAAGATTTCCGATTACAATCCACAGGGATTTCCGGAGCAGTTTTCTGTGATTCACATGATTCACGATTCCCTGTTTCGTCATATCTGTTCCTTTCATCATTTTCCCGTTCCCGGGATCTACTGCAGAGAACGTCCCAGTTTGTAGGCTTCCTTCAGTGCCGGCGAATCCTTCATCGAACCCTTCTCCGTCATGCCCGGCGCAGTGACGATCCCCATGTCTTCCCAGTGAACGAATGCATCTGTGTTGCCATTTGGTCTCGGACTTCCGTTCAGTACTACTATTCTCATGTTTTCTCCTCCTATTTCCCCAGAGTAAAGTACAGAATAACCACTGCACCCAGCACGATCCGGTACCAGCCAAACGGCTTGAAGTCGTGCTTGCGGATGTACGCCAGCAGGAACTTAATGATCAGAATAGACGAAATGAATGCCGTAATCATTCCCGTCAGCAGGATCACCAGCTCCGGCGCAGTGAAGGACAGGCCGTGTTTCAGCAGTTTCAGCAGACTGGCCCCCGCCATAACCGGAATGGCCAGAATGAAAGTGAAGTTCGCTGCCGCCGGCCGGGACACACCGATCATCAGTGCCCCCAGAATCGTGGAGCCGGACCGGGAGGTTCCCGGGAAAACAGCGGCGATCAACTGGAACATACCGATGAGGAACGCCTCCCGGTAGGTGATATCATCCATGGTCAGGGTTCTCGGCGTCGTCTTCCGGTTACGATTTTCGATGACCAGGAAGGCGATACCCACCAGAATCAGCATCACAGATACACAGACCCAGTTATAGAAATGGGCGTCGATCCAGTCATCCAGGGCCAGACCGACTACCGCTGCCGGAACGCACGCCACAATCGTTTTTGCCCACAGCCGGAGCACCTTCCGGTCCAGAATCCACATGGGTCCCTGCTTCGCATCATGCTTGCCGCCCCTGCCCCGGTGCAGCGGCCAGATGTCATGCCAGTACAGCAGCACCACGGCAAGAATTGCCCCCAGCTGAATCACCACCAGGAACATATCCCAGAATTCCTTCTTCACATTCATTGTCACGAACTCGTTCAGCAGGATCATGTGGCCGGTGCTGCTCACCGGAAGCCATTCGGTGATGCCCTCCACGATGCCGAACAGGACAGATTTCATAATGTCGATGATCATAGATCTCCTCACAATCTTCGGATCTGCCCCGGCCCCGGCAGAGTCCGGCTCCGGACAGATCCTGCAACAGGTTCAGTATTTTATCATACAATCCGACATCTGACCAGAGGGTTCCCTCACGATACCTCCCTGCCCGTTTGTGTTCCGAACACCCGGTCCATGTTCCGGATGATTCCGCCGTCCAGTTTCCTCCGGGCGGCCATATCCCGCATCACGGCAATGGTCCGGGAATGGGTCAGCCCGTCCTTGTAAGGCCGTTTCTCCCGAAGGGCCTGGTATACGTCGATACAGGCCATGAGCCGGTCCTCGAAGGACAGCTGCTGCTCCGTCAGTCCCCGGGGATATCCACTGCCGTCCAGCTTCTCGTGATGATTGGCCGCCCACTCGGTAATGTCCTCACAGCCCCGGATCCCGCTCAGCACCTTGTAGGTCTGGGATGCATGGTTCTGCATTTCCAGAAACTCGTCCCCGGTCAGCCGTCCGGGCTTCTCCAGAATATCGTTATTCACCACCAGTTTCCCGATATCATGAAATGCGCCTGCGAAACGGAACCGTTCCGCTTTCTCTTCACTCCACCCGTAGAACCGGGCCATCTCCTCGGCTTTCCGGGCCACCCCTACAGAATGGTCCCGGGTGAAACTGGACTTGTCATCCACAATGCCCGCAAAAAAATCCGTTATTCCCTGGATCTCCTTCGGCGAGAAGTCTTTCACCCCCTCCGGCACCACAGAACGCAGGCTCCGGGTCACACCCATCTCCTCCACACTCTTCACCATGGCTGTATCGAAGGTCTCCATGAACAGGTCCACGGTACGGGGACTGAACATGATTCCCCTGTTTCCCAGGACGAACCGTTCCACCTGCTCCCGGTCTTTCTCGGAGATACGGCCGAAATGCAGGTACACATCCACGGTGTCCGCAAGGTGAATGATCTGGGCGGCCGGGGGAATATTCTCTGCGGTCTTCCCGAAGGGACCGCTGCCGTCTGCATTTTCGTGATGATACAGAATCACATTCTCCGGATTCGTGATGAAGGGCATCAGCCGAACCCGTTTTTCGCCCCGGATACAGTGGCCCCGGAAGGAATCCCAGTCTTCGAACATGACATACTTCTTTCGGTCCGGAGCGCTTTCCGCCGGGTCGTGATAAGCGAATTCCACCACTGCGTTGTCGTGAAGAATCGCCAGGCCGGTGAGATCGATCAATTCCCGCCGGGACATCCCCGCTGTTCTTCCCATACAGGCGCTGATCCAGGCAACCCGTTTCCCGTGCCCTTCCATAATTCCGTTGAATTCATTCTCCACTGCGTCCAGCGCATAGGAAAGAGCATAGAGCATATCCGTAAAATTCAATATCATTCATTCTTTCTCCTCTATTCAAACAATCACCTCATTATTATTCTCCGATTTCTCCCCCCTTGTCAATATTTCCCGGCTCTGTTTCCCATTCACGATTTAAGAAATGTTAAGATCCCATTCATCGCACATTAAGATTCCTCTTGTATAGTGAATATGATTTCAGAAGAAGCATACATTGCAGATGCCCCGAAGAGGGGCAGGGGGAATCGATATGAATATCATTGAAACCATCCGAAAGCACGCTGCCGCACAGCCAGAGAAGACCGCCTTCCACTTCCGAAGCGGCGAAATCACCTACCAGGAACTCTGGGAACAGTCCGGCAGACTGTCCGGATTCCTTGCGGGAATCGAAATGCCGGCCCATCAGCCGATTCCTGTGTACGGACACAAGGACACCGGCATGCCGGTCAGTTTCCTGGCCGCCGTGCGGACCGGCCATCCGTATGTGCCGCTGGATACCAACATGCCTGAGCAGCGGATCCGGGACATCCTGGCTGCCTGCGGCAGTCCGGTGCTGCTGGCTGCGGAAATGCCCGCCTTCCCTGTTCCCGGGATCCGGGTGGTCGGCCCTGCCGACCTTCACCGAATCCGGCAGGACAGAAACATCCCCGGGCCGGATCCGGCACTTTGGAACCGGAAGGAAGACACCCTTTACATCATATTCACCTCCGGCAGCACCGGAAAGCCGAAGGGGGTTCAGGTCAGCACCGGCAATCTGGAGGCTTATCTGGACTGGTCCGTCACACTGGTGGACAACGAACCGGGGGTATTCCTGAATCAGGCGCCGTTCTCCTTCGACCTCTCCGTCATGGATGTCTACACCGGCCTGGCCACCGGATCCACAATCCTGTCCGTGGATCATGATCTGACGGAAGACCCGGCAGCGCTCCAGGGCTATCTGGAGGAACAGCAGCCGAATTACTGGGTTTCCACCCCGTCCTTTGCAGACCTCTGCCTCAGTACGCCGGAATTCGACGGCAGCCACCTGTGCGGTCTGCGGAAATTCCTGTTCTGCGGCGAACCGCTGAAACGAAGGACGGCAGAACGTCTGCTCCGCCGCTTCCCGGAAACGGAGGTCATCAATACCTACGGGCCGACGGAAGCCACCGTCTGTGTCACTGCCGTTGGAATCACCCCGGCGCTGCTGGAAGAAACAGCAGCTGATCTGCCTGTGGGATTTCCGAAACCGGGCACCGGCATGTACGCTCTGGACCGGGAGGGCAGGAAACTCAGAGCGGGAGAAACCGGGGAACTGGTCATCACCGGCGACACAGTGAGCCAGGGATATTTCCATAACCCGGAGAAGACCGCCGCCGCTTTCTTCCTGACGGAGGACGGACAGCGGGCCTATCGCACCGGTGACAGCGGCTTCATCCGGGAGGACGGCATGGTGTTCTGCCACGGCAGAATGGACGGCCAGATCAAGTTCCACGGCTACCGGATCGAGCTGGGAGACATCGAAAAGAATCTGATGCGTCTTCCGGGGGTGGAAGGTGCCGCCGTATTCCTGCAGAAGAAAGAAGGCTCCGGCGAGGGGCTGACCGCCTGTGTGCTCCAGGATCCGGCGGAGGACACCTCCTATGCCCGCAGGAAATGGATCAGAACCGCCATGAAAGAACGCATTCCGGCCTACATGGTACCCCGCCGAATCGTATTTTTTTCTGACTTCCCCATGACCATGAACGGGAAGCTGGACCGCAAGAAACTGGGAGAAATGATCTGATGCAGTTATTCCAAGACAATACCTTTTTCCTTTGCCTGGCGCTTCTGTCCCTGCCGGCGCTGCTGCTGGGCTGGCTGGAGAAACCACTGCGCCTGTACGGCTTTCTGGTGTCCGGCCTGTTCGTCTGGCTCTCCATGGGTAGCAGCCCCCGGGCGCTGATCTACCTGGGGATCTTCCTGACAGGAGAACTGGCAGCGGCAAAGATTTACCTGCGGGTGCGGTCGAAAACCGGGCGCAGTCGGAAACTCTACTATCTGTTTCTGCTGCTGTCCATTCTGCCCCTGGCGCTGAACAAATACGCCCATGCGGCCGGAGGCACACTGCACTGGTTCGGGTTCCTGGGTATCTCCTATATGACATTCAAGTCCGCCCAGGTGATTATACAGATCTACGACGGACAGATCAGGGAAGTAAAAAGTTTCCCGTACCTGTACATGATGATCTTCTTTCCGGTGCTCACTTCCGGTCCGATTGACCGGAGTGAACGGTTCCGGGAGGACATTGAACGGGTCATTCCCCGGGACGAATATATGGAACTGGCCGGAAACGGACTCTGGCGCATCATGCTGGGGCTGGTATACAAGGTGGTCATTGCGGCCCTCTTCTACCAGGTCATGCTGCGGCTGGGAAACGGAACAACCCCGGCAAGGACACTCATTTACATGTACTCCTACGGGTTCTATCTTTTCTTCGATTTCGCAGGATACAGCCTCATGGCAGTGGGTTCGTCCTACCTGTTCGGCGTCCGGACGCCGGACAACTTCAACAAGCCGTTCCTCAGCGTGGACATCATTGATTTCTGGGACCGCTGGCACATCACCCTGTCCCACTGGTTCCGGGACTTCGTATTTTCCCGGATCACCATGGATCTGATGCGCAGCCGGAAGTTCAAGAGCCGCCTGACCATCGCCGTCATCGCCTTCATGCTGAACATGGGACTGATGGGCATATGGCACGGAACAGAGCCGTATTACATTATTTACGGCCTGTACCACGGCATTCTCCTGTCCCTGACGGAGATCTACCACAAGAAATCGAAGTTCCACAAGCGGAACAAGAAAAAGAAATGGTACCGCCTGACCACCGGATTCATCACTTTCCAGCTGGTCATGATCGGATTCTTCATCTTCAGCGGCAGGATCATGATGTATCTGCCGGCATAACCGGAGGGCGGCGGAACCAGACGCAGAATATCAATCACCATAACCGAAAGAATAACACGGAGGTAACAACATGGCAGACATGGAAACCATCAAGAGCACAGTACTGGACATCCTGGAGGACGTCACCGGCGATGAAATCGTGAAGGAAGACCTGAACATCAGCCTTCCGGAGGAGGATCTGATCGATTCTCTGGGCTGGATCGAACTGCTGATGGACATCGAAGACAAGCTGGGAATTGTCATCGGTCCTACCGAGTACACCCGGGAAGAAATGGAAACACCGGCGAAGATCATCGCCGTCGTACAGAGCCGGAGTGAGAAGTAATGAAAAGACTGGCAGCATTCTGCCTGGCTCTGGTCCTGTTTCTGGGCATCTCTACCGGTATCCGTTCCTTCGCCGACGGCCGGAACCTCAGGGATCCGAAAGGAGATTTCCAGTACTGGTACAATCCGTACAAGGACCGGTGTGTCCAGGCATTAACAGACAATTTAGGAAAGAAAACCATGCTGGTATTCGGCTCTTCCGAGCTGGGTCACCAGAAAAAAAGCCGGTTCTACATCAAGAACATGTTCCACCGCAGCGACCTGGATGTTATGAATATCGGCCAGCCCTACTCCCAGGATCTGAACCACGCCACGATGCTGGCGGCACTGGCCCCTTCCATGCACACCCGCAAGGCAGTTCTCCTGCTTTCCCCGAACTGGTTCTTCGGGGAGGATGTGAAACCGGATCTCTTCAGCATCCGCTTCTCTGACTCTGCCTATGTCGGTATGCTGCAAAACCCGACCCTTTCCCGGGGGCTGAAGAAGGCGATTTCGAAGCGGACCCGTTACCTGCTCCGGGATGACCGGGCCAAGCAGAAACGGGTGGAGGCCTATGACGCCCGCTATCTTAGGCATACGAGAAACCCGCTGAAGCGGGCAGAAGCAGGGTACTACCGGTCCCACACCTGTTCCCAGGAACGGGCGGCCCTCATCATGGCGGAGAAGGTCGATAACATGAAGACCCAGAACCGTCCGAAGAACCCCCGTCCTATGGTTCCGAAGGGACAGGCTCCGGACTGGGAGCGCCTGCAGCAGATCGCCCTGGAGCGGACGCTGATTCATTCGAATAATCCCCTGCAGATTTCCGACCGGATGTGGAAGAAGAAATTCGCCCGCATTTACCGGCGGTCGAAGGGGCTACATCTCAATACCCCGGTGACCATATCCCGGGAATATGAAGATTTCGACCTGTTCCTCAGGGTCTGCGAGGAAGAAGGCATCGATGTTCAGGTGATCCTTCAGCCGGTCAGCGGCTTCTGGTATGATCACACCGGCATTGATGCGGCCCGACGGAACGAGTATCGAAAAAAGATCAGTGAAGTGGCCATGAAAAACGGGGTGAAAGTGACAGACCTCTCGAAATACAGTTATACACCGGGCATGCTCACCGATGCCGTACACCCGTGGAAGAAAGGATGGGTCATTCTGGATGAAAAAATCTACAATTTTTACAAAGCTCCTGCACTATATTAAGGACCGGGAATTCTGGAAATACACGCTTCAGTTCCTGGCTCTGCTCCTGGTGCTTTACCTCTTCAGCCTGTTCTCCATGGGAATCACCTCACCGGTGTTCACCTATGCGGTGTTCTGATGGAAACAGGGGATTCCACCGCAAAAACCAACAGAAAGGAAGGAGATTCATGTTTCCTATACATCGCCCGGATAGAACGGGGTATAATCATACTGATATTGATGCAGTCCGTGAAGCAGCGAGGAACGAAATGGCACAGGAACAGGGAAAAATATTGATTATCGAGGACGATCCGGATATTCGAACGATCATCAAACAGCTTTTGTCCGGCGAGAACTATCAGGTCAGCGAAGCCGAAAGCGCAGAGGAGGGCCTCCCGCTCCTGGACGAAGACACGGATCTGGTCATTCTGGATATCATGCTGCCGAACATGTCCGGGCTTTCTGCCTGTGAGAAGATCCGGGAGACATCCAACGTGCCGGTTCTGTTTCTCACCGCCAAGTCCCAGGAATCAGACAAGCTGATCGGCCTCATGGCCGGAGGGGACGACTACCTGCCGAAGCCCTTCTCCTATGCGGAACTTCTGGGGCGGATCAAGGCGCTGCTCCGGCGCTACCGGGTCTACCGGGGAAAGGAAGACAGTGCGGGGAAGGAAAAGGCAGAAAGTTCCCATCTCCGGTTCGGAGATCTGTCCCTGGACACGGCATTCAACCATGTGGAGAAGGGCGGAGAGGCCTGTACCCTTTCCGATATTGAATACCGGATGCTTCGTCTCATGATGCAGCATCCCAATCAGATTTTTTCGGCACAGATGCTGTACGAAACGATCTGGAACGAACCTTATTTCTACACTTGCAGCAACACCGTCATGGTTCACATCCGGAAAATACGGAAGGCGGTAGAAGACGATCCGAACAACCCTAAGCGGATCCGGACTATCTGGGGAAAGGGCTATCAATTTGAAACACATTCGGGCAATTAAATCGATCTATACGAAGCTGACGCTGCTGCTGGTGCTGGCAGCAGTTATCTCACTGACATTCTTCGGAATTGTGCTGTACGCATCCGTCACGGCGGCGGATTCCTACTATGACTCCGCTTCCGTTACCAACAAAATGGAGCTGAAATACGCCCGCAGCCTTCAGCGTTATGTGAAAAAGAACAATCTGAAGAGCACCGACACGAAAGCCATCAACCGCTGGGTGGATCAGCACAGCATGCTGTCCATGTGGGTGACGAAGAAAGGGGAAGTTGTATACAACTCGGACACCGACCAGTACGACGAGGACTATTCCGGATCAGCGGACACCTCCCGCCGGAACCGCCCGCTGTACATCACATTCGCCGACGGAAAGACCGAAGTGTTTTTCGAGGGGATCTTCTCCTACTCGGTGTATTTCATGCTCATCATTCTTTCTGTGACGCTGACCGCCGTTCTGTTTCTGACCATCGTTCTTCTGGGCGTCCGTCGGAGGATGCGCCGCATCCGGGATCTGGAGCAGGAAGTGAAAGTGCTGCGCAGCGGCAATCTGGACCACGAGATCCTGGCCCGGGGGGATGACGAGATCGAAGAACTGGCCCGGGAAATCAACAACATGCGGAAAGCACTGAGAACCCAGATGCAGAAGGAGCTGAAAGCTCGGCAGAGCAGTCAGGAACTGGTTACCGAGCTGAGTCACGATCTGCGCACCCCCCTCACTTCCATTCTGCTCTATTCCGATATGATTCAGAACGGACGGTGCGAGAGCAGAGAACAGATGATGCAGTATGTGGACCGTATTTCCGTGAAAGCGAACCAGCTGAAGGGCCTCACCGGCGAGCTGTTTGAATACGCACTGATCGGACAGAGCAGCGCCGTTGAACTTCAGACCGCAGGTTTCCGGGACGTATTCTTCGATCCGCTGTCCGTGGTCATCAGTTATCTGTCCGAGGCCGGATACCGGTGTGAGGGGGAGCCGGAATGGACTGACCGGCCGGTCTATTTCTATCCGGACTACGTGCCCCGGATTTTCGATAATGTGGTATCCAATGTGCAGAAATACGCCGATAAGTCGAATCCCATCCGGATCCGGACGAAATTCGACGATCATTATTCTTCCATCTGTTTTCAGAACCGGACGAATCCGGAGAAATACCGGCGGGACCGGCACCGGGTCGGTCTGAAAAACGTCCGGAAGATGATGGAGGCCATGAACGGCCTGTGCGAGGTGGACGCCGAAGATGCAGAGACGTTTACTGTGACACTCCGGTTCCGGAATGCTTGAACCCCTTCAGCTTCCGGCGGAGAACACGGTGTGACGGGGTCCCTGCGCCGGCACCGTCCCGGATGCCCAGCATCGAGAAGGCCGTCCGGACGATTCCCAGATAAACCAGCAGCATGAAGATCGGCAGCAGAATCGTGCGGATGATCAGTTTCGCAATGCCATCCATGAAACTGCCCAGCACCTTCTCTCCCTCCGCTTTCAGCGCACTGGCGGATGTGCCGATCAGATCCTTGGCGGATTCCAGCAGATTTTTATTTTCCTTCGCCCTGGTCTGCCCTTCGATCTTCCCGGTGCCATTCTCTGCATCCTGCACCGTCTGTTTCACACTGCTCAGGCTGAACGTCTCCAGATGATCTGAGGCGAAGAGACACACCGGCACCACAGAATACAGCAGCACCCCGGCCAGCGCCAGCACTGCCGCCCCCCGGAGAAGCGCCTTTCTTCGCCGGAACACCCATAGAATCAGAATCCCGCAGGCCACCGGAATCAGAATCCGGAACGCCAGAAATCCGGTCAGTGTCAGCAGACAGGACTCCAGATACACCGCTGCGAGGATCACCAGCAGATAACCGCTCAGATCCGCCAGCTTATTTGCCACCGGCGTGGTGGCATCGCCCGGCACAGCCGCCACCACCGCAGAGGCCACTGCGGCAGAAGCCGTCATTTCCATCACCGTCGTTCTGGTTTCCTTCAGCGACTTCCCGGCCCCGGCGAGCACCCGGTCCGAAGTAAAATAATCTGCTGCCACAAAAAAAGACAGCAATCCCGCAATCAGCGCAGCGGCAATCACTGCCGCTGCTTTTCCCTTACTCGACATCTTAACTCCTATCGCATTCTGGGAACCTGCTGCACGAATAATCCGTCTCGGTTGCAGAAATAATAGATCCGCATACCGCCGCTGATCTTGAAACGGGCCGCAGCATTCCCCTCCGGATATAATTTCACGATATTCATTCTATCAGAAGAGGCCGCAGCGATAAAGGAAAAATAGTGCGCCTTCCTCATCTCATGCTCCACCGTAACATAATATTCATCCTCCACCTGCTCCACCTGAAGCCGGTGCCGCTCATCCGCCGGTCGCTTCCCGGTCCGTCACCGACCGGTTCCCCGCCGATCCCGAATGATTCCCGCCGATCCCGAATGATTCCCGCCGATCCCGGTCCATTCCGTCTCAGGCGCCGGCCTTCTGAGGCTTACAGACATCACACCAGCCCCGGGCCCCCGTCACTTCCTCCAGTTCCCGGGGTGTAACACGGACAGAAGTAAATTCGGATCCCCCTGCCGGGTGCACAACCCCAAAACGCTTCATCGATACATCCAGCCAGATCTCCACCCCTTCCTTCACGGCAAAAGGACAGACCCCGCCCGGTTCGTGTCCGATCAGTGCATTCACCTGATCTCTGGGGATCATATGAGGCTTCTCGTGAAACTGCGCCTTGAACTTCGAGCTGTTCACCTTCACGTCCCCGGCCATCACCACCATCACCGGGGATCCCCCTGCCAGAAAAGTCAGCGTCTTCGCAATCTCTGCCTCACTGCACCCCACCTGTATGGCCGCATGCTCCACCGTATCGATGGTCTCCTGATGAACCGTGATCCGGCCCTCCATTCCCTTCTCCTTCAGATATTCCCTGACCTTCTCCGCTGACATAATCAGCTCCTCCTCCTACAATAAAGTTGTAGGTAACAGACACCTGACAACCAGCCAGGATCTGCTCCCTTTCATTGCTAAAGCTGTACAATGGTGTGGCATGGATCTGACTTGTTCCTCCTAGGACCATATGGCGTCCGCACGAAAGCCTGTCAGCCAGCCATACTCATTTGCAGCCGTTCGGTTTATGCAGGTTGAACCGATTTACTAATTACATTGCGTTCGTGTGATACCCCAGGAGATTGAATCGGCAATGAGAAAACTGGTCATCCATTGCAATTTCAATATCGGAGGTATCAGTGATGTTAAACGCAGTAGGTATTGATGTGTCAAAAGGCAGAAGCACGG
>NZ_FNBF01000001.1 GCF_900102225.1 Eubacterium pyruvativorans
ATGCCAGCCTGTCACGCTGGAGGTCACGAGTTCGAGCCTCGTCTTGGTCGCCAATATGCTGGCGTGGCTCAACGGTAGAGCAGCTGATTTGTAATCAGCAGGTTGGGGGTTCGATTCCCTCCGCCAGCTCCAATTTCATAGAATGTCGAGGGATGCCCGAGTGGCTAAAGGGGGCGGACTGTAAATCCGTTAGCTGAGCTTACGATGGTTCGAATCCATCTCCCTCGACCAATTTGCGGAAGTGGCTCAGGGGTAGAGCATCGCCTTGCCAAGGCGAGGGTCGCGAGTTCGAATCTCGTCTTCCGCTCCAATTGTGCGGATGTAGTTCAATGGTAGAACCTCAGCCTTCCAAGCTGATGGCGTGAGTTCGATTCTCATCATCCGCTCCATTTTTTTCAATATGGGCTCGTAGCTCAGCTGGATAGAGCAACGGCCTTCTAAGCCGTGTGTCCAGAGTTCGAATCTCTGCGGGCTCATTATATTTTTTACCCGGGGATAGTGGGGTATAGCCAAGTGGTAAGGCGAGGGACTTTGACTCCCTCATGCGTAGGTTCGATTCCTGCTACCCCAGTGTATGACCCATTAGCTCAGGTGGCAGAGCACTTGACTTTTAATCAAGGTGTCCCGAGTTCGAATCTCGGATGGGTCACCATTTGATAAAAAGCGGGATGCCTGGGCCGATCAGGAGAGGTGTCCGAGCGGTTGATGGTGCCGGTCTTGAAAACCGGTGATCGTAAGATCCGTGGGTTCGAATCCCACCCTCTCCGCCATAATGATTTGACGATTGTCCGAATTACAGCATGGAGAAGTACTCAAGTGGCTGAAGAGGACGGTTTGCTAAACCGTTAGGGTTCGTTTAGGGCCGCGCGAGTTCGAATCTCGCCTTCTCCGTTTTTTGTAGGGGTATAGCTCAGTTGGTAGAGCAGTGGTCTCCAAAACCACGTGTCGAGGGTTCAAATCCTTCTGCCCCTGCCAATTTTTTATGAGCCATGGCTCATTTCGGGGTGTAGCGCAGTTTGGTAGCGCAACTGGTTTGGGACCAGTGGGCCGCGGGTTCAAATCCTGCCACCCCGACCATCATCATCATTTGGGCCACTAGCTCAGTTGGTCAGAGCATCCGGCTCATAACCGGCAGGTCCTGGGTTCAAGCCCCCGGTGGCCCACCAATTTCGTGAAATAGAATATGCTCAGATAGCTCAGTTGGTAGAGCAGTAGACTGAAAATCTACGTGTCCTTGGTTCAATTCCGAGTCTGAGCACTTGCGAACCGCCTGTTCGGGTTTTCCGGACGGGTGGTTTTGTTTTGCTGCAACCGGGAGAACGCTTCCCCGGTTATTTTTTGTTGACAATACCTCTAACTAAAGATATAATTCAGATCATCAGATCAGAAGCAGACAGGAGGGGGAGAATTGAAACTGAAATCAGAGGATTCATCGATTGTGATCGGGCTGCACCGCATGGTCAGTGATATGGACCGGGAGACCCGGCAGATCTGCAGTGGATTCGGCCTGACGCTTGGACAGTTCGCTGTTTTGGAAGCGCTGCGCACGAAGGGCCCTCTCACGGTAGGCCAGGTGAAAGCGCTGGTGCTCAGTTCCGACGGAACCATTCCGGTGATTGCCGGAAATCTGGAGAAGCAGGGGTATATCGTAAGGGAGCAGGACAGCTGCGACCGGCGGAAGTACATTCTGTCCCTGACGGACCGGGGCCGGGAATTGATTGACCGGGTTTGTCCGGAAAATAACCGGAGGCTCACGGAGCTGCTTTCGCCGCTTTCGGCGGAAGACAAAAAAGAACTGTGCAGTGCGATCGGGAAATACCGGGCGCATCGAAAGAAGAATGGAGAAAAGGAGAATACATGATGAACAGAAAGGTAATCGATCAGACCAGGGGACAGAAAGCCCGGGACGGGGCAGGCGTCAGCCTGGTCAGAGTGCTGGGAATTCGAACCACGGATCGGTATGATCCGTTTCTGATGCTGGACGCCTTCGACAGTTCGGATCCGGAGGATTATATCGCAGGATTTCCGCCCCATCCGCACCGGGGTATTGAGACGGTCACCTTCCTCAGCAGGGGACAGATGACCCACCGGGATCATCTGGGAACAGAGGCGGTGATTCACGACGGCGAGGCCCAGTGGCTGACGGCCGGATCCGGTGCGGAACATTCCGAGATGCCTTCCGGAGAACGGATGCTGGGTACGCAGCTCTGGCTGAACCTTCCGGCGGAATGGAAAATGAAGGCGGCGCCGGCGTATCACGGCATCACCAACGATGAGATTCAGGAATACCCGCTGGAGGGTGGCAGGCTTCGTCTGGTGACCGGAAACTACCTGGATCATGAAGGGTGGCAGGGCCGGTATCTGCCGCTGGATTTTTATGACATCCATCTGGATTCCCATGCCGCTGTGGAGATCCCGGTGCGGGAAGGCTGGGCCGCATTTCTGTTCACTCTGCGGGGGGATGTGACTGTCAGCGGTACACCGGTTTATGAAAAGACGGCAGCCAGATTAGGAGAAGGAGATCGAGTGCTGCTGGAAACAGGAGAAGAGGCTGCGGAGCTTCTGCTCTACAGTTCCCGCCAGCTGGACGAACCAGTGGCATGGTACGGTCCGATTGTCATGAACACCCAGGAGGAACTTCAGCAGGCATTCGATGATCTGGAAAACGGGACCTTCATCAAGGAGGCGGCGGATTATAGTGACCGATAAGAGGAAAGGGTGCATCGATGAACATTCAGATATTCGGAACGAAGAAGAGTAATGATACGAAGAAGGCACAGCGGTATTTCAAGGAGCGGCGGATTCCGTTTCAGTTCGTAGATCTTCGGGAGAAGGAAATGAGTCCCGGGGAACTGAAGAGCGTAATGCAGGCTGTGGGCGGGCTGGAGCAGCTGCTGGATCCGAAGGCGAAGGATCAGGAGGCACTGCTTCTGATCCGATATAGTCCGGAGGAGACGAAATTCGGGAAGCTGCTGGAGAATCAGCAGCTTCTCCGGAAGCCGGTGGTGAGGAATGGAAAAAAGGCCGCCTGCGGATACTGCCCGGCGGTGTGGAAGTCCTGGGAAACGGAGTAGCGGGTGAACGATTCGTTCACCTCATTTTTATTGTTTTTTTGTAACGAAACGATATCTCATCCGTCTAACTGATGCAACGGGATAGAAAGGAAATTACACAGAAAACGTTCTTTAAGGCATTGAACGTGAGGGAGAGTCAGCAGTACCGCGGGGACTCCGGGGAATATACATGGCTGGCATCGATTGCCAGAAATCTTGCCATGGACCAGTTTCGTACACAGGCCAGGCAGGGCAGCATGCCGGAGCAGGAGGGGGTCCTACCCACCCCTCTTTTTTCATGCAGCACTGTATGTTCTGTCTCCGTCTTAAAAAATATTTAAGAAATAACGAATATTTGTTCGGGAATTCGTACCAAACAATCGAAATGCATTAAACTGGAATTTTTGTTGAAATTCCAATGTAAAATTAATATTTACGATATATTAATTACGGTAAACTTTCGAACGGTAAAATCACTGGAAACGCTTGTTTTTCAACGTTTATACGGTTGACTTGACACGAGGCTATGCTACAATGAAATTGTTATCTTAATATTTCATAAGAGTATTAAGTAACGTGTTGACGATAACTTTTTATGCGTAATCTACGGAGGCATACTCGCTTAGGTGGGTTGTGCAGAAATATGTGGATGTTGAGATCACAGGGAATTATGAGAGAACACACAGAAACGAAGACAACTAAGTTGCTGCGGGCAGTGATTGTGCTGGCAGCGATGGCAGCCGTCGTCCTGTTCCTGGGTGTCAGGCAGGCGCAGGCGAAAACCACATCGAAGGTGGAGAAGGCGATTGCGTGGGCGATTGATGCGGCGAATGACCCGGCTACCGGTTATTCTATGACGAACCGGTGGGGGCCGGATTATGACTGCGGATCTTTCGTCACGTCGGCATTCCGTAATGCAGGCTTCGGGCTCAGCGGATTCACGAATGTCACTTCCATGCGCTCGGTGTATACCCGGGAAGGATTCACCTGGATCGACTGGGATGATCTGGGTGCCACAGGCTCTCATTCTGTCCCTCTGCTTCTGAAGAGGGGAGACATTCTGGTGGATCAGGACCGTCATACAGAGCTGTATATCGGCGACGGCATGGATGTGGCGGCACACCAGACCTACGGTCATCCGGAGACCGGAGATCAGACCGGGAAGGAAGTCAGCGTCTCTGCCTTTTACAATAACTACGGCGGGGTCTCCTGGGACGGAATTCTCCGCTATACGGGAAACACTTCCTCCGGCACAGCGTCGAAGCCGCAGGAGAATACGCAGCCGGTGGTTACGAATAAACTTGCGAAGTTAACTGTATCCAGCCGGACCTATGACGGGAAAGCAGTGAAGCAGCCGGTGAAAGTGTACGGGAAGAACGGCGAACGGGTGTCTTCCTCCTCCTACACACTGACGTACAGCGGCGATCTGACCAATGCCGGAAAGGTCACTGTGACGGCGAAAGGAAAGAACGGATACAGAGGATCAGTGAAATCCTCTTACAGTATCCGGAAACGCAGCGGCGCCGGTGCGTCCATCGCTTCGATCAAGGCGCGTCCGTATACCGGGCGTCTCATCACCCCGAGCCCGACGGTGAAGGTGGACGGGAAGAAACTGAAGAGGAATCAGGACTATCAGCTCTCTGCGGTGAATAACAAGACGAAGGGTACATTGACGGTGAAATTCATCGGTAATTACACCGGAAGTGCAGCGAAGAATTTCTCCATTTCCAAGATCAAGCTTTCGTCTGTGAAGCCGAAGCTGAAGGAAAAGAAATTCGTATACACCGGGGAGAAGGTGGAACCGGAGCTGGCCATCGGATCTCTTTCCGAGGGAACGGATTATTCGGTGAAGTACACGAACAACCTGGATGCCGGGAAGGCGTCCATGACCCTGAAAGGGAAGACCATGGTCTTCGGTTCGGCGAAGATCAGTTTCACCATCAGCCGACGCCCGATCGGGAAAGTGAGCGTGGATGATGCCACGTATACCGGTGAGCCATTGCTGGCGGAGATCCATTATGAGGATCCGAAGACCACAGCCAGAACGGATTATAACAATAATGTGAATGCAGGAACCGGCAGCGTCACAATTGTTGGTTACGGCAATTATTCCGGAAAGGTGACACAGACCTTCCGGATTCAGCCACGGGACATCGGCGAGTGCCAGATTGAAGGTGTGCAGGATGAGTACCTGTATACCGGATCGAATGTATCCCAGGATCTGCTGGATGTGAAGTATAACGGACAGGATGCCACCTATAAACTGAAGTACGGCAACCGCAGTTCCATCGGAAAGAAAACGTTCAGCATCATCGGCACCGGGAATTTTAATGGAAAGGTGACGGAGTCCTTCCGGATCCGCCCCGGCGTCCCGGAGAAGCTTCGGCTGACTCCGATGGCGGCGGCCATGAAGGTGAGCTGGGCGAAGCTGGCAGGCGGTGTGAAATACCAGTTCGGTATCCGCCAGACCGGAACGAAGACCTGGAAGTATGTGAAAACATCGAAGACAGGAGCGACAGTGACAGGACTGAACCGGAAGAAGAACTATGTGGTGAAAATCCGAGCTTACCGGGGTTCCGTCTACGGCGAATGGAGTGAAACGGTGATGAAGCGGACGAAATAACCGGTTCGGGTGATCATCAGAAAAGACATAATTTTGCAGGGTGCGAAAACGAAATCCTCGTTTCTGCACCCTGCTTTTTTTCCCTGCAGAATCAGATTCCCTGATTCAAGCAGGATTATGCTGCCTGGTCCGGATCTTTCGTCCGGATGCGGGAAGCGATGTAAAGGTCGGATACGCCGTTATAGAGGATGATGAATCCGATGAGGCGGATCACGGTTTTCGCCACGCCCATGGCCTGGAAGATCAGGAAGCAGCCCAGGCCGATGGTCAGAACCGCCATCAGGATCGGAACCAGCATCTTCCCGGTTTTCTGACGAATGGCGGTGACACATTCATACAGATTCGCCACGCCGTCCAGCAGGACCACGAGTCCCACCAGTTTCGGCAGCAGCTCGATCAGAGCGTCCGGTCTGAGGAAAATCCAGGCCCCCACCAGTGCGATGATGGCGCCGGCAACCAGAAACGGTTTCGTGTATCCCTCCTTCTTCACCAGGGCGATGACCGCCGTGGCGATGCCGTCCGCCAGCAGAGAAATCCCGATAATCTGGCAGACCAGCTGCATGGTGACCTTCGGCCAGATCAACAGAATCAGGCCAGCGGCCATGCAGATCGCCGCAACCAGAAGCTTCGAGCGTTTCAGGCTCTTCAGCCGGGCAATTCGTTCTTCTGTATAATCCATTGATAGAGGACCTCCTTTTCATAGCTATTTTCTATACAAATCATGATTTCTGCATTCCAATATTATAGCATACCGGTCCCCGCATCTGCTACAATCATTACCGTGAAACCGAATGATCCGCCCGGCAGCCGGGCGAAAACGAGGGAGGACCTATGAGAATATTAAGTATTTCTGCCCAGAAGCCGGACAGCACCGGCAGCGGGGTCTATCTGACCGAGGTGGTGAAAGCCCTGGCTGAGGAGGGGCACCGGCAGGCGGTGGTCTGCGGCGTATATGAAGAGGACCACATTGTCCTGCCAGAAGGGACATTGTGTTATCCGGTGTATTTCAATTCCGGGAAGGTTCCGTTCCCGATCTGCGGCATGTCCGACGAGATGCCTTATCCCAGCACCCGCTACTGCGACATGACAGAGGAAATGACAAAGGCTTATCGGCAGGCGTTCACCGAAGCAGTACACCGGGCGGTGGAAGAGCTGAATCCGGATCTGATCCTCTGCCATCATCTCTACCTGCTCACTTCCATTGTTCGAAGAGAGTTTCCGGACCGGAAAATCATCGGTTTTTGTCATAACACAGATCTGCGGCAGATGGAGAAGAATCCGCTGTGGCGGGAGGAGATCCGGGAACAGATCCGGAAACTTGACCGGATCTGTGTGCCCCAGAAGCCCCAGGCGGACCGGGTTTGTGGGATTTATGGAGTGGACCCGGAGAAGATCTGCACGGTGGGCATGGGATATAATGACCGGATCTTCCGCCGAACCGGGAAGCGGGATACTCTGATTCCGGGGGAGATGCTCGGTGACCCGGCGGGGGTGACCCGGATTGTGTTCGCCGGGAAGATTGCCGAGAAGAAAGGTGTGATGAGCCTGATAAGGTGCCTGCCGGAAACCGGACTAGCGCCGGACCGGATTGTGCTCGATCTGGCCGGAGGGGCCGGGAATCAGGAAGAGTATCAGGCGATCCGGGATCTGGCGGCGGCATCTCCCTACAATATCCGCTTTCCGGGAAAGATGGCCCAGCCGGATCTGGCGGCGCTCTATAATGAGGCGCAGATTTTCGTCCTTCCGTCTTTTTTTGACGGAATCCCGCTGGTGGTGATCGAGGCTTTGGCCTGCGGGGACCGGGTGGTAGTGACGGAGCTCCCGGGGATCCGTGCCTGGATGGAGGAGAATGCGCCGGGGGCGGACATCCGCTATGTGAAGCTCCCTTCCATGCGTAATGCGGATGAGCCGGTGCCGGAGGAACTGCCGGGTTTCGAAAAAAGGCTGGCAGAGGCTCTCAGGGAAGCGGCAGCGGCAGGGGAAACCCGTATCACCGATGTGAGCGCCATCACCTGGAGAGGACTGGTCCGCCGGGCTTTGGACGGCATGACGCCGGAGAATCAGCCGTCAGGCGCAGCCCCGGAGAATCAGTCTTCCCTGGACCAGGCGTAGCAGAATGCCTGGGTCCGGGCTGCAAACGGCTCTGACCGAAGCAGTTCCCGCACCTCCGCCTTCGTGTACCAGCCCGGTTCGATCTCTTCCTCGTCGGATGTGCTCTTCCGGAAGCTGCCGGAGGCCCGGCCCACGATGGTGATGTTCTTTTCATTACAGAACCCGACGGCAGCGTAACTGATTCCCAGCCGGTCGTCGATCTGATCCAGTCGGAGGCCGGTTTCCTCCCGCAGTTCCCGGGCGGCGGCCTCTTCCGGGGTTTCGCCCGGATCGATGAGTCCCGCCGGGAAATTGTACACCCACCGGCCCGCCGCCAGCCGGAATTCCCGGTTGATCAGGATGCGCTCCCCGGTGCTGTCGGTGACGATCAGAATGACCGCCTCCGGGGCGTTTTCTGTCAGGTCCTCCCGGGTGGCCATGCCGTGATCCCGGGTGATCATTTCGTATACTTTCTTCTTTCCGGATGCTGTTTCATATTCCAGATCGTAGCGGTCGATGAATCTGCCGTCCGCAACCTTCTTCATTCCGATGTATTTCACGCTGTTCCTCCTGTTGTGACACTGCTGGTTTTGCCTCTATTCTACCATCCGCCGGCCGGTCACACAGGATTTTTTTGTCTATAGGAACATGAGGGGATGGGAGTCCCGGCAGAACCGGGTATGAAAAATAGAAAAATCGCGTTAGAATAGAAGCATACTGACGAGAAGGAGACTGTTCCCATGATAGACAAAAAAGAAATGTATCCGGACGTCCCGAAGATCCATGTGACGAAGGAGGGGGCGGAATACCCGGTTTCGTCGATCCGGTTCCCGAAACCGTTTCACATCGGTCTGGAGTACGGGCCGCCGGCCAGGGGGACCTGGACCATTGCCCATTCTACGATGCTGATTCCGGAGCTGCATCAGATCTTTGTGTGCTGCGCCTGCTGTCTGCAGGGGGTTGTGCTGACGGCGGATGAGCTGGAAAACGGGGCACAGCGGTATTCCCAGGTCACGGTGACGAATGAGAACATTCTGAAGGGCGATCTGGAAAAGATGATGATTGAGGGCATCACGGACATTCTGAACGGGATGGAGAAGAAGCCCCGGTGTGTGGAGGGCTTTACCAGCTGCATCCAGCATTTCCTCCACATCGATGTGCAGGTTGTGTACCGGGAACTCAGAAGACGATTTCCGGACATCGATTTCATTGACGGGTATATGACGCCGACACTGAACCGGAAATTCAGTCCGGATGTGCTGGGGCGGCGGCAGCTTCTCCGGGCGGTGCGGGAGCAGCCCCGGAAGCGGGCCGTCAATTTCGTGGTAAATTATTTTCCGGTGGACGCCTCTTCAGAACTGGTCCGGATGCTGCGGGCCGGCGGGTACGAAATTCATGATTTCGGGGCGCTGTCCTCCTATGACGAGTATCAGGCTATGGGAGAGTCGGAAGCAAATATCTATTTTCTGGAGAATGCGGAGCCGGCGGCTCTGGACCTGTCGAAGCGGATGGGACAGAAGGCTGTGTATGCGCCGTATTCCTGGGATCTGACGGAGATCGGCCGGATTCTCCGGGAGACGGGAGCGGCGCTTTCTCTGGACCCGGACGGGCCGGATATGCCGGATCTGGATTCCTGCCGCAGGGAAGCCGAGGAGCGGCTGGTCCGGCTCCGGGAGACCATCGGTGACATACCGATTGCGGTGGACAGTGCCTGCACGGCGCGGCCCCTGGGGCTGGCCCGGCTCCTGCTGGAGCATGGATTCCGGGTCTATGCGGTGTATGCCGATGAGTTCAATGCATCGGAGGAGAAGGACTGGAAAATTCTGGCCAAAAAGTGGCCGCAGCTGCTGATCCGTCCGATCTCCCATTACAAGATGCGGCTCCTGCCCCGGGATGACGCCTTCCGGCTTGGCGGTGTGCTGGCCATCGGTCAGAAAGCGGCCTACTTCACCGGAACGGATCATTTCGTGAATATGGTAGAAAACAGCGGTCTGTATGGATACCGGGGCATTGTGACTCTGGCGGACTGGATGGAGGAAGCTTACCGGCAAAAAAAAGACGTGAAACCGATCATAACAGTGAAAGCTTGGGGGTGCAGAGGATGAAACAGGCACAGAGAGTCTTGTCCACATATTCAGTGGATATTTTCGGTATATGTTCTGCACTCTACGAGCTGGGCGGGCTGGTGGTGATCCACGATGCGTCCGGATGTAATTCCACCTACGGCACCCACAATGAGCCCCGCTGGTATGACACGCCGAGCATGGTGTATATCTCGGGTCTCCGGGAAGTGGACACGATTTTTGGAAACGATACCAGGCTGGTGGAGGATGTGTCGGAAGTTGCCCGGGAGACCCGGCCGGCTTTCGTGGCCGTGGGGGGGAGTCCGATGCCCAATGCCATCGGAACCGACTTCCGGGCGGTGGCCAGGCTGATTGAGAAAAACACCGGAATCCCGTCCATGGGGTTTCGAACCGACGGAATTCACAGTTACCTGCCGGGGGCCGGGGAGGCCTTCCTGCAGCTGGCCAAGCGGTTTTTGAAGGATCCTGCGGAAGAACGCCGGGACGGTGGGGCGCCGGGTAGAAAGAAGATCCGGGTAAATCTCCTGGGTGTAACGCCGCTGGATTTCTCGGTGGTTGGAAATGTCACGGAGATGAAACGGCTGATCCGGGAGAATGACATGGAACTCACCGGCTGCTGGGCGATGGGGGATACGCTGGCACATCTGGCAGATTCCGCCGAAGCGGATGTGAATGCGGTGGTTTCCGCGACGGGCATTCCCGCAGCGGAGTATATGAAGGAGCGGTATGGCATTCCGTTTGTGACGGGAATTCCCATGGGGGAATCTGGAACGAAGACCTGGCTCCGGGCGCTCCGGGAAGCGGCCCTGGGAGAGGGGGGCGGTATTTTCCTGCCGGTGGATGAAGGGGCTTCCGGAAAGGGATCGGAGCTCTATGTGCTGAATGCCTGGAAAGAGGAGAAAGCGCCGGATGCAGAGGAAACGGATGTGCTTCTGATCGGTGAACCGGTTTTCACGGCTTCCCTGGCCTGTCTGCTGGAGAAGGAACTGGGTATTTTCCATGTGTCCCGGATCTGTCCGATGCCGGATGCGCCCCGGGTGCTGATGAAAGATGTGAAAGTGGTCACGATCGAAGATGCGCTTCGGGAGCACTGCCGGAAAGCGAAGCGGATCATTGCGGATCCGATCTACGCCCGGCTGCTGCCGGAAGAGCGGGAGAAATTTATTTCTCTGCCTCACGAAGCTTATTCCGGCCGGCATTACCGGGATCAGATCCCCCGTTTCATCGGTTCGGATTTCAGTTCGTGGATCACCGGGAGTCTGGGGACAGTCCACTGAAAATGACAGAAGAAGGAGCATGAAAAAATGAAAAAAATAGCGATATACGGAAAAGGGGGCATCGGCAAGTCCACCACCACCAGCAATCTGTCGGCGGCGCTGGCGATGCTGGGAAAGAAAGTGGTGCAGATCGGCTGTGATCCGAAGGCGGATTCCACCATCAACCTGCTGCACGGAAAACAGATTGTGCCGGTGATGGACTATTACCGGGAGCATGAAGAGGCACCAGGGTTCGATGAGATCGGGGCGCCGGGTTTCGGCGGCGTATTCTGCATTGAAACAGGAGGTCCGAATCCGGGGCTGGGCTGCGCCGGCCGGGGCATTATCGCCACCTTCGATCTGATTGAAGAGATGGAAGTGTTTCAGCGGATTCAGCCGGATGTGGTGCTGTTTGATGTGCTGGGAGATGTGGTCTGCGGCGGGTTTGCAGCGCCGATCCGAGAAGGATACGCCAGTGATGTATACATCGTCACTTCCGGTGAGAAGATGGCCCTCTATGCGGCCAACAATATTTTCAAGGCGGTGGAGAATTTCCGGGACCGGGGGTATGCCCATGTTTCCGGGATAATACTGAACCGGCGGAACGTGGAGGATGAGTATGAAAATGTGCAGGCCTTCGCAGAGCCGAACGGGCTGGAGATCATCGCGGATATCCCGAGGAGCGGTGACATCATCCATTATGAGAACCAGGGCATGACCGTGGTGGAAGGTGCTCCGGATCTTCCGGTATCACAGAAATATTTCGAACTGGCCCGGAAAATCATCGGAGAATCATGTTAGAAGAAGGGAGATCGATTATGCTGGAAGTATTGCTGAAGGAATATGAACAGTCCTTCGGAGAACCGTTTCCACTTCAGGAACTGGAGGGGATGCGGGAGTACGAGGTGCTGAATATTCTGTACGACTGTATTCTGAACGCCCATCCGTTCGACGGAAATACACATGTGAAGACAAGAATCGCCAATGCGCCGGGGCAGAATTAGCCTCCGGCGCATTGGCGCAATTTCAGAGATTTACTTCGATACAGGTTCCAGTTTCGCAAAAACCACTGCCCGGGCGTTGGCGAATTCATAGGTGCAGGTACTCAGCATCACGATGTGATCCCGGGCTGTGACGGAGACGCCGGAAACGTACATGTCTGCATGGGAGCGGATCCAGCGCAGATAAGTGCGCCGGGAGGCGGCGCCGGGGAAATCGAACTGATATTTCGGGCTGTTCGCCGGAATCGTGTCCGCTGCGAAAATCCGCAGGCGGTAATCCCCTTTCGGCGTGCTGAGGAACATATCCGGATGCGCCTTCCGGTAGGCCTCTTTCCGGTAGTCCGCTAGTGTCCAGAACATACTGCCGTCCCGCATCCGGTGACCGTATATGATGGTCAGAAAATCCTTCGTGAAGGGGTGGGTATTCCGGAAATCAATGAACAGCGTGCCTTTTCCGTTCCACTTTCCGTTCAGAAGCCGGTGCAGGTAGTACGCATTGTCGGAGGATTGGGCCACCGGGTAATTGATGACCGTATCCTTCTGCCAGAGCCAGGCTTTCACATCCGGATACTTCCGGTTGAATTTCGACCAGTTCACCCGGATGCCGTCTTCGGAAGAGCCGGATCTGCTGCCGGTCTTCTTTTCCGTGACGCCGGCTTCCTTCTGTAATGCGTGATAGGCTTTCGTGCCGGTGTGATAGGAATACAATGCCTGAATGATCCGGACCCCGCAGAACACCATGATCAGAACCAGCAGAACGATCAGGATATCCAGAATGAGGTTTTTTCTTTTTCTGGTCCGGGACTGTCTGTCTGTGGTTCTGCTCATTTCCTTCACTGCTCCGTTCTTGCATTCTGCAGATGGATATCTGCGATACGGCGGCCGGTATTCCGATTGTGCTGCTGCATCGCCAGTACGCCTGCCTCCGGGTCATGGGTGATGAATGCCTGATAGATGGCCTTGTGCTCCTCCAGAACCTCTTCCAGATAGCCGCCGGAATAGATCTCCGGCTGTGTGTACCGGGAATACCGCTGGAAACGGTCCAGCATGTGCTGCAGGATCCGATCGTGGGCTGCGGCGTGAATGATTCGGTGAAAATTCATGTTGATTTCCATCATCTTCGCCAGGTCATTTGTTCTCGTATAGAATACCATATAATCATAGGTTTCGGAAAGCTGCTCCAGTTCTTCTTCTGTAATACGCTGAATCGCCCAGCGAACCGCCAGAATTTCCATGCTGTTCTTCATATCAGCGAGATCTCCAACGTCCCGTCCGGACAGACCGGAGACGAATGCGCCTCGATTCGGGATGGTCTCCACCAGGCCTTCCGCTTCCAGCCGCATCATTGTTTCCCGGACAGGCGTTCGACTCACATTGTATTCGTCACAGATTTTTTTTTCGGAGAGTTTCGAGCCGCTGGCCAGTTTCCCCGTCAGAATATCTTCTTCTACGCGGGCAAAGAGATTGCGGGAAAGCGGCTGGTTTTTCTTTCGGGTTTCGTCATACGGATGATCTGCCATGCTTTTCCGATCCTTTCTACTTATCATCTGTCAGTCTTTCTATAATAAAACGTGGTTATTTAATATTGTATCGATGCAGTGTGTTTTTGTCAAACCATACCTGAGGCAGGGCATCCGCCCTTGAATACCGGAGCGGATAATGATACAGTATTTCGTATTCAGCGGGTCCGGGTCCGTTACAGCCCCGGATTTTCCCTGTGCAGGAAAGAGGAGGAGAGAATGGATCAGAAGACAGCGGCTCAGGTACTGGACCGGCTGCAGGAAGAATATCCGGATGCCCGGTGCGCTTTGGATCATGAAAATGTATTTCAGCTGCTGGTATCCACCATGCTGTCTGCCCAGACCACAGACAAGCGGGTGAACATGGTGGCCCCGGCCCTGTATGAGGCGTTTCCGGATGCGGCGTCCCTGGCGGAAGCGGACCGGGAACAGGTGGAGGACTGTATCCGCAGCATCGGATTATATAAGAATAAGGCGAAGAATATCATTGCCATGGCCCGGAAACTGGAGGAGGAATTCGGCGGACAAGTCCCGGCGGACCGGAAACTGCTCATGTCTCTGCCGGGGGTGGGGCAGAAAACAGCGAATGTGGTTCTGGCCGACGGATTTGGTGAACAGCGCATTGCGGTGGATACCCATGTGTTCCGGGTTGCCAATCGAATCGGTCTGGCCCATGCGGAAGATGTAAAGAAGACGGAAGAACAGCTGATCCGCATTCTGCCGCCGGATCGGCTGACGGACGCCCATCATGCAATCATTTTCCATGGAAGACAGTGCTGCCATGCACGGAAGCCGGCGTGCGGCCGCTGCTGTGTCAGGAACTTCTGTGAGCGAAACGGTCTGTAGAAAAATGCAGCGGGCGGACCCTTCCGGCCAAAGGCCGGGAGGGTCCGCCCGCATTCCATCTCATTATCTCAGTTCTGTTCAACTGCATCCCGGAAAGCGATGTATCGTTCGATCAATTCCGCCGTGTGCTCGATGCCCACGGTATTTTCTTTCAGAACCAGGTCATAGGTATCAGCGTGACCCCATTTCCGCTCACAGAAATAGTCGTGGTAGGAACGGCGGCGGGCATCTACCTTCCGGTTCATGGCAGCGGCCTTTTTCTCAGAAATATGGTAGAGTTCGGCGGTCCGGGCCGTGCGGCTTGATTCATCCGCTGTGATAAACAGGGAGATCAGCCCCGGATAGGATTCCAGAATGGTGTCTGCACAGCGCCCAACGATCACGAAGGATTCTCCGGCCTCTGCATGCTGGCGGATTGCATGAAACTGGGCCTCCGCCACGTTCACCTCCAGGAAGGAGGAGAAACTGCGAACCGGCCTGGACAGAAATGCGGGAATCCGCTGTTCGTCATAATGCATCAGCTCTTCGTAAGTCATATCGTTTTTTTTGGCGACTTCCGCCAGAATATTGGCATCATAGAGGGGAAGGGACAGCCGTTTTGCAAGGATTTTCGCAATCTCATGACCGCCGCTGCCGAACCGTCTGCCGATGGAAATAATTCTCTGTCTGCTCATAACAACCTCCCGGATCGTGACATTATCGCGGGCTCAATTTCCCGCTCGGATTTTCGTTTCTCTACAGGTAACGGACGAAGATGAGAACCGTGAACATGGCGACAGAAATGATCGTCGCCGGCGCTGCGTATTTGCAGTACTTCCGCCAGGTGATCAGGTGTCCGTTCTTCGCCGCCACGGAAATGCCCACTACATTGGCAGAGGCGCCGATCGGTGTGGCGCTGCCGCCCACATCGGTACCCAGGGATAACGTCCAGGCGAGGGTGGTCAGATCAATGCCCATGGCAGTGGACAGTGTCTTGATCACAGGCACCATGGTGGCGGCGAACGGGATATTGTCCACGAAGGCGCTGGCGATGGCGGAGAGCCAGATGACGATGCCGATGGTCAGCATCGGATTATTTCCGCTCAGTTTCGCAATCAGATTGGCGATCATCTGCAGAATACCGCTTCGGTCCAGACCGTTCACCACAACGAAGAGTCCGATGAAGAACAGAAGCGTTCTGTAGTCGACCTCCCGAAGGATCGCCTTGGCGTAATGGGGCGCCGTAATCAGCGTCACAACGGCGACGCCCACGCCGATCGTGGCTACAGTGAGCCCGGTCTGAGCATGGGTGATCAGCAGGACCACAGTGACCAGGAATATGATCGTGCTGACGGCGAATTCCCGCCGGTTCTGAATGGCTTCAGACGGAGAAGGATAGACGACCGGTTTTCCGTCCGTCGTCTCCGGGTCCGCAGACAGATGATGACGGAACGCCAGATAAAAATACAGAACCATGACCAGCAGCGTGACGCCGGCAATCGGCCCGTTGTTCAGGATGAAATCGCTGAATGTATAATGCAGCGAAGTGCCGATGATGATATTCGGCGGATCACCGCACATGGTGGAGGAACCGCCCAGATTCGCACAGAAAATTTCCGAGAGAATCACCGGTATCGGGTTGAATTTCAGCATATTGGCCAGTTCGATGGTGACAGAGGCCAGAAACAGGATCACCGTGATACTGTCAATGAACATAGCAAGGACTGCCGACATGAACATGAAAGTGACGAAGATCCTGAGGGGCCGGTAGTGAACGGCCTTCGCGATCGTCAGGCACAGCCAGCGGAAGAATCCGGCCTTGGCCATTCCCTCCACCATAACCATCATTCCGCCGATGAACAGAATCGTCGCCCAGTTGATGCCGCCGGCTTCCTCTGCGACAGTGCCGTTCGTGATCCAGAAACCCGGCTTGGCCAGATCGGCGAAGGCCAGTGTCTTCAGAATGTCGGCGGGGGAGTGCATCATGATTCCGAATACCAGAATCAGCATCAGCGCTCCGGCGGTGAGGGATACGATGTGACGATCGATCTTCTCGGTCACGATCAACAGGAACATGATAATAAAAATTACGAGTGCGGCAATCTGCGCAGCAGTCATCCTTGCTTACCTCCTTTGTGCAATCGACTAACTCATGGATTATAAATCGTCGGATAAGTATGAAAACTTATCCGCAGCAGGATCCCATGTGCAGGACAGCGGGCAGAAGTCCGCCCGGTCCCCACAGGATACTACACTGAACACTATACCGTAGGAAAGTGGCCGCGTAAAGACAGCGTAAAGATTTATTGGCATGAATTCAAAAAAATACATTTCCCGGTTCTGGACCAGAAAAAAATAAAGAAAGACCTGCGAAGCGGTGCATTTCGCTTCACAGGTCTTTCTGCGGGATCGGTCGAAAACCCGTTTCCCGGGCTTACGCCTGGGAAAGCCGCTGTGCTTCCTGATCTTTCTTCATACAGCAGTTCTTGTATTTCTTCCCGCTGCCGCAAGGGCACGGATCATTCCTGCCCGGTTTCTTCGGTGCATGGTAGATGCGGGAACGATTGAAATCCTTCCGGATTTCTTCTCTCTTCCCGGCGGACAGGACCTGATCCCACTCCGGAAGGGAGTACAGGTGACGGGCGTCAGCTCCCAGCATATTCCGGAACAGCAGTTCGAAGTCCGGATCAATGGACAGAGCGGTATCCGGTGTGACCGCCTCCAGATTCAGGACGTCGGGATCTTTCAGAGAGGATTTCACGCCGTCCAGGAATCCCATGACCATGATCTCGCGGATATTGAACTTCTTCGCCAGCTCTGCCACGGTGCCTTCCAGTTTCCTGTTCTGATGGCTCAGAATCCAAGCGTACACGGACATTTCCGCATTGGAATATTCCTCCCAGAATGTGCGGAAGGTGCTCTCCGTCTGTCCGTTCAGCAGCTTCGTCCAGTCCTGATATAAACTCATGATATTTTTCTCCTCCTGTGTGTTTCATTCATTTCGATTCACATGAAAACATGGAAATCCTTATTATAATAATTGAAATGGCCGGGAATGTCCATGATTTCCGGCAGAAAGAAGGAAAAGGAGAGGGCTTTCGGTTGCCAAAAAAACGGATTGTACTATCATAGAAAAGGGGCGTCGAGCGCCTCTCCGGTTGTTTTTTGTAAAAGGAGTAGAAAAATGGCACTTCATATCGTATTCGTCGAGCCGGAGATTCCGCCGAACACCGGAAATATCGCCAGGACCTGTGCGGCCACGGACTCTGTGCTGCATCTGGTGAAACCACTGGGGTTTCGGATTGATGACCGGGCGGTGCGCCGGGCGGGGCTGGATTACTGGCCGTTTGTGAAACTGGAAGTCCACGAAAGTCTGGATGCGTTTATGGAACAGTATCGGGGCAGACAGATGTACTTCGTAACGACGAAGGGGAGCCGGTACTATACGGAGGTGACATATCACGATGAGGATATGCTGCTGTTCGGCCGGGAGACCCGGGGGCTGCCCAGAGAGTTGATCGATGCCCACAGGGAGGATTCTATCCGGATTCCCATGAGCAGGGACACGAGGCTTCGGTCTTTTAATCTGGCAAACTCGGCGAATATCGTACTGTTTGAAGCGCTGCGTCAGCTGGGATTTCCGGGACTAAAGTAGAGAGCCGGATGCTGCGGGGCGCTGTTGAAGTTAGAAAGCCGGAATGTTATAATAATTATAACTGTGTTATGGCCCCGAAGGGCGGCAGAGGGTTGCTGCGGAGCGCTGCGCCGGGGGTGCGGCCTTCGATTGTCGATTATTCTCAGTTAACTACTATTACTGTCATTTGTTCAGTCAGGAGGAACTTGAAATGGCTATCAGAGTCGGAATCAGTGGATTTGGAAGAATCGCAAGAGTTGTAATCAGAGCATCGCTGAATATGCCGGATGTGGAGATCGCAGGCATTAACAAGCGGAAGGCGGATATCGACTATATGCTGTACATGCTGAAGTATGATACGGTGTTCGGCAGATTCCCGGGTGAGATCGACCGGTATGAGGACGGTCTGATCATTAACGGAAAGAAAGTGCCGGTATACAGCTTCAGTGATGCGAAGGATATTCCGTGGAGCGAGTGCGGTGCGGAGTACATCGTGGAGGCAACCGGCGCTTATACCACCACCGAGAAGGCGATGGCTCATTTGAACGGCGGTGCGAAGAAGGTCGTCATTTCTGCTCCGGCGAAGGATGATGTGACCCCGACATTCGTATTCGGTGTCAACTCCGATGACTACAGAAGTGATATGAATATTGTTTCTAATGCTTCCTGCACCACGAACTGCCTGGCGCCGCTGTGTAAGGTTCTGCAGGACAACTACGGTATCAAGGAAGGTCTGATGTCCACGATTCATGCGGCGACGGCGAAGCAGTTCGTGGTGGACGGCAAGTCGGAGAAGGACTGGAGAAGAGGCCGCAGCGTATTCGGCAACATCATCCCGACAACCACCGGTGCGGCGAAGGCTGTGGGTCTGGTTATTCCGGAGCTGAAGGGAACGATGACCGGTATCGCTTACCGTGTTCCGACGGCGGATGTTTCCCTGGTCGACCTGAATGTTGTGCTGAAAACACCGACCTCCTATGAGGATATCTGTGCGAAGGTGAAGGAAGCTTCTGAGACGAACCTGAAGGGCGTGCTGGAGTTCGTGGAGGACGCTGTGGTTTCCTCCGACTTCGTCGGAGATGCCTGCACCTCCATTTTCGACTCTGTAGAAGGCATCCAGCTGAATGACACGACGTTCAAGTTCGTTTCCTACTATGACAACGAGTTCGGTTACTCCAGCAAAACGCTGGAACTGATCCGCCATATGTATGCCGTTGACCACGCAGAGTAGTGCTGCGGCGGAGGTGTAAGCATGAAGAAAACAGTGAGAGACATCGATGTACAGGGAAAACGGGTCATCGCGAGATGTGATTTCAATGTACCGATGCAGGACGGAAAGATCACGGATGATACCAGAATTACTGCGGCGCTTCCGACGATCGAGTATCTGCGGGATCACGGCGCGAAAGTTATCCTGATGTCCCATATGGGCCGGCCGAAAGGGGAACCGAAGATGGAGTTTTCCATGAAGCCGGTGGCGGACAGACTTTCCGAATATCTGAAGCAGGATGTGGTTTTCGTCAGCAGTCCGGCGGTGGTGGATGATGCCGTCCGCCGGGCTGCGGCCGAACTGGAGGACGGGCAGATTATGCTGCTGGAGAATGTCCGGTTCCGGAAAGAGGAGACGGAAAATGATCCGGGGTTCGCCCGGGAACTTGCCTCCCTGGCAGAGATTTTCGTTCAGGAGGCCTTCGGTACTGCTCACCGGGCGCACGCATCCACGGCGGGGATTGCAGATTATCTGCCGGCGGTGTCCGGTTTCCTGATCGAGAAGGAAGTGAAGTTCCTGGGAAGTGCGGTAGAGAACCCGAAGCGTCCGTTTGTGGCCATCATGGGAGGTGCCAAGGTGGCGGACAAGATCGGTGTGATCCGCAGTCTGTTGTCGAAGGTGGACACCCTGATCGTGGGCGGCGGCATGGCGTACACATTCCTGAAGGCGAAGGGCCTGGAGATCGGCACGTCTCTGCTGGACGAGAAGGGCGTGGAACTGGCCGGCGACCTGATGCGGGAAGCGGAAGAGAAGCACGTCCGGTTCCTGCTGCCGGCGGATGTCCGGGTTGCAGCTGCGTTTGACAACGACGCCGCTTCAGAGGTGGTTCCGGTTGATGCCATTCCGCAGGACAGAATGGGAATGGATATCGGACCGGAGACGGTAAAATTGTTTTCCGAGGCTGTCCGGGAGGCGGCTACCGTTGTGTGGAACGGACCGATGGGGGTTTTCGAGATGCCGAATTTCGCCGTCGGAACCAGGAAGATCGCCGAGGCGCTGGCGGAGAGTGATGCCGTCACCATTATCGGCGGCGGTGATTCTGCTGCAGCGGTGAAACAGTTCGGCCTCGGTGACCGGATGACCCATATTTCCACAGGAGGCGGCGCATCCCTGGAATACCTGGAGGGAAAGACGCTTCCGGGAATTGCGGTGATCCCGGAGCTGCGTGTTCCGTTTATCGGCGGAAACTGGAAAATGTTCAAGACCATCAGCGAAGCGAAGGCGTTCGCAGCAGTGTTCCGGCAGATCCCGCGGAAACCGGGGGTCCGGACGGCCATCTGTGCCCCATTCCTGGATATTCCGGTTCTGACCGAAATGTTTGCGGGAACCGATATCGGCGTGGGTGCGGAGAATGTCCACTTCGAAGACGAGGGGGCTTTCACCGGTGAAATCTCCCTGCCGATGCTGAAGGAAGCGGGCGTCGGATACTGTGTGATCGGTCATTCCGAGCGCAGACAGTATTTCAATGAGACTGACGAAACCGTGAACCGGAAACTGAAGAAGGTGCTGTCCGAGAGCGGCATCATTCCGATTCTGTGTGTCGGTGAGAATCTGGAACAGAGAGAAGCCGGGAATGAAAAGTCCGTTGTCTCCGGACAGATAGAGAAAGATTTCGACGGACTGACGCCGGAGCAGGCGAAGAAGACGGTGATTGCATATGAACCGATCTGGGCCATCGGCACCGGGAAGACGGCCACGCCGGAACAGGCGGAAGAAATGTGCGGCTTCATCCGGGAAATGATGAAAAGCATTTACGGGGGAGCAGTGAGCGAATCCGTCATCATCCAGTACGGCGGCAGCGTCAAGCCGAAGAATGTGAAGGAGATTATGGCGAAGCCGGATATCGACGGTGCGCTGGTAGGCGGCGCCAGCCTGGATCCGGAACAGTTCGCAGCGATCCTGAACTATATGGAATAATGACACCTTGATTTCCTGCCGGATTCATGGTAAACTTAATTGCTATGAATTAAAGGGAGGTAAAGTTTCATGTATACAGCACTTATGGTCATTCTGGCAATTGACAGCATCATTTTGACAGTGAGTGTTCTGCTTCAGCCGGGAAAGAGTGACGGTCTGTCCGGATCCATCGCCGGCGGTGCTGAACAGCTTTTCGGTTCCAAGCGCGCGAATGCGTATGAGAAGATGCTTCACAGAATCACGATCGTGTCCTCGGTCGTTCTCATTATTCTGTCCGTCTGGGTCAACGCGATTGCGGCATAGTCATATCAGAATGAATTGAATCGATCGCGGCCCGCGGGACGGGCCGCGTGTTTTTTTATTCGTTATCTTCAGGGAAACAGGTGAAAATATGAGTTACGCAGCTTGTGTCATCGGGGTGATTGCCATTCTGGCATCGGTTCTGCTGCTGCTTCACATGAAGCGGAAATACAAAATCAAAGATAGCGGCGTCCGGGATATCGCTCTGTCCGTTCGGCGGGGATCGGTGCGGGTCATTGTGCAGGAACTGGTTTACCGGGTGCCGATTATGGGAGTGATTTTCTTCATGCTCTTTTTCTTCGTCGGAAATATTACGGCAGCGCTGTTCCTGGTGGGCACCCTGGTGTCCATTTTCTCCGTGGTTTTGGCGATCAAGGCGGAAGCCATGGGGAGTGTCCGCGCCTCCGAAGCAGCTTACGGCGACAGAGAGAAAGCTTACCGGCTGATTTATCGAACGGCGGCAGCCGTGGGATTGGGCATCGCCGGATTCGGACTTCTGATCATGGTGTTTATCTACTGGGCGCTGGGTATTTCAACGCTGGTCAGTGCCATGGCAGGCTTCGGCCTGGGGATTTCTGCCAATGCGCTGCTGGGACGAACGGCGGACCGGGCTTTTTCCGGCATATTCGATCTGCTGGATTCCTATGCCTGCAGCGTGATCGCCGTCATGACGCTGGCTTATACGGCCGTCCGGGATGCGGGCGTCACAGCCTCCTTCTCGGAAAGGATGGCGGTAGTATTCCCGCTGGGCATCATTGCGGCGGGACTGGCAGTCACTCTGCCGGCAGTTCTGACGTTCCGTGTCCGGACAGACGAAAATGCTGCTGTCCGCGCCATGAATCGCAGGCTGTACGGAACGGCAGCGGTGACGGCAGCGGTGTCCGGCATTCTGTGCTGGCGCTATCTGGCCAGCATGTATTATTTCTGGGCGATCCTGGCAGGAATCCTGGCAGGTGTGCTGGCGGAGATTCTGAGTGCGACCATCAATCGGAGGTATAACGTTGTGTCTGAAATGAACGATACGGAGGCGGATGCCTACCAGCTGATGAAACGGCGGATCGGAGCCAGTATGGCCCTGAATATCCTGCTGATCCTGCTGATTGCAGGAACGGTTTACATCGCCGGCACGTTTACCGGAAGCTACGGCGTGGCGCTGGCGGCAGCCGGCATGGCGGCAGTAAGTGTAGTCAAAATGACAGAAGGCGCCTTCCTGTCTGTTTCCTACAGTACCTCCTCCATTCAGGATCTGACCGGCGCACCGGGGACGGTGCGGACCGGACGGGCTTCGAATCTGCTTCAGAACGGTGCCGCCACCATCCGCGGCGGCGGCAGTGCGGTGATTACCGCCGCGCTGACTTCCTTCGCCATGATGCTGTCCTTTGCGAATTACGCTCATCTGGCCCAGGCGGATCTCCTGAAGCCCCGGGTCATGACCTGCGCTCTGCTGGGAATCCTGCTCCCGTTCCTGTATGCGGGACTGGAAGCACGTTCCGGCCGGGTGGGGAGCACAGACACCCTCATGGCAGCGGCGTGGAAGAAGGCCGGCAATACGGAAAAGGGCGGATTACTGACCGGTATCTTCGATAACGGCCGGTTCAGCAGTCTGGTGTTTCCGGGCATCATCGCCATGCTGATCCCGGTGCTGTCAGGCTTTCTGTTCGGGGCCGAGGCACTCTGCGCCCTGGTGGCCTCTGCCACACTGGCATCGATCATGATGTCCGTCGTCTGTGCCAACAGCAGCCGCCGGTACGCGATGGTGTCGGGAACATCCATCAACATCCTGATGAAGTCTCTGGCTGTGGTGACACTGGCTCTGGTCAGCGTATTCAGCACCGGCATTCTCTAAGGAGGACGAAGTGGCCAAGAAGAAAGAAAAAGAAACGAAAACCAATGCGATCCGCATAATCGAAACGGCAGGAATTCCCTATCGGGAACACACTTACGATGTTTCTGACGGATTCACAGACGGCATGGATGCGGCCCGGGCCACCGGCATCGAGCCGGAGCGCTCCTTCAAGACCCTGGTACTGACCGCAGGGCCTGCTCAGTTCTACGTCTGTGCCATTCCGGTGTGCAACGAGCTGGACCTGAAGAAGGCCGCCCGGCATTTCGGCGTCAAGAAACTGGAAATGCTGCACCTGAAAGATCTGGTGAAGATCACCGGGTATGTCCACGGAGGCTGCTCCCCCGTCGGCATGAAGAAACTCTTTCCCACCGCCATCGATGAGACGGCCCAGCTGTTCGACACCATCAGTGTCAGCGGCGGAAGGCTCGGGCTCTCTGTGGAGCTGGATCCGGAGGCCCTGGCAGGGCTGTGTGAGGGGGACTTCGCTGACCTGGTGAAATCTTGAGACAAAAAAACGGGGCTGTCTGCCGGACAGAGGAAAGCATGTCACTTTCCCATTGGCAGGCAGCCCATTTTTCTTCTTATCGTGCTGATCACGGGACAGGGCGGGGGCTTGCATATGAAATTACGGTTTCCTCCGTGTCCAACCGTCTGACACACATTGTCCATTTATAGGGGAGGGTGTGCAAAAAGAAATGTCCATAGATACGGGTATCGTTTAGTATGGCACAGGTGCGGAATTGCCCGAAGTATCAGACTTGGCCGGCCGCCGGTCCTTCTGTTTTTTGTCTAATCCGCCGCCTCAACGATAGCGGCAGGAACATCATTGCACTGGCTGATCAAAAGACGGCCGGTCCGGAAAGATATTTCGGCTTCTTCGCCCAGAATCTCGTTGGATCCCCCGTAGGTAGTCCGGTTCGTCAGCACTGCGTTCTCCAGGGGATACTTCATGCCCCGGTAGGTGAGGCCGGTTACCTGTTCGCCGTAGGAGGCGGTGCCGAGGTAGTAGTAGCCGTCCTTTCGGACAATATGTGTGCCGGGATCCGCCAGAAAGATCCGGTTCCATCCGTCCTGTAAACAGATGCGCTCAACTTTTCCGGTGTATTTCGCCAGCAGTCCCAGGTTTCCCATGGTGTGATCAAACCGTCCTCCCAGGCCGCCGATGATGGTGATGCGGCGGAACCCTCTGGCCACAGCCAGATCCAGGGCGGCTTCGCTGTCTGTCATGTCCTTCTCGGCCGGAAGCCGGATCAGATCCTCCGGCAGACTTTCCGCCGGCTGTTCCGAGGAGTCATAGTCCCCGATGCAGATGTCCGGGGTCAGACCCAGCTTCTGCGCCATTTTCCATCCTGCGTCGGCGCAGATCACGGTGTCGTATTCCAGCTTCCCGGTGTCGATGAAGCGGAGCCCTTCTACGTGGCTGAGGACGATCAGAGCGCTGGAACCGTTGTTTATTGTCCTGTTCAGATGATTCATGTATTTCAGACCTCCGCCTGTCATTATACCCCTCCTGCCGGGCCGGGAAAAGGGAAGGGTGCGGAAAGATTCGATTTCCCGGGGCTGCGTGTGGTATAATGAATCTGTCAGACAGAGCAGGAAGAAAGGAAATAATTATGGATAATCAGTTCGGAAACGGCTTTCCGGGTGGACCGGGGCCGGGATACCGCGTCGTGCAGGAACCGGCGGGAATAATCCGGGCGGTGGCCAGGAATGATCTCCGAGGGTACTGGCTTCAGGTGGCGGGGGTGATGTTTTTGTTTCAGCTTCTGACCACCGGGATTGTAGGATTTTTTGATACGTTTATTAATTTCGGAACGGTGCGTGTGGATCCGTCTCAGATGCCGTATCAGGTGGATACGGCGCAGGAAACCGTATCCATGCTGAGTTTCTTCTATGTAATTCTCGTTGCCGTGATTTTCGTCTACGGACAGTCGCTGTTCATGATCCGTTTCTTCCGGGAGAAGGATACGAATCCGGGGCATCTTTTTGACGGGTTTTCGTATTACGGCAGTGTGCTGCTGCTGGCCTGGAGTATGGTGATCCGGATTATGCTGTGGTCTCTCCTGCTGGTGGTGCCGGGCATCATTGCCGCATACCGCTACAGTCAGGCGTTCTATATTCTGGCGGATGATCCGAGGAAGTCGCCGCATCAGTGTATTGAGGAGAGCAAACAGATGACGATGGGGAACAAGATGGCACTGTTCCTGCTGGATCTTTCTTTCATCGGATGGATCATTCTGGCGCAGATTCCGGCGGGGGTGCTGGGGTCCCTGTTTGCCGCCCAGGGGATTACCGGAAAGGTTCCGCTGTTTGTGATACAGATCGTGGGTCTCATTCCGACCTGTTTCCTGGCATCGTATATGCAGGAGGCGCAGGTGGTATTCTATGATATTATGACCGGGCGTCTGGTTACCCGGGCAGAACCGTTCGGCGGCGGATTTGAAGAACCGAGGTAGAAGGGACAAAAAAAGAAAATCAGGGCAGCCTATTCGGCTGCCCTGATTTTTTCTAATGCGGTCTGAATGTCATCCGGCAGCGGGGCCTCCACGGTGATCGGCTCCCGGGTCACCGGGTGAGGGAATTCCAGCCGGAATGCATGCAGCGCCTGCCGGTCCATGAGGCGGGGGTCATCTCCGCCGTACAGATAGTCTCCCAGGATCGGGTAGCCGATGTGGGAGAGATGCACCCGGATCTGATGGGTCCTTCCGGTTTCCAGCCGGAGCATCACCAGGGTGTAGCCCTTCAGACGCTCCAGTACCTTCACATGGGTGACGGAGGGACGTCCCTGACCGGCGGGCATAACTTCCCGCTGTACCCGGCTGTCGGAGGGTTTCCCGATGGGCAGATCGATGGTGAATTCGTCCTCGTTCACTTCACCAATCACCAGGGCCTTGTAGTACTTCCGGACCCGGTCCGACTTCATGGCCCGGACCATTTCATCCTGGGCATGGGAGTTCTTCCCGATCACCAGAAGTCCGCTGGTATCCATGTCCAGCCGGTTCACGAACCGGATCTTATAGGTTTCCCCGCTCTCCCGCATGTACTTCTGAAGTCCGTTCGCCATGGTGTGGTTCTGGTGGCCGTGGGTCGGATGCACGGTGTACCCGGCCGGCTTGTTGATGATCAGCAGATCCTGATCTTCATAGAGGGGGATGACCGGGATGTCTTCCTCCGGGAAATGGCTGACCTCCTCCGGCATCATGGCGACCACCACATCCCCCTCCCGGGGAACCATCCAGCCCTGAATGGGTTCTCCGTTCATCAGGACCCGGCGCTGGGCCTTCAGCTTTGCAAAAAGCCGGGAGGAGAAATCGAAGTGCTTCCGCAGCAGTTTCTTCACGCCCAGTCCTTCATCTTCTTTCGTCACTGTAAATCGGAATTCTCTCATTTCAAATCCTGTTCTGTGCTTCCGTCTGCATTCCCGATGAGAAATTTTTCTTTTACCTTGGTCCAGAATTCATATCCGCTGAATTTCACCAGATGGATCTTCTTCGTGGAGTAGCCGATGGTGATCTTCTTCACATCATTGAATTCCCGTATGAATCCGTCGGATTGGATATTGATGTACGGGTCCTGACGCATGTCCGGGATCAGGGTCAGCAGCTGATTGGAAGGGAGGATCAGACTGGAGGTGAAGGACCGGTATACGGTGGTATTCATGGGCGCAATCGGTGTCATCTGAAGCAGTTCCAGGTGGGGATCCACAATACTGCCGCCGATGGAATAGTTGTAGGCGGTGCTTCCCGCCGGGGTGGATACCAGGATGCCGTCCCCGCTGAATCGTTCAATCATGGCGTCTCCGAAGAAGACATTCAGGTGAATGATGGCGCCCAGCTCACCTTTCACCACCATTTCATTGATTCCTGTCATCTTGTAGATCTCATGGCCTGCCCAGATGGAACACTCCACCGTGGACACCACCTGAAGGTGATCCAGGTGGTGCAGGTAGTATTCGATGAACTGGTCGATCTGTGTCGGCAGAAGATCCTGGAAAAATCCCAGATGTCCTGTGTTGATGCCGATGATCGGCGTCTGAGGGAAATCGTAGGCGTGGATCAGCTCCAGAAAAGTGCCGTCTCCGCCGATACAAATGATCAGATCCGTGTCCCGGCTGAGCTGGTCGGTGACCCGGAGTCCGGCATGAAGCAGTTTCTCCTTACATTCTGCGGCGATCTTCCGGGAAGTCTCCGCCTGATTGGCATAGATGAATATGGTTCTGTCCATTGGTTTTCCTTTGGCCCTGGGGCCTGTTCCCGCATCCGGGGGTCCGCCTTTTCGGCGGACCCCCGGGGTGCTATTTTCCGCTCAGTCTGCGGAACTCCTCAACAAGTTCTGTGAATGTTTTCATCGCCCGTTTCACCGGCTCTCTTTCGGTCATGTCCACACCGGCAATCTTCAGAAGTTCCACCGGGTCGTCGCTGTCTCCGGACGCCAGGAAAGTCAGATAAGCGTCCCGGGCGGCCGGTCCCTCCGTCAGAATTTTGTCCGCAATGGCATTCGCCGCGGAGTAGCCCGTAGCGTACTGGTACACGTAGAAGCTCCGGTAGAAGTGCGGGATGCGTGCCCACTCGTAACGGATCCGGTCATCACCTGTGAGGGCAGGGCCGAAGTACTTCGTGTTCAGCCGGTCGTACTGATCGGAGAGCCATTCCGCAGTGAGGCTGCCGCCGTCTTCCACCTGCCGGTGGGACAGGAGTTCGAATTCGGCGAACATGGTCTGCCGGAAGAGGGTGGAGCGGAAGGCTTCAATGTACATGTTCAGGATGTAGCGCCGCATGCCAGGGTCTTTCTCCTGTTCCAGCAGGAAGCGCATCAGCAGGGTCTCATTCACTGTGGAGGCCACTTCTGCCGTGAAGATGGAATGGCTGCCGTAGGTGAACGGCTGGGCTTTCCGGGTGTACCAGGAATTCATGGAGTGGCCCATTTCATGGATGATGGTGAAAACGTCCTGCAGGGTACCGTCATAGTTCATCAGCACATACGGCATACTGTCGTAGGAACCGAAACTGTAGGCGCCGCTGGTCTTGCCTTCGTTCTCGTAAACGTCGATCCACCGGGCATCGATTCCTTCCCGGAAGTGGCGGAGATAATCCTCTCCCAGAGGAGCGAGTGCTTTCTCACAGAGTGCCACTCCTTCCTCGAAACTGACCTTCGGATCCTCGATCTCCGCCAGAGGAACGTAGACGTCGCTCATTTTCAGTTCATCCAGACCCATGAGGTCCTTCCGCAGGGCGATGTAGCGGTGGAGAACCGGAAGCGTTTCGTTGACGGTGTCGATCAGGTTGTCATACACCGCTTCCGGGATGTTTCCGCCGGACAGGGCCGCTGCCCGGGAGGACGGGTAATGCCGCATTCTGGCGGTGATCACGTCGGTCTTCACGTTCGCCGCATAATTGGCGGCGATGGTGTTGATCATGGAGCGGTAGGTGTCGTAGCAGTGGCGATACGCAGCCTCCCGGACTTCCTTCTTCTTCGAGCGCATGAACTTGATGTAGTTTCCGTGGGTCAGTTCGGTTTCCTCACCCTGTTCATCCCGGATCGTACCGAACTTCAGGTCAGCGTCATTCAGCATGGTGAAGATCTGATCCGGCGCACCAAGGACTTCTCCCAGCTGCGCCAGAATGTTTTCTTCGGCCTTGGAGAGGACATGGGCCTTCTCCCGTACGGCCTGTCTGAGCACATAGTCATACTGCTCGAGGCGGGCATCTGTCTTCATGAATTCCTGCAGAGTCTCCTCCGGGATCTGAATGAGCTCCGGAGTCAGGAAACTCATCATGGCACTGATCTTCGAAGCCGCCGACACAGCTCGGTTCAGCATATCCTGCTGCTTCGAAACCCGGTTGTCCTCATCCAGCTTCATGCGGGCGTAGACGAAGACCCGCTCCATCTTCAGGCTGACGGCGTCGCTGTCGATCAATGCGTCCGCCAAGGTTTTCGCACTGTCTGCCAGATGGTCCCGGTATTTCGTGAAATCCTCTGCGCCGGAAAGGGCGTCCTTCAGGTCCTTCTCCCAGTCGGCATCGGAGGAGTACATTGCTTCGATGTTCCATTGATATTTCGGATCGTTTTCCGATCTCTGTTTGACTTTTTCTGCCATATAGTTCTCCCTTCGGTAGGTTGCTTCATCATCTGCAAACTGCATATGTAGTCTATTTTATTCCACCCGGCACTGTTTTTCAATCGTGTCCGGTGAGAAGAATGGGAGAGTGTTTCATTTCTCCGCCGGTTGCTGTATAATAAACTGAGTATGCATTGAAAGGAACAACGCAAGGAATGGATAACAGATATATTGGTGTATTCGATTCCGGAGTCGGCGGACTGACCAGTGTCCCGTATATCATGCGGATGCTTCCGGATGAGCGGATCATCTTCTTCGGGGATACCGCCAGAACGCCCTACGGATCGAAAGCTGCCGGGACAATCCGTCAGTTTACGGAGCAGATCGGCAGTTTCATGGTGGAAAATGATGTGAAAATGATGGTGGCGGCCTGTAATACGATCAGTGCCGTGGCGCTGGATGATCTGCAGCGGAAATACCCGCATATCCCGATGATCGGGACGATCCGGCCGACGGCGAAGGTGGTGGCCCGGGACTGCCGGGAAACGGATCGGATCGGCATCATGGCCACGAAAGCCACCGTGCGCAGTGAATCCTACCTGAAACGGATCCGAGAGAAGAATCCGGGCATGAAACACCTCTACCAGATCGCCTGCCCGGCATTCGTCCCTCTGATCGAAGAGGGAATCATTGACCACGAAATCATGGATCTGACGATCCGGTACTACCTGGACGATTTCATCGAGAAGCACAGTATCGATACGCTGGTGCTGGCCTGCACCCACTATCCGCTGATCAGTGGGAATCTGAAGAGGCTGTATCCGGGCGTGAAACTCATCAGTTCTTCCGAAGAGGCAGCCACCGCTTTGAAGATCGAACTGGAGAGAAGGGATATGCTGGCAGGACCGGGGAATGACAGAGAGAATATCTTCTATGCCAGCGATTTGTCGGATAATTTTTTGAATATGATCCGCCTTCTGCTGGGGGATGATGTGGAACGATTGAATATCCGGTTCAAGAATTTGGATCTATAGAGGAGAGGAATATGGAGAAACAGGAACTGTACGAGCTGCTGGATATGAAAGACGGCGAAGACTTCCAGTACTTCGAGAATATGTCGGAACTTCTGGAGTCGGAAGCGGAGATCGGGACGGATGAAATTTTCGAGCTGCTGCAGGAGGTGGACATGAACACCTTCACCGAACTGATGGACGGGTACTTCGATGAAGTGGATCGTTCGGTGCCGGACAGTGAAGTGGATCTGTTCACATTACTGCAGACGATCCGCCGCTCCCTGACCGGTATGGCCGAAACGGCCGGGCGGCAGGAGGACCGGGAAGAACGGAACGAGATCCTGGTGCAGCTGGCAGACGAGATTGAAAAATTTCGGGAGTGGTACAATACTTCTTCAGAAGCGGAATGCGTCAATGAGATGACCGACGAGAACCGGACTCTTCCGGTCCGGGATGCGCTTCTGCTGGTGCGGGAAGAACCGTTCACCGGCGATACCTACCGTTTCGATTTTCAGAATGTCCTGGATTATGACCTGGACGAATATATCATGTCCTACGGGGACCTGGTGCGCGGAGATGAAGGAGACGGAGAGGGAGACGAAGAATAGAACGAAAGGATAAGATTTCAGAATGATAACAACGAGAACACTTTCGAACGGCGTCCGGATGGTGATGGAGGAGATGCCGGCGGTGCATTCCGTTGCCATCGGTATCTGGGTGAAAACCGGGGCAGTGGATGAAGAGAAGAAGTATGCCGGAATCTCCCACTTCGTGGAGCATATGATGTTCAAAGGGACGGAGAACCGGACGGCCCGGCAGATCGCCGGAGATGTGGACCGGATCGGCGGGGCCATGAATGCGTTTACCGGGAAGGAAGCGACCTGCTACTATGTGAAGACTGTTTCGGATCATTACCGGGAAGCGGCGGACGTTCTGGTGGATATGATGGAACATTCACTGTTTGCGAAGGAAGAAATGGACCGGGAACGGAAGGTGATCGGAGAGGAAATCAAGATGGGAGAGGATTCTCCGGAGGATGTGGCCCATGACAAGCTGATCGAAGCGCTGTTCCGGAGGGAGCCTCTGGGGAACTCGGTCGTCGGGACCAGAACGAGTCTGAACCGGATCACCCACAACGTCATGGCAGAGTACGTCAGAACCCATTACGTCCGGGACAACATGGTCATTTCCGTGGCCGGCAACTTCGATCCGGAGGAAGTGTGCGATTATTTCCAGGGTACGATGCTGTCCCTGGGGAAGACCGGGCCGGCCCGGGAGCGAAGTGTGGGTTCGCCTGCACCGGAATACCACAGTGTGAAGAGGGACATCAAGCAGAGCCATATCTGTATCGGGACCCGGGGAGTGAGTCTGGCGGATCCCCGTTCCTATGCGATGTCCGTTCTGAGCCAGCTTCTGGGCGGTTCCATGAGTTCCCGGCTGTTCCAGAACATCCGGGAGCGGAAGGGGCTGGCATATTCTGTTTACTCCACCACAGGATCCTTCCGGGACGCAGGCTATTTCGAGATCTACGCCGGTGTGGCTAATGACCAGGTGAAAGCGGCGGTGGAAGGAATCCGGGAAGAGCTGGATATTCTGGCATCGAAGCCGGTGGAAGAGGAAGAGGTCCGCTCTGCTGTGGAGCAGATGAAATCTTCCTACGCATTCAGTCAGGAAAGCACTTCCGCCAGAATGATCGTGAACGGAAAGAATTACCTGCTTCTGGACCGGGTGTTTAATGAAGAGGAAGTTCTGGAGGGATATAATAACGTGACCGCAGCGTCTCTGGAAGAAGTGAAGAAACTGATCTGTGACTTCTCCCGCTATTCCGTATCGGTGGCCAGCGGCGTGAAGGTAAATCGGAAAAGTGTGATGGAGGAGTAGGTTCATAATGGAAATGAAGATCATCAGCCGGAGCGGAAGGGTTCCGGCATATGAGACGAAAGGTGCCGCCGGCTTCGACATCGCAGCATATCTGGAGGAACCGGTCACCCTGGAACCGGGCATGCGCATGCTGGTGCCGACGGGGCTGTTTTTCGAAGTGCCGGAGGGATATGAGGCCCAGGTCCGGGCCCGCAGCGGCCTGGCGGTGAAGTACGGTATCGGTCTGGTGAACGGGATCGGTACAGTGGATGCAGATTACCGGGGCGAAGTGAAGGTGCCGCTGATCAACTGGGGCAGTGAGCCCTTCGTCATCCGGAACGGGGAGCGCATCGCCCAGGTTGTGATCAATCGTATCGAGCAGGTGGAGCTGGTGCCTGCGGAGGAACTGTCCGAAACGGAACGGGGAGCCGGCGGCTTCGGACACACCGGCGTATAGAAGACGTATGCGTATCGGAGAAGGGGTGATTTCATATGCTGCTGCGGGAGAATCTGGAACAGCGGGAGAAGGAATGGCTCCGGCCGGAGGCTTCGAAAGCGGCCGAAAGCAGGGGACGCAGAGAACGGGAGGAGGAGTGCCCGTATCGTACGGTATTTCAGCGGGACCGGGACCGGATCATTCATTCGAAAGCTTTCCGGCGCCTGATGCACAAGACCCAGGTGTTCCTTTCTCCGGAAGGGGATCACTACCGGACCCGTCTGACCCATACACTGGAAGTGAGTCAGGTGGCCAGAACCCTGGCCCGGGCGCTGAACCTGAATGAGGACCTGACAGAAGCTATTGCCCTGGGGCATGATCTGGGACACACACCGTTCGGTCATAACGGAGAAATGATTCTGAACCGGATTCATCCCGGCGGATTCCGCCATAATGAGCAGAGTCTCCGGGTGGTGGACCGGCTGGAATCTCATCGGGGGAAACAGGGGATGAACCTGACTTTCGAGGTGCGGGACGGCATTCTGAATCATCCGGGAGATCGGAAGCCTGCCACCCTGGAGGGCCAGATTGTAAAAATCAGTGACCGGATTGCGTATATCAATCACGACATTGATGACGCCGTGCGAAGCGGCGTCATTACAGAGGCGGACCTTCCGCCGGAACCGGTCCGCCTGTTCGGCAGCGGGCACGGAGAACGGATTGACAGTATGATCTCCGCTGTGATCCGAAACAGCGACGGGAAACCTTTTGTCCGCATGGACGAAGAACATATGGCGGAAATGGACCGTCTTCGGAACTACATGTTCCGGCAGGTTTACAACAGTCCGGCGGTGAAGCGGGAAGAGGATCTGATGAAGGTGGATACGGTCATTACCTCGCTGTATGACTATTATCTGCATCACCCTTCTGAATTGCCGGCGGAATACCGGAAGCTGATCCCGGAGGACGGGCTTGCCGAGGCGGTGAAAGACCACATTGCCGGTATGACAGATCGTTTCGCACTGACGACATATGCACGCCTGTTCGGGCCGGCGGGCCCGGGGGCACAGGTGTGAGCGGACAGAAGGAAGAGAAAGGAGGATCACTGAAACGCCATGGCATCATTTACGAAGGCTTCCGTGGAGAACCTGAAAAATCAGGTGAACATCGTGGATGTGGTCGGCCGCGCCGTGAAGCTGAAGCGGGCCGGATCCTATTTCAAAGGGCTCTGTCCGTTTCACAATGAGAAGACGCCTTCCTTCACGGTCTCGGATACCAGGCAGTATTTCACATGCTTCGGATGCGGCGCCCGGGGGGACGTCATCGAATTCATGATGCGGTATTACAACCTGGGATTCGGAGAAGCGGTTGAGAAACTGGCGGAAGAGTACGGTGTGAAACTGGAACGGCGCAGCGGATACCGTGATCAGAATCTGAAGGAGTACTACGACGTGAACCAGATGGCTGCCCGGTATTTCTATCGGGCATTCACCGGAGGACCGAATCCGGGCTATTCCTATATGAAGGGAAGAGAGATCACCCCCCGGATTCTGAAGAAATTCGGAATCGGCTATGCGGACGGAGAGTGGGACAGTCTGTACCGTTACCTGAAATCAAACGGCGTCCGGGATGAAATAATGCTGGAACTGGGTTTAGTATCCCGGAGCCGGGGTAAAATTCATGATAGATTTCGCAATCGTGTCATGTTCCCGATTATCAACACCAACGGGAAGGTGATTGGATTCGGCGGCCGGGCCCTGGAGAAGGACGCCCGGGCGAAGTATCTGAATTCGCCGGAAAGCAAGGTGTTTCTGAAGAAGAATAACCTGTACGGGCTGAATTTGTCCCGGCAGGCGGCGGGGAAGGAAGGATTCCTGATCCTGGTGGAAGGATACATGGATGCTATTTCCCTGTATCAGAGCGGGGTGGAGAATGTCTCGGCGTCCCTGGGAACGGCGTTGACGGAGAACCAGGCCCGGCTGCTGCACCGATATACGAATGACGTGGTTCTGTCCTATGATGCGGATGCAGCGGGCCGGAAGGCGGCGCTGCGCGGAATTGAAATCCTGAAGGCGGAACAGATGCGGGTCCGGGTGCTGCATGTGACGGATGGAAAGGACCCGGATGAATATGTGAAGGTGCACGGGAAGGAAGGATTTCTGGAACTCATCGACGGAGCCCTTCCCTATGCGGATTATAAGCTGGATTCTGCGAAACGGCATTTCGATCTCGCCTCCAGTGAAGGCAGGGTCGGATATCTGAAGGAAGCGGCGCGGATTATTGCGTCGTTGGATCCGGTGGAGCAGGAAGAATACCGCAGCCGGGTGGCCGCCGATATGCATGTGTCGGTGGGTGCGCTGACCCGGGAGGTGGCGGAAGTCAGGGGCGGAGAGGCCCGGGACGACCGGTTCCGGGGGCGGCGCCTGGACGAACGTGCTGCGCAGGAAACCGAAGTTCTGCGGGAAGTGCCGGCACTGGAGAAGACGCTGGTGAAACTGTTCCTCAGTGACGGAGCCCTGCTGCGGGAAATGGAAAATTACGACGGCATACTGTCCCATCCGCTGTCGGTTCATGTATACGAAGCAGCCCGGAATGAAATGGAACGAACCGGGAAGATCGATACGAATGCGATACTGGACGGATTGACGGAGGCGGATTGTGCCGCATTACAGAATATCCTGCGGAATGTGATGATCGATAGAGAGCAGGAACAGAAAATTTTCGAGGAGTGTGTCCGTTCCTGGAAGAGGAACCGGCTGAAGCAGCGTGAGAAAGAGCTCATTAACATCCTGTCCATGGCGGACGAGGAAAATGAGGAACAGACCAGAAACCTCACGGCTGAGCTGGTTCGGATTCAGAGAGAACTGAGAAACGCACACAATCATTAATCAGAAGGATCGGGGAATATGAGCGAAGAGAAGAAGACAATCTTAACAGAAGAAGCAGAGAGGGACGTCGTTTCGAAAGAGGCGGGGAAGAAGGCAGCCGCACCGAAGAAAACGACGAAGAGGTCTTCGAAGAACTCCAGGAAGAAGGAAGTGGAGAACGAGCCGAAAGAAAAGGATGACGACTACACATCCAACCTTTCGAAAGAAGAACTGGACAAGATGAAAAACGTCCTGATCTATCAGCTCGTGAAGAAGGCGGAAGAGAAGAAGGGAAGCCAGAAGAACACACTGACCCATTCTGAGATCTCGGATTTCATCGAGTCATTCAGCGTGGACAAGATCGATTCGGAAGCCATGGATGACATCGTCATGTCGCTGATTGACAAGGGAATCACGATCCCGGACAGTGATGATGATCAGACGGACGACGAAGACGGAAAGGACGACGGCGTCGTTCTGACGAAGACGGGCGAGATCGACGTGGATGCCACGGTGCCGAAGGGAATCTCGGTGGACGACCCGGTGCGTATGTACCTGAAGGAAATCGGCAAGGTGCCTCTGCTGACGGCAGAGGAGGAAGTGGAGCTGGCCCAGCGCATGGAAGCGGGGGACGAAGAGGCGAAGAAGAAACTCTGTGAGGCGAATCTCCGTCTGGTTGTCAGCATTGCGAAGCGCTACGTGGGCAGGGGAATGCTGTTCCTGGATCTGATTCAGGAGGGCAACCTGGGCCTGATCAAGGCCGTGGACAAGTTCGACTATCGAAAGGGATACAAGTTCTCCACCTACGCCACCTGGTGGATCCGTCAGGCCATCACCCGTTCCATTGCGGATCAGGCCAGAACGATCCGTATTCCGGTGCACATGGTGGAGACCATCAACAAGCTGATCCGGGAATCCCGGAAACTGCTTCAGGAACTGGGACGGGAACCGACGCCGGAAGAAATTTCCGCCCGTATGGGCATTCCGGTGGACAAGGTCCGGGAAATCCAGAAGATTGCCCAGGAACCGGTATCCCTGGAAACCCCGATCGGCGAAGAGGAAGACAGCCATCTGGGTGATTTCATTCCGGACGACGACGTGCCGGCACCGGCGGAAGCGGCGGCATTTTCCATGCTGAAGGAACAGCTGGTGGAGGTGCTGGGCACACTGACCGACCGGGAGCAGAAGGTCCTTCGGCTCAGGTTCGGGCTGGACGACGGCAGATCCCGGACGCTGGAAGAAGTGGGAAAGGAATTCGATGTGACCAGAGAGCGGATTCGCCAGATCGAGGCGAAGGCGCTGCGTAAGCTGCGTCATCCGAGCCGCTCGAAGAAACTGAAGGATTATCTGGAATAATCCGGGAGAGAACGAAGGATATGAAACTGACAGACAGACTGCAGATGATTGCAGATGGCATCAGGGCAGGGGAAACCATGGCGGACATCGGAACCGACCATGGTTTTTTGCCGATTTTCCTGGCGGAATCGGGGATCTGCCCGCATGTGATTATGACAGACATCAGTGACGGTTCACTGACAAAGGCCGAAACGGATCTCCGATCGGCGCAGGGGGAAGGAAATGCAGAACTGGAGGGGAGGACAGAACTCCGTCTGGGAGACGGACTGTCCGTTCTGAAGCCGGGAGAAGTGGATGTGGTGGTAATCGCCGGCATGGGAGGTATTCTCATGACAGAAATACTGGGCGCAGATCCGGAGAAGACCGGGAGCTTCGGCCGGTTCATTCTGCAGCCGCGGAATAACCCGGGAAGGCTCCGAGCCTTCCTGCTGGACCGGGGCTTCCGGATTACCCGGGAACAGATCGTGCGGGAACATCGTTTTTTGTGTGAAATCATCACCGCCGTACCGCCGGGGGATGTCACGGAACCCGGGACCCGTGGGAAAGTGTACGGACTGGATCCCGTGCTGACCGCCGAGCTGGATTACCCGGATGCACTGCTTTCCGTCGGGGAATCCCTCGGGACGGAGTATCTTCGTCTCCGCCGGGAGAAACATGAACAGGTACTGGCCGCAATCCGGGAAAATGCCCGGATGTGTGCAGACCGGCAGGCTGAGCTGGAAGAAACCCGGATCCGACGGATCCGGGAATTGGAAGAAAGGCTGGTGAAAGAATCATGACGAACAGAGATGAAAAGAATCTGATGACGAAGAAGGATCTGGAAGGACTGATTGAGGGGATCTGTCCCTCCGGAATCCAGGAGGACTGGGACAACTGCGGGTGGCAGGTGAAGACGCCGTCCAATCCCGCGGACACTGTGCTGGTGGCATTGGAAGTGACCGGCGATGTGATTCTGGAAGCGGAGAAGGCCGGGGCGCATGTGATTCTGACTCATCATCCGCTGCTTTTCGGCGGCATGAAGAAGATCACGGAGGAGGACCCTGCCGGGGCCTTTGTGCTGGAACTGATCCGGAAGAATATCAGTGTGTACAGCTGCCACACTTCATTTGACAAACTGGCGGGCGGCAATAACGATTACCTGGGAGAAGTTCTGGGACTGAAAGAGGTGAGGCAGCCGGGAGAGGAGCCTTTCTTCAGAACCGGCCGCATTGAACCTGCCGTAACGCTGGGGGCGTTCCGCCGGAATGCAGCAGAAAAACTGGAGATCGACCCGTCCTTCATCCGTCTGTGCGGCAGTCCGGAACGGATGGTGACGAAGGCGGGATGGTGTACCGGGTCCGGCGCATCTTTTCTGGAAGAGGCGCTGGCGGAAGGCTGTGATCTGTTCATCACCGGTGATCTGAAATATCACGATGCGCAGTTCGCCCAGGCGAAGGGGATCGCAGTGATGGATGCCGGCCATTACGGAACGGAGAAGATTTTCGTGCCGAATATGGCCCGGAAGCTGGAAGATGCAGCGGCAGATGCCGGAAAAACGCTTCGGATCGTGAAATCAGCCGTTGATATCAACCCGTTTTCATGTTAGAATAACCACTCGTGGGCAGGCCAGACAGTCGCGTGGAGTGAAATCCATGAGGAAAGTCCGGGCTCCGCAGGGCGAGGATGCCGGATAACGTCCGGCGTAGGTAACTATAGGGAAAGTGCAACAGAAACACACCGCCGAAACGGATCATGCCGTGGCAAGGTTGAAATGGTGAGGTAAGAGCTCACCGGCGCTGTGGAGACACAGCGGCCGTGTAAACCCCATCCGGAGCAAGGTCGGAGGACGAGAAGGCGGCGGCCCGTCGCCGTCCGAGAGGTGGACCGCATGAACGCGCAGAGATGTTGCGTCTAGATAGATGACTGTCTAATACAGAACCCGGCTTACAGACCTGTCCCACATTTTCTGAATCAGGAAATCGAAAGAAAAGCTTCCGAAAGCGGATCCGCAGAGGGTCCGCAGCGGAAGTATTTTTTATGGAAACAGGAGATTTTCGCTTCCCTTTTTCTGACGCGTTCTTAACACGAAAGGGCGGCTTTTCGTGTTTTGACGAATCCGGGAATGTGTATATGGATTCATGTGTTAAGGAAAAAGTATACTTACTGAAGCAAAATAGCGGAACAAGTAACAGGAGTTATATTAGAGAATGAGATTAGGAATTGATATCGGATCGACAACCGTGAAGCTGGTACTGCTGGACGACAGCGGTGAGATGATCTACTCAAGATATGAACGTCATATGTCGGACGTTTTCAACAAGGTACAGGAACTGATAGAGGATCTGTACCGGGAAGTGGGAGATGTGCCGATTCAGCCGGTGATCACCGGGTCCGGCGGTCTGTCCTTTGCGAAGCTGGTGGGCATCCGGTTCGAACAGGAGGTCATTACCTGTTCGAAGGCGGTGGAAACGCTGATTCCCCAGACAGACTGTGTCATCGAGCTGGGGGGAGAGGATGCGAAAATCACGTTCTACGGCCAGACGATTGAACAGAGAATGAACGGATCCTGTGCAGGGGGCACCGGTGCGTTCATCGATCAGATGGGAATCCTGCTGAATACAGACGCCAACGGACTGAATGAGGCGGCGAAGGATTATAAGATCATTTATCCGATCGCAGCCCGGTGCGGTGTGTTCGCCAAGTCGGATATTCAGCCGCTGATTAATGACGGCGCCCGGGTGGAAGATCTGGCAGCGTCCATCTTCCAGGCGGTGGTGAATCAGACCATCAGCGGCCTGGCCTGCGGCCATCCGATCCGGGGCAATGTGGCGTTCCTGGGAGGCCCGCTGACATTCATGTCGGAGCTCAGAAAACGGTTCATCGACACACTGGAACTGTCTGAGGACGAAGTGATTTTCCCGGGCGAAAAGTCCAAGTTCTTCGTGGCGATCGGTGCTGCCATGCTGGCTGCCGGCGAGAAAACCTGTATGCTAACGGAGATTCTGGACCGCATCGCCCATGCGGATCAGGCCCTGCTTTCGGACACGCAGCACATGGAACCTCTGTTCCGGACGGAAGAGGAGTATGAGCGGTTTGTGGCTCGTCACAATAAGGATAAAGTGAAGCGGAAGGATATCCGGAAAGCGAGAGGGATGACCTTCCTGGGGATTGACGCCGGTTCCACCACAACGAAGGCGACGCTGATGGACAGCGACCGGTGTCTGCTGTTTGAAGAGTATCGCAGCAATGAGGGCAATCCGGCGGAAGTGGTGCGTCAGATTCTGATCGACCTGTACCAGAAGCTGCCGAAGGGGGCGTATATTGCCAATACCTGCGTCACAGGATACGGCGAAGGGCTGATCAAGGCCGGCTTCCGGGCGGACATGGGAGAGATTGAGACCATGGCCCACTATAAGGCGGCCGCTTACTTCCGTCCGGACGTGGATTTCATTCTGGACATCGGCGGACAGGATATGAAATGCATGAAGATCAAGGACGGGGCGATCTACAGCATCATGCTGAATGAAGCCTGCTCGGCGGGCTGCGGCTCTTTCCTGGAAACTTACGCCAAGTCCGTGAATCTGGATACCCGGGCGTTCGCCCAGGAAGCGCTGCACTCGGAGAGCCCGGTGGATCTGGGAACCCGCTGTACGGTGTTTATGAATTCCAAGGTGAAGCAGGCCCAGAAGGAAGGCGCCTCCATTGCGGATATTTCCGCAGGGCTGTCCTATTCCGTCATCCGGAATGCGCTGTACAAGGTAATCAAAATGCGGAATCCGGACGAGACCGGAGATCATATCGTTGTACAGGGAGGAACTTTCCTGAATGATGCGGTGCTCCGCAGCTTCGAACAGATTATCGGAAAGGACGTGATCCGGCCGGACATCGCCGGACTGATGGGTGCCTACGGCTGTGCCATTATCGCACAGGAAAACTATGTGGAAGGAACGAAGTCTTCCATCCTGAGCCGGGAAGAGCTGGATCATTTCCAGATGAAGCACAATAACGGAAGATGCCACGGCTGTGAGAATCAGTGCCTGCTGACCATCAATATGTTCAGCGACGGACAGCGTTTCATCACGGGAAACCGCTGCGAGAAAGGTGCCGGGAACACAGCGAAGAAGAACGAGCTGCCGAACCTGTACCAGTATAAGTTCCAACGTCTGTTTGGGTATCATCCGCTGGATGAAGTGAAGGCGGAGCGGGGAACTGTGGCTATTCCACGGGTTCTGAACATGTACGAGGACTACCCGTTCTGGTTCCGGTTCTTTACGAATCTGAAATTCAGGGTGGAGCTGTCCCCGGCTTCCACGAAGAAAATCTACGAGCTGGGCATCGAAACAATTTCTTCGGATACGGCATGCTATCCGGCGAAACTGGTACACGGCCATGTGCAGTGGCTGGTGAACCACGGATATCAGTTCATCTTCTATCCGAGCTTGAATTTCGAACGGAACGAAGATCCGAGTGCGCCGAATCATTTCAACTGCCCGATTGTGGCAACGTATCCGGAAGTAATCGCCAACAATCTGGACGATGTTTTCGCAGAACACAATGTCCGTTTCCTGCATCCGTTCCTGCCGTTTGACGACGATCAGGCTCTGGTGCGGGAACTGACCAGAACATTTGCGCCTTATCATATTCCGGAGGAGGAGATCCGGGGTGCAGTGGCTGCCGGCCGACGGGAAATGAAGCAGTATCATGATGATGTGCGGAAGCAGGGAGAGTATGCGCTGAAGTATGCAAAGGAGCATCACAAGAAGGCGATCGTCCTCTCCGGACGGCCGTATCATGTGGACCCGGAAATCAACCACGGCATGGACAAGATGATCAGTTCCTTTGATTTCGTCGTGCTGTCCGAGGATTCTGTGGCTCAGAAGGCGGAATTGGAAAGACCGCTCCGGGTTCTGGACCAGTGGGTCTACCATTCCCGGCTGTACAAGGCGGCTCAGTTCGTGAGCCGGCGGGATGATGTGGAACTGATCCAGCTGAATTCTTTCGGATGCGGCCTGGACGCCGTGACCACCGACCAGGTGGAAGAGATTCTGCGCCGGAACAACAAGCTGTACACAGTGCTGAAAATCGATGAGGTTTCCAACCTGGGCTCTGCGAAAATCCGTGTCCGTTCCCTGAAAGCGGCGGTGGAAGAGCGGGACAGAAACGGCATCCATGCGGAGAAGTGTGAGGAAAATTACGAACGGAAACTGTTCACGAAGGAAATGAAGGATACATATACAATTCTCATTCCTCAGATGTCTCCGATCCACTTCAACTATCTGAAGGAGGTCATCCGGAACGCCGGCTACCACGCCGAGCTGCTGCCGGAGGTGGATGTTCATTCTGTGGACGAAGGCTTGAAGTACATCAACAACGATGCCTGCTACCCGACCATTGTCACCCTGGGACAGATCATTTCTGCTCTGAAGTCCGGAAAGTATGATCTGAATCATACGGCGGTATTCATGTCCCAGACCGGGGGCGGATGCCGGGCCAGCAACTATGTGTCCCTGCTCCGGAAAGCGCTCAAGGATCTGGACATGGAACAGGTACCTGTTGTTTCTTTCAATTATGTAGGTCTGGAGAAGAATCCGGGATTCAAGATCACGGCGAAGATGGGATTCCAGCTGGCTGTGGGTGCCATCTACGGTGACCTGGCCATGCGGCTGCTGTATGCCACCCGCCCGTATGAGAAGAATCCGGGTGAGGCCCAGGCGGTGCTGGACAGTTGGTACGACCGGATTATCCGGAATACTTTGCACTTCAGTAAGAGAAAGTACCGGGAAAACATCCGGGGTATGGTGGAAGAATTCGACCGGATTCCGCTCCGGGATGTGAAGAAACCGAAGGTGGGCGTGGTCGGAGAAATTCTGGTGAAATATCACCCGAATGCCAACAACGACATCGTCGGCACCATCGAGAAGGAAGGCGGAGAAGCCGTGGTTCTGGATATGGTGGATTTCTTCCTGTACGGATTCTATAACAAGAAGTTCAATTACGAGCATCTGTCCGGCACGAAGAAAGAGAAGAATATCAACGTCATGCTGATCCGTGCCGTGGAATGGCTCCGGAAACCGATGCGGGAGGCACTGCGGGACAGTGTTCATTTCACTGAGCCGGCACACATCGAACAGACAGCGGAAGCGGCGTCAGAGGTGCTGTCCATCGGCAACCAGTGCGGTGAGGGCTGGCTGCTGACCGGTGAAATGGTTGAGCTGATCCATCATGACTGTGAAAACATCGTCTGCCTGCAGCCGTTCGGCTGTCTGCCGAACCACGTGGTGGGGAAGGGAATGCTGAAGCAGATCCGGAAGATGAATCCGAAGGCGAACATTGCTGCCATCGATTTCGACCCGGGCGCCAGCAGCGTCAACCAGCTGAACCGGATCAAGCTGATGATGAGTACTGCTCAGAAGAACCTGGCCGAGAGTATGCCGCCGGAAGAAGCGGAACGAAACACTGCTCTCCTGCGTCAGGAGAGAGAGGCCCGGGAGGCGGCGGAAGAAAGGGCGGCGGAAGCGGCTCTTCGTGTCCGGGCAGCAGGGGAATAATCAGAGAAAATCCTTGCAAATCACCTCTCTTGGCGTTATAATTAGCAAGTTGTATATGCACAATTAATCAATTTGAATCATATCTGAAGAAGGAAGGGTGTTTCCATGGGAAGACACGGTACAATTGCAGGAAGAAAGGCTGCTCAGGACTCTAAGAGAGCTGCTATGTTCACGAAGTATGCGAAGGCGATCATCGTAGCCGCGAAGGACGGCGGTGACCCGAATTACAATGCGAGCCTCCGTACAGCGATCGAAAAGGCGAAGAGCATCGGTATGCCGAATGCGAACATCGACCGTGCGATCAAGAAAGGTACCGGTGAACTGGAAGGAGCTTCTTATGAAGAGCTGACATTCGAAGGATACGGCGCCGGCGGCGTGGCGGTCATCGTTGAGTGCCTGACAGACAACACGAACCGGACGACTTCTGCGGTGAAATCCATGTTCGACAAGCACGGCGGAAATGTGGGCACGCCGGGATGTGTTTCCTATATGTTCTCCCGGAAGGGCGTCATCGTAATCGAGAAGACCGATGACATCGACGAGGACGAGCTGATGGAAACGGCACTGGAAGCCGGTGCGGATGACATGATCACACATGAAGACAGTTTCGAAATCCAGACAGATCCGTCTGCATATAACGACGTGGATGACGCGCTGAGAAAAGCCGGATACGAACTGGTGGAGTCGGAAGTGGAGCAGGTTCCGTCCATGGAAAGCACGCCGGACGAGAAGGATCAGCGGAAGTTGAAGAAGCTGCTGGATGCGCTGGAAGATAACGACGACGTCCAGAAAGTGCATACGAACTGTGCGGTGGACGTACAGGAGCTGGAAGACTAATCCGGACGATTACAGAGGGGCTGCCTGCCGGACGATTGATTTTCTTCGTTCGGCGGCGGCCCCGCTTTTTTTGTCCGCCCCGGATGAAAATCAGCCCTCTCGCCCCGGGGAGCAGGGGAATGACGGTGGAACCGCAATTCTTTTTTTGTCAATATTGTATTATCAGGAAACGTCATATATAATGATAACTGACCTGGAACATGCGTTAAGGGCTGTTAATTGAACCTACAGCTCATTAACGGGAACCCGAAGTTCTGCGAGGATTGTCATGCCGTCCCGGACGGAAGACGCGGTGCGCAGACAGGGTACCCACCTATCATCACGATAGGCGTCAATTAGGCTCTGACGGTGATTTCGGGCCATTTTTTCACGAAACGGGGAACCCGTCTGCCGGAAGGCGGGCGGGTTTTTTGAGTACAGGGATACGGATCCCGAAGCGGAAAGGATTTCTATGGAGAACCGGATCGTCATAATTGACGGAAACAGTCTGATCAACCGTGCGTACTATGCCATGCAGCGCCCGATGATTACGAAGGAGGGCATGTATACCCAGGGAATCTTCGGATTCCTGAATATGCTGCTGAAGATCTTCGATGATTATGATCCGGGATACATGGCGGTGGCATGGGACCGGAAGACGCCCACCTTCCGGCATGAAGCGTACGACGAGTACAAGGCGGGGCGGCGGAAAATGCCGGCGGAACTGGCCATGGAAATGCCGGTTATGAAGGAGATCCTGGGAGCCATGGGAATCAGGAATCTGGAAACAGACGGTTTCGAGGCGGATGATATCATCGGCACCGTTGCGAAGATGAGTGAGGCAGAGGGCCTGGAGCCGCTGATTATCACCGGGGACAAGGATGCGCTGCAGCTGACGTCCGATAGAACCCATGTACTGATCACCCGGAAGGGTATTTCGGAGTTCGATCTGTATGATCCGGAGAAGATGAAAGAGCGATATGAACTCACACCAGAGCAGTTCATTGATCTGAAGGGTCTCATGGGCGACCAGTCGGACAATCTGCCGGGGATTCCGGGGGTCGGTGAGAAGACGGGGATCAAGCTGCTGAAGCAGTTCGGCTCGGTGGAGAATCTGCTGGCCCATACAGATGAGATTTCCGGGGCGAAGCTGCGTCAAAAAGTGGAGGAAAACGCTCAGCTGGCTCTCATGAGCAGGAAACTGGCGGAAATCAGGACGAATGTACCGCTGGATGTATCGCCGGCGGATCTGAAAATCGGGGAGCCGGACAGCGGGAAGCTGATGGACCTGTTCACGAAACTGGAATTCAGCCGTTTCCTGAAGCGTTTCACGGAGATGGGAATGATCACCGGTGCCGGAGCGGAAGAAGAGGAAGAGGCGGAGGAATCCGCCTTCCTCCGTCACCTGATCCGAACGGACGAGGATCTGAAGTTGCTGGAGAAGCTGGAGCCGGGGACCGAGGTGGTTCTGAAGGTGTTCGGCAATCACGATCATGTGAATCCGCCCCTGGATCACGGTGCGGCCCTTCTGGCGGGGAAGGAATACTGGTATGTGTCCTTTGACGGTGCGCCGGAGCGGGAAGAGATGTTAATCCGGCTGTTCAACGAGAAGAACTTCCGGTTCACGGGCTCCGATCTGGTTTCGGATTATTATACGCTTCTGCGAAAGGGAATGGACCATCCGGTGACGGCCTTTGACACACAGGTGGCGGAATATGTGCTGGATCCGTCCCGGTCGGATTATTCTCCTTCGGTCCTCTCGGTCCAGTATCTTCATGCAGAGCTGCAGACGGAGGAGGCATTCCGGGAAGCATCCGGACAGACCGATCTCTTCGGCTCCTCGGATGAGGCATATGCCGATTACGGATTCGTCCTCTGCCGGGCGCTTTGCCGGATCCGGAAGAGACAGGAGAAAGCACTGGCGGAGGATCCGGGTCTTCAGAAACTGGCCGAAGAGATCGAATTTCCGCTGATCGCCGTGCTGGCTTCCATGAAAGCGGTGGGGATTCAGGCACAGTCTGATGTGCTGGAACGAATCGGAGAGGCACTCTCCGCCGAAGTGGACGGACTGGAAGAAGGAATTTACGAACTCTGCGGGGAAGTTTTCAACATCAATTCCCCGAAGCAGCTGGGGGATATTCTCTTCGAAAAGCTGGGACTGCCGGCCGGAAAGAAGACGAAGAGGGGATACAGCACCAGTGCGGATGTGCTGGAGAAACTCCGTCCGAAGTATCCGGTCGTCCGTCTGATTCTGCAGTACCGGACGCTGACGAAACTGCGGAGCACTTATGTGGAAGGACTGAGACCTCTGATCGGGCCGGACGGAAGAATTCGTGCCCATTTCCAGCAGACTGTGGCGGCAACGGGACGTCTGAGCTGCACAGAGCCGAATCTGCAGAATATCCCGGTTCGGCAGGCCCTGGGGCGGCAGCTCAGGAAGGCATTCGTCGCCGGAACAGGATATGAATTCATCGGTGCCGACTATTCCCAGATTGAGCTTCGGATCCTGGCCCATCTCTCAGGAGATGAGAATCTGATCGGCGCCTTCAATAACGGTGAGGATATTCACCGGACTACAGCGGCCAGGGTGTTCAACAAGGCGTATAACGAAGTTACTTCCGAAGACCGGAGCCGGGCGAAAGCGGTGAATTTCGGCGTGATTTACGGCATGAGCGGATTCGGACTGTCTGAAGAGATTCATGTGACCCGAAAGCAGGCGGAGCAGTACATTGACGACTATTTCGCCAAGCATCCGAAGGTGAAGGCGTTCATGGATGAAGCGATTCAGTCCTGCCGGGAGAAGGGATATGCTCGGACGCTGTTCGGGCGGCGGCGTTATATACGGGAAATTCAGTCCCCGAATTTCATGACCCGGAATCTGGGAGAAAGACTGGCGATGAACAGTCCGATCCAGGGGACGGCGGCGGATATTATCAAGATCGCGATGATCCGGGTGTATGAACGAATCCGCCGGGAGAATCTTTCCTCCCGCCTGGTGCTGCAGATTCACGACGAGCTGATCATTCAGACTGCCGAAGGAGAAGAAGAACAGGTGAAGACCCTGCTTCGGGAGTGCATGGAACAGGCGGCCGAAATGAAGGTGGCGCTTCTGGTGGATATGAATCAGGGAAAATCCTGGTACGAACTGAAGGATTAGGGACCAAGAACCAGAGAAGAAGGATCATAGAATATGGATGTAATCGGAATAACAGGAGGAATCGGCAGCGGGAAGTCCACGGTCTCGAATTATCTACGCAGCCTGGGGTATGAAATCATTGATGCTGACGGGATTTCCCGTCAGCTCACCGGAGCGGGGAGCCCGATTCTGAAGGAACTGGGGGCGGCCTTCGGCAGCGGGATTTTCACATCGGGGGGTGATCTGAACCGGAGGAAACTGGCAGAGATCGTTTTCCATGATCCGTCGAAGAACCGCCTGCTGCAGTCTATTGTCACTGTGAAGGTGAAGGAAATCGCCGGGGACAGGATCCGGGCTTTCCGGGAAGCGGGAGAGGCGTCTGTCCTGTTTCTGGATGTGCCGCTGCTGTATGAGACCGGATCGGAGGTAATGTGTGACCAGGTCTGGTATGTCACAGCGGAGCGGGAAATCCGCATCCGGCGGGTGATAAAACGGGACGGTGCGGACCGTGAGCAGGTGATTGCCCGGATGGAAAGCCAGATGCCGGAGGCGGAGAAGCGCCGGCGGGCAGACCGGGTGATCGATAATTCCGGAGATCTCCCGGGACTTCAGCGTCAGATTGATGCACTTCTGGAAGAACATCAGGGAAAGGGTTTGACAAACCGCTGAGGTCAGGGTATAGTGATAGTGTTGTTGCTGAGCACACAGTGTTTTGGCAGCGGATGCATGACATCCTGTCGTGCGGCTGTGGCGGAATTGGCAGACGCGTACGGTTGAGGGCCGTATGGGTAACCGTGCTGGTTCAAATCCAGTCAGCCGCACCATTTTTTTTATCCTTTTCAATCAGGTCATTCTGCCGGCGTGATGGAATTGGCAGACGTGCAGGATTCAAAATCCTGTGGTGGCAACACCGTATGGGTTCGACCCCCATCGCCGGCATTTTCATTTTCATTAGAGGAGGAAAGTAATGTTGAATCAGAGTATTCTGCTTGCGAAGGCACAGTCTAATGCGACGGGTGGTTTCATGTCCTTCGGCATTCTCATCGTTTTCATTGTCATCATGTACTTTTTCATGATCCGCCCGCAGCGGAAGAAGGACAAGGAAACCCAGGAGATGCGCAACGCGATCAAGGTGGGGGACGACATTATTACGATCGGCGGCATCGTCGGCAAGGTTGTGAAAGTCAGAGAGGAATCTCTGGTCATCGCTGTTGGCGCAGACAAGGTGAAGTTCGAAGTGATGAAGTGGTCCGTATCCACGGTTCTCGGCGCCGGAGAGAAGGCTTCTGAGAAGAAGAGTGCTGCTTCCAGAGAAGAGAAGGCGGAAGAGGAGAAGAACGGAAAGAAGAATTCCATCCGCATTCTGAAGAAGAAGGAAGACGAAGAAGCGCAGACACCGGAACAGCCGGCAGAGAAGGAAGAGAAATAGGCGAACGAGCAGGGGCGCCGCACCGGAAGGTGCGGCGTTCTTTTTGTCCCGGAGAGAACGGGTGAAATCCCCCGGAACACTTGAATGCCAACATCTTTCGTAGTATTATATACGGGTATGATTTTAAATAATTTATTGTTCGTTATTTCAGAAAATTGAAGGAGCATTATGAAGTCACAAGTTAGAAAAGTATTGAGTGTCGTCATTATTGCTGTCGTCATCCTCGGATGGTGCGCTTCGATCTTCGGCATGGGTCCTGTGAAGAAAATCAAGGACACACTGAATTATGGTCTGGACATCAACGGCGGTGTTTTCGTCGTTATGCAGGCGGATACGAAGGGGATGAGCCCTTCGAAGACGAAGACCGTCATGGAGCAGACACGGGAGGTTATCAACAAGCGTGTCAATGCCATGGGTATTTCCGAAGCGACGGTTTCCATCGAGGGAACCAACCGTCTCCGGATTGAGATGCCGGGTGTGAAAGACGCAGACACGGCGATCAAACGGATCGGCAAGACAGCGAAGCTGAAGTTCACTCTGGCGGACGGGACGGAAGTGTTGTCCGGAAGCGACGTGAAGAACGCCGCGGCAGCAGTGGACAGCCAGAACGGCGGCTACAAGATCACGATGAAATTTACTGGCGCCGGCCAGTCCAAGTTCGCGCAGGCAACCGAGAGAGCCGCATCCGGCAATGTAAATGCTACTGTGGAAGAGCGCGGGCAGAAGGTGGATCCGACGGCAATCGTTATCAAGCTGGATGACGACATCCTGACGGCCCCGACGGTCCGGGAGAAGATCGACAATGATTCCTGTGAGATCACGAGAAACGGTGGCTTCAGTGAAGAGGAAGCATCCCAGACGGCGGCTCTGATCCGGGGCGGCGCACTGCCGGTATCCCTGACGGAAGCACAGTCTTCTGTTGAGTCCGCATCCATCGGTGCGAATGCGCTGGACAAGTCCATTGTGGCAGGCGCCATCGGCCTCGGCCTGGTCTTCCTGCTGATGCTGTTCATGTATAATGTGCTGGGCCTCATCGCAGACGTGGCGCTGGCGCTGTACGTTCTGATTGTACTCTGGGTGATGGCCGGCATGGGTGCTGTTCTGACGCTGCCGGGTATCGCCGGTATCGTTCTCGGTATCGGTATGGCCGTGGACGCCAACGTCATTATTTTCTCCCGTATCAAGGAAGAAATCGGTCAGGGACGTTCGATCCGGGTGGCGGTGAGCACCGGATTCAAGCATGCGCTGACCACCGTGCTGGATTCTCAGATCACCACGCTGATTGCCACGATCGTGCTGTATCAGCTGGGCTCCACAACGGTTAAGGGATTCGCTGTCACGCTGATGATCAGTATCCTTGCATCTATTTTCACCGCCGTTGTCATTTCCCAGATCATGGTGGGAACGCTGGCGGAAAGCAAGTTCGCCCGGTACCGCTTCTTCGGATGCAACAACGACGGTACGCCGCGGAACTTCGTGAAGAAGCAGTTCCGCTTCATACAGCATCGGAAGATCTTCTACTGCGCCAGTGCAGCAGTGATCCTGTGCGGACTGGTCTTCCTCGGTGTACGGGGATTCAATTACGGCATTGACTTCACCGGCGGCACATCCATTGAGATGAATATGGGACAGAAGGTTTCCATCCCGAAGGTGGAGAAGACCATCAGCGAATTCAAGCTGGATCCTTCCATCGTGTATTCCGGTGAGGGACAGAAGAATGTCATCATCAAGACAACGAAAGGTCTGACAACACCGCAGCGGAAAGCGGTTACGGACAAGCTCCGCAGCGCCTACGGCCTGGGAGAGAAGTCCATCATTTCTTCCCAGGAATTCGGTGCAACTGTCGGAAAGGAGATCCGCAACAATGCGATCAAGTCGATTCTGATCGCTGCGTTCTTCATGCTGCTGTATATTATCTTCCGGTTCAAGACCTGGAAGTACGGTGTAGCGGCCATCGCCGGCATCGGTCATGACGTACTGGTGATGATCGCATTCTATGCGATTTTCGGTGTTACTGTGAACAACCCGTTCATCGCCGCAATCCTGACGATTGTCGGTTACTCCATCAACGACACCATCGTTATCTTCGACCGTGTCCGGGAGAATCGTCACATTATGAGAAATACGCCGGTGGGAGAAGTGCTGGATACAAGTATCAACCAGACGCTGAACCGTTCTATCATGACGTCCCTGACCACAGTGGTTTCGATCATTCCGCTGCTCGTCATGGTTTCCGGAACGCTGGCTCAGTTCGTTCTGCCGCTGATGGTGGGTGTGCTCTGCGGTACTTACTCATCCATCTTCCTCTGCTCGCCGCTGTACTATGAGTTCAACCGTTCTGCGGAGCGTTCCCGGTATCAGCAGCAGCAGAAGGCGAAGGAGCGCATCGAGGCGAAGAAGGCCCAGAAGAAAGCGCAGAAGCAGCTGGAGGAGAAGGCAGAAGAACAGAATGCTTCCAAGGGAGCACCGGTGAAGAATTCGGCGCCGAAGAAGAAACCGAGACATAAGAAGTCGAAGAAGAAGTAAGAAGCGGTGCGGTCCCTTTCGGTCCGTTTGCCCTAATAGAAATGAAATCGGACGCCCCGGCATTCGCCGGGGCATCCGCTCTAACTGTAAGAATCGGTTGTAACCGAGGAGTGCCGATGAAAACGAAAGCGAAATTTCTCGACGAAATCCTGCAATACAAGAATTACGACACCGAACTGATCGGCCGCGCATATGATCTGGCGAAGAGTCTGCATGCGGGGCAGCTCAGAAAGAGCGGGGAGCCGTACCTGATTCACCCGATCGCCGTGGCAGTCATCCTCGCCCAGCTGGGGATGGACGATGAGACACTGGTGGGCGGTCTTCTTCATGATGTGGTGGAAGACACGGCTTACACCAGAGAACAGCTGGTGGAAGATTTTGGCGAAGAAGTGGCGCTTCTCGTGGACGGTGTTACGAAACTGAGCGGACTGAAGTTCGACTCGAAAGAAGTGGCTCATGCGGAGAGCCTTCGGAAAATGTTCCTGGCTATGTCCAAGGACATCCGCGTTCTGATTATCAAGCTGGCGGACCGTCTGCACAACATGCGGACCATCGAATTCATGAAACCGGAAAAGGTTGTGGAGAAATCGAGAGAGACTCTGGAGATTTATGCCCCGCTGGCGGACCGTCTCGGTATCTATACCGTGAAGAATGAACTGGAGAACATTGCACTGAAATATCTTCATCCGGAAGCCTATGCGAAACTGGAGAGGGAAGTCAGTGCGAAGAAAGCAGAACGGGAACAGTTCATCGGAAAAGTCATGGATGACATCCGGTCCTCCCTGGATCTGCTGGATATGGATTACGAAATCACGGGCCGCTCCAAGCAGCTCTACAGTATATATAAGAAAATGATGAACCAGCACAAGCAGCTGGATGAGATCTTCGACCTGATCGCCGTCCGGGTGATCGTGAAGACTGTCCGGGACTGCTACGCTGTGCTGGGTCAGGTGCACACCATGTGGAAACCGATTCCGGGCCGGTTCAAGGACTATATCGCCATGCCGAAGCCGAATATGTACCAGTCACTGCACACCACTGTGCTGGGAGAAAACGGTGTTCCATTTGAAATACAGATCCGGACTTTCGAGATGCACCGGGTGGCGGAATACGGTATCGCTGCCCACTGGAAATATAAAACCGGAGACACCAGCGGAGGTGCGGACCGGGATGATATGAAACTGGCCTGGCTCCGTCAGACCCTGGAATGGCAGAAGGACCTGAAGGACCCGAACGAGTTCATGGAGACGCTGAAGATGGATCTCTTCTCCTCCAAGGTGTTTGTCTTCACTCCGAAGGGGGAAGTCATGGAGCTGCCGGCGGGATCCACGCCCCTGGACTTCGCTTTCAAGGTTCACACCGATGTGGGATGCAAGTGCATCGGTGCGAAGGTGAACGGAAAGATGGTCACCATCGACCATGAACTGAAGAGCGGTGATATCGTCGAGATCGTCACTTCCTCCAATTCCTCCGGACCGAGCATCGACTGGCTGAAGATCGTGAAAAGTCCCCAGGCCAGAACGAAGATCCGTCAGTTCCTGAAGCGTCAGAACAAAGGGGATGATGTGGCGAAGGGAAAGGATGCGCTGGACAAGTTCGTCCGCCGCCGGAACCTCGACCCTCAGCTGATTATCCGGAACAATTACCTGAACAAGGCGGTGAAGAAGCTCAATTTCATCGACCTGGATGATGCCTACAAGCAGATCTCCCAGGGCGGCACCATTCTGAGTAAATTTGCGAAACTCCTGTTTGATCAGTATGAGGACGATCAGAAGCAGGAACTCAGAAGAAAGCAGGAGAAGGAAGACGAGCTGCTGAAGAAGGCGAAGAACGTCAACCGGAACGGGAAGAAGCGCAGCAGCGGCGACGCCGGCATTACCGTGAAGGGCACGGACAACCTGATGATTCATGTGGCCCGGTGCTGCACGCCGGTGCCGGGGGATGACATTATCGGTTTTATTACAAAGGGCAGAGGGATTTCCGTTCACCGGACGGACTGCACCAATATTGTCTCCCTGCCGGAGTCCGAGCGGGCCCGGCTGATCCCGGTGGAGTGGGAAGAACCGGAGCCGGGGAAGGAATATGCCGCCGAATTCATGCTGATCAGCCATGACCGGCGGGGCCTTATGGCAGAAATTTCCCGGGCCTGTGATGAGATGGATGTCAACATCGAGGGATTGAACGGAAAGACTTCCAGCGACGGCATGCTGCGCCTGGAACTGACCCTGTCCATTACCGGCACCGATCAGATCGGGAAAATCACCCGGACCCTGCGGGAAATTCCGGGGGTAGAGAATTTCTACCGAACGAAGTCATAACAGGAGAGAATAAATCATATGGAATACAGGAAATTTCACACAGGCCCGCTGGCGGTGAACACTTACCTCGTGTACGACGAGACGAAGGAGGCGTTCATCGTGGATCCGGGCGGATTCTCTGAGAAACTCTGTGAGCTGGCCGAAGAGAAAGGCCTTCATGTGGGGTATATTCTGCTGACCCACGGCCACGGGGATCATATCGGGGGCATTGAAGCATTCCGGGAGCATTATCCGGATATTCAGGTGGTGGCCAACATCGTGGAGAAGGAATTCCTGATGAATCCCACGAAGAATTCTTCGGTGCTGATTAACGGGAAACCGATTACGGTGAAGTGTGACCGCTATGTGGAGGACGGGGAAACCATGCGGATCGGAAATATGGAGATCCGTTTCCTGCTGACCCCGGGGCATACGCCGGGGGGCCAGGCCATTGTGGTGGGAAATGTCTGTTTCCCGGGTGACACCCTGTTCCACGGCAGCATCGGCAGGACGGATTTTCCGGGAGGCAGTTACGAGGAGATTCTGAAGTCTCTTCATGATGTGCTGTTTCTTCTGCCAGAAGATACCGTGGTGGAGCCGGGGCATATGGACGGTACCACCATCGGCTTCGAGAAGAGGCACAATCCCTTCGCCCGGATGTAAGGCGGCGGATGCCGCAGCGGGTACCGTAAGAAGGCCGGAAGACACTGAAACAGAAAACGCAGAAGGCATACTATGAAAATCAAGATACATGATTATCCGAAAATACAACTGATGAAGGAGCTCATCGATGAATTCCTTCCGCCGGACCGGTATGAAGTGGTGGAGGACGACGGCGTCCGGAATGATGAGTGCCTTCATATCAACCTGCAGGGTTCCGACGACCGGGATGAGATCAAGCGGGAGATTTTCCGGGATCTCAGTGCGCTGACAGGGAAGCGGCCGGACTGGGGCATCCTGACCGGTGTCCGTCCGGTGAAACTGGCCGGAGAGCTGTACCATGAGATGGGCAGCATGGACCTGGTCCGGGCCCGTCTTCAGAAAGAATATTTTCTGACGGCGGAGAAGGCGGAATTGATCACATCCATGTACGAGTACCAGGAGAAGGTGTGCGGGGAGCCCCGGAAGAACGAGATCGGGATCTACATCGGCATTCCGTTCTGTCCGACCCGGTGTCTGTACTGTTCCTTCGCCTCCAACCAGGTTCCGGATGAGGAAGTGGCCCGGTATCTTCCGGCGCTGCTCCGGGAGATCCGGTTCTGCGGAGAGAAGATGAAGGAGCAGAATCTCCTGCCGGAATCTGTCTATATCGGCGGCGGCACACCGACTACTTTGAACGAACGGCAGCTGGATGAGCTTTTGTCCGCCTGCGAAGCGTCCTTCGACCCGGGCAGCCTGCGGGAATTCACCGTGGAAGCGGGGCGGCCGGACACGATTACCGGGGAGAAACTGGACGTGCTGAAACAGCACAACGTGAACCGGATCAGCATCAATCCCCAGTCCATGAAGCAGGAGACCCTGGACCGGATCGGCAGAAGCCACTCGCCGGAGGATATCGTCCGGGCCTTCAGCATGGCGAAGGAACGGGATTTCGACGTGATCAATGCGGATCTCATCACCGGCCTGCCGGGGGAACAGCCGGAGGACTTCCGGAAGACCCTGGAAACGGTGCTGGATCTGGGGGCGAACAATATCACCGTCCATACGCTGGCGGTGAAGAAGGCCTCCCGGCTGATCGGCATCGACCGGAGCTATCATTACCGGGTGGCGGACATTGTGGCGGAAATGCTGGCGGACAGCCGTCGGATGCTTGAAGATGCCGGTTTTTTGCCGTATTATCTTTACAGGCAGAAGCATATGGCCGGGTACTTCGAAAACACCGGATACTGCCGGGATGATCTGGCGAATCTGTACAATGTCCGGATTATGGACGAGCATCAGAGCATTCTGGCGCTGGGGGCGGGGGGTATTTCGAAGTTGTATTACCCGTCCATGAATAAGCTGGTGAGAGTCCCGAATGTGACAAATTACACACAGTACATCGATCGGATCGATGAGATGTGCCGGCGTAAGGACGAGGGATTTTTCATAGAACACGAATAAGGAAACAGGAGGCATCATGCTGACAGCAGCACCGAGAGGAACGAAGGATATACTGCCGGATCAAATTTATAAATGGCAGTTTGTAGAAAAGAAATTCAGAGCCATGTGCGAAAAGTACGGCTTCCGGGAGATCCGGACACCGATGTTCGAACACACGGAACTGTTCAACCGGGGCGTGGGCGATTCCACGGACATTGTGGAGAAGGAAATGTACACCTTCGATGACCGGGGACACCGGAGTCTGACGCTGAAACCGGAGGGGACTTCTCCGGCAGTCCGGGCGTTTGTGGAGAATAAGCTGTTCGCAGAAGTGCAGCCGGTGAAAATGTTCTATGAGACGCCGTGCTTCCGGTATGAGAAGCCGCAGGCGGGACGTCTGAGAGAATTCCATCAGTTCGGCATTGAGGTTTTCGGCACCCCGGACATGCTGTCCGATGCGGAGGTGATCTGTTTTGCCGGTGATTTTCTGCAGGAGATGGGTGTGAAGAATACCCGCCTGGAGATCAACAGTGTGGGCTGCCCGGAATGCAGGGCCCGTTACCGGAAGAAGCTGCAGGATTTCCTGCGGCCCCGTTTCGACGAACTGTCGGAGACGTCGAAAGACCGGTTCGACCGGAATCCGATGCGGATTCTGGACAGTAAGTCGGAAATCGACCAGCAGATTGCAGAAGGCGCACCGATGATGATTGACAACCTGTGCGACAGCTGCCGGACCGCTTTCGAGGATCTGAAGGCGAATCTGGACGCCATGGGGATGGAATACACTGTCAACCCGCTGATTGTCCGGGGGCTGGATTATTACACGAAGACGGCCTTCGAGTTTGTGTCCACGGGCATCGGCGCCCAGTCCACCGTGTGCGGCGGCGGCCGGTATGATCACCTGATTGAGGAAATCGGCGGGCCGGAGGTGCCGGGGGTCGGATTCGGTCTTGGCATCGAGCGTCTTCTGCTTCTGATGGAGGAGAATGGTTATGTGATCCCGGAGCCGGACCGGACGGACGTGTTCATCGCGTTTATGGGGGATCAGGCGAAGCGGGAAGGCCTGTCCATTCTGCACCGGCTGAGACAGGCCGGCGTGCGGGGGGAAATGGATACACTGGCCCGGAAGGTGAAGGGACAGTTCAAGTATGCGAACCGTCTTCATGCGAAGTACACCGTCATGATCGGCGATGAGGAAATCGAGAAGGGGATTGTCCAGCTGAAGGACATGGATGCCCATGCACAGCAGGAAGTCCGTCTGGAAGATCTGATCGACACCATCCGGGAGAATCTGGGCTGTTAGACATTTCCCGGCGGGGGTGCCCGCCGGACTCTGCCCGATCCTGCCGGATAAATAATAGAAGTTATTACTGATATGAAGGAGCAATCATGTCCAAGTTATTGAAGAGAACCCACATGTGCGGTGTTCTCACGAAGGAGAATATCGGCGAAACAGTCACACTCAACGGCTGGGTCGCCAAGCAGAGAAGTCTCGGCAGTCTGATTTTTGCAGACCTGAGGGACAAGACCGGAATCACGCAGATCGTTTTTGACGACACAATTCCGGAAGAGACCTTTCAGCTGGCGGAGTCGCTGCGAAGTGAATACGTAATCGGCGTCTCCGGAACGGTGAGAGAACGTTCTTCCAAGAACCCGGATCTGCCTACCGGTGACATCGAGGTACTGGCCACCGATCTGGTGCTGTACTCCGCTGCAGAGACACCGCCGATCTACATCAAGGACGACGACAACGTCGATATGAATCTCAGACTGAAGTACCGCTATCTGGATCTCCGGAAACTGAAGATGCAGCGGAATCTGACCTTCCGGCACAACGTCTGCAAGCTGGCCCGGGATTATTTCGACCAGCAGGGATTCACAGAGGTGGAAACCCCGATGCTGGTTCGTTCCACACCGGAGGGGGCCAGAGACTACCTGGTTCCGAGCCGGGTGAATAAGGGTCACTTCTACGCACTGCCTCAGTCTCCGCAGCTGTTCAAGCAGCTCCTGATGGTGGGCGGCACGGACCGGTACTTCCAGATCGTGAAGTGTTTCCGGGATGAGGACCTGAGAGCGGACCGTCAGCCGGAATTCACCCAGATGGATCTGGAAATGTCCTTCGTGGATCAGGACGATGTCATCGCCATTCAGGAGGGTTTCCTGCAGAAACTCTTCCGGGAAATGATGGGAGTGGAAATTTCACTGCCGCTGCCGCGCATCCGCTACGACGAAGCAATGGAGCGGTACGGATCGGACAAGCCGGATACAAGATTCGGTTTCGAATTGAAGTGCCTCAACGACACGAAAGCCGTGAAGGGCACGGAGTTCAAGGTGTTCCGGGATGCTCTGGATCAGGGCGGCGATGTGAGAGGCATCTGCATTGACGGCGGCTCCCCGGAATTCAGCCGGAAAAACATTGATAAGCTGACGGAAGAGACGAAGGCGTACGGCGCCCGGGGCGTGGTGTGGATCCGCGTGGAGGAGGACGGCTTCAAGTCCTCAGTCAACAAGTTCTTCACACAGGAAGAATTCGCAGAAATTGCTTCCGTGTTTGATGCGAAGCCGCAGGATCTGATTCTGATCGTGGCGGACCAGCCGAAAGTGGTATTTGACAGCCTGGGTTTCCTGCGCCGCCGGATCGCTGGTATTCTGGGACTTCTGGACAACACGAAATTCAATCTGCTGTGGGTTGTGGATTTCCCGATGTTCGAAAAGAACGAAGAAGGGGAGATTACGGCGATGCATCATCCGTTCACCCATCCGAAGGAGGAAGATATTCCTCTCCTCGACACGGATCCGCTGGCGGTGAAGGCAGATGCGTATGACATCGTCCTCAACGGCGTGGAAATGGGCGGCGGCAGTGTTCGTATCCATGACCGGGCGCTGCAGCAGAAGATGTTCGACATTCTGGGTATCTCCAAGGAAGAGAGCCAGCGGAAATTCGGATTCCTGTTGGAGGCCTTCAAGTACGGCACACCGCCGCATGCGGGTCTGGCTTACGGCCTGGACCGGATGATCATGCTTCTGACCGGTGAGGAAAGCATCCGGGAGGTTATGGCCTTCCCTAAGAACCAGAACGCCCAGTGCCTGGTAAGTGATGCACCGAACACCGTGGACGACGCACAGCTGGAAGAGCTGGGAATCACCGTCATCGAGTAACCGGAGGCGCCATGGCAGGTCAGAACATAGGCATTCTGGGCGGCAGCTTTGATCCGGTCCACCTGGGGCATCTCGCCATTGCAACGGCGGCGCTCCGGGAGGCGGATCTGGAGAAGGTTCTGTTGATGCCGGCCCGGGTGAGCCCTTTCAAGGTGGGCAAAACGAAAACGGCGGACGTTCACCGACTGGCCATGGTCAGGCTGGCGGCGGCAACCGATCCGAAACTGGCGGTTTCGGATCGGGAAATTACAGACGACAGGGTTTCCTATACGATCGATACACTGAACTACCTGGAAATGGAACATCCTGACGTGACATACTGGTTTATCGTGGGGACCGATTCTTTTTTGCAGCTGGATACCTGGTACCGGGGAGAAGAACTGCTTCGGGCGCAGCATTTCATCCTGGCGCCCCGCCCGGGGTACCGGACGGAGGAGTGGGAAGAAAAACTGGCGTTCTACCGCAGCAGGTATGGTGCGAGGATCCTCCGGATTCATAATCCGGAGCTGGATATCTCCTCTACGGAAATCAGAAAGCGGGCATCGGAGGGCCTTTCCCTGAAAGGTCTGGTGCCGGAATCAGTTGAAAGGTATATTATTGAACAAGGATTATACAGAACGGAAATTATACATTGAAGATTTCCTGAAGAAGCACATCTCAGAGAAACGGCGGAAGCACATCCGGGGTGTGCGGGAAACAGCCATCCGCATGGCGGAGAAATTCGGGGCGGATCCGGAGAAGGCGGAAATCGCGGCACTCTATCACGACATGTTCAAGGAGCGGGATCTGGACGACCTGGTCCGGCGTTACGGACTGGGAGACCGTTATCTGGGGAACCGGAATCTGGCGCATTCCAAGGTGGCGGCCGCTTTCATGGAGCGGGAACTGGGCTTCAGGGATCCGGATCTGCTGAACGCAGTCCGGTTCCACACCACGGGAAGACCGGGTATGTCGGTGCTGGAACAGATTCTCTATCTGGCGGATGCTTGTGAGCCGAACAGGGACTATCCCGGCGTGGAGAAACTCCGGGAACTGGCATTCCGGGACTTGGACGAAGCGTGCCTGTTCTCCCTGGCCCGGACCGTGACGTATGTGCGGGAGCAGGCGAGTCCGCTGGACGAGGATACGCTGCGGGCGAAGGAATATTACGAAGAAAGGATCATGAGTACGAAGATGGATAATTTGACTCTCGTAAAGGAAGCGGCGAAGGCACTGGACGAACGTCGGGGCGAGAATATCATCGCGCTGAATGTGACCGGAAAGTCTTCCTTCGCTGACTACATCGTTATTGCAGAAGGCGGATCGGACCGTCAGACGGAAGCACTGGCAGACAATGTGGAGGACCGGTTCGCAGAACTGGGACAGGAGCTCCGGGGCAGCGAAGGCTGGCATAACACCGGATGGATTCTGCTGGACTTCGGCGATATCGTCGTCAACGTCTTCACGAAGGGAATGCGGGAGAAGTATAATCTGGAAAGTGTATGGGGTGACTGTGAGCAGGTGCCTCTGGACCTGGAGGGAGAAGAATAATCATGGAAGAAAGATATCAGTTCAGTGAGATCGAAAAAAAATGGCAGAAATACTGGGAAGAGAACAAGACGTTCCGGGTCACAGAGGATCCTTCCAAGAAGAAGTATTATGACCTGGAGATGTTCCCGTACCCTTCCGGCAAGCTGCACATGGGTCATGTCCGCAACTATTCCATTGCGGACGTCATTGCCCGGTTCAAGACGATGCAGGGATACAATGTCCTGCACTGCATCGGCTTCGACTCTTTCGGTCTTCCTGCGGAGAATGCGGCGATTAAACACAATATTCCGCCGGCAGAATGGACCTGGGACAACATTCATGAAATGGAAGCGGAACTCCGCCGATTGGGCTTCTCCTACGACTGGGACCGGGAGGTTCAGACCTGCAGCCCGGAGTATTACAAGTGGATGCAGTGGATCTTTATTCAGTTCTACAATAAAGGTCTTGCATATAAAAAAGAAAATCTCGTAAACTGGTGCCCGAGCTGTCAGACCGTTCTGGCCAATGAACAGGTTGTTGACGGAAAGTGTGAGCGCTGTAAGACACCGGTGACGAAGAAAAGTCTTTCGCAGTGGTATCTGAAGATCACAGACTACGCAGACAGACTGCTGAACAATCTGGATGATCTGCCGGGCTGGCCGAACAAGGTGAAAGTCATGCAGAAGAACTGGATCGGCAGATCCGTGGGCGCCAACGTGGACTTCAAAATTGACGGCACGGACAAGACGCTGACCGTATTCACAACGAGAGCGGATACGCTCTTCGGTGCGACTTATATGGTTCTGGCGCCGGAGCACCCTTATGTCAGGGACCTGGTGAAGGGCACGGTGTATGAGAAACCGGTCACGGAGTACATTGAAGAATGTATGAAAGTCAGTGATATTGACCGTACTTCCACCACGAGAGAGAAGACCGGTGAATTCATCGGTCAGTATGCCATCAATCCGGTCAATGGGAAGAAGATCCCGATCTGGATCTCAGATTATGTACTGATCAGCTACGGTACCGGAGCCATCATGGCGGTACCGGCCCATGACCAGAGAGACTTCGAGTTCGCAGAGAAGTTCGGCCTGGACATCATTCCGGTTGTGGATACGGATGATCCGGAAATTGATGTGAATCATCTGACGAAGGCATTCGCCGCTGAGGGAACGATGATTCATTCCGGACAGTTCGACGGTATGAACAACCGGGATGCCATCGAAAAGATGATTGAGTGGCTGGAAGAACGGGGCATCGGCAAGAAAACGGTGAACTACAAGCTGCGGGACTGGCTCATTTCCAGACAGCGCTACTGGGGTACGCCGATTCCGATGATCCACTGTGACGAATGCGGCTGGGTTCCGGAGAAGGAAGAAAACCTTCCGGTCCTGCTGCCGACGGACGTGGAGTTTACCGGAAAGGGAGAATCCCCGATCACAACTTCTGCCACATTCACGGAATGCACCTGTCCGCGCTGCGGCAGAAAGGCGAGACGGGAAGTGGACACGATGGATACTTTCCTGGACTCTTCCTGGTATTATCTCCGGTATACGGATCCGAAGAATGATCAGGAAGCGTTCAACAAAGAAAAAGCGGATTACTGGATGAATGTGGACCAGTACATCGGCGGTGTAGAACATGCGATCCTGCACCTGCTGTACGCACGGTTCTTCATGATGGTTCTGCATGATCTGGGACTCACCAGCCAGGATGAACCGTTTGAGAATCTGCTGACACAGGGCATGGTCAACAAGGCAGACGAAAACGGTGTATTCAAGAAAATGTCGAAGTCTGTCGGAAATGTCGTCAGCCCGGAAGAGATCCTGAAGAAGTACGGTGCGGATACCGCAAGACTGTTCATCATGTTTGCGGCGCCGCCGGAGAAGGAACTGAACTGGTCTGACGAGGGTGTTGAGGGGAGCTACCGTTTCCTCAACCGTGTATGGCGTCTCGTTTATGATTATGTTGAAACGAACGGCACAGAGAAGAAGACGGTAGAAATCAAAACGAAAGAAGACAAGGAACTGAATCACATTCTGAACAGAACCATCAAGAAGGTGACGGACGATATCGACGGAAGATTTGCATTCAATACTGCGATCAGTTCGATCATGGAACTCGTCAACCATCTGTACAAGGTGAACGGTTCGGATCAGGTAAACAGCGGTCTGTACGGAGAAGCAGTGAGCCAGGTAGTGGTACTGCTGTCCCCGTTTGCACCGCATATCTGCGAGGAACTCTGGCAGAGTATGGGCAGAGAAGGCACACTGGATCATCATCCGTGGCCGGTTTGCGATGAAGCCGCTCTGAAGCTGGATACGGCAGAGGTCATTGTGCAGATCAACGGAAAGCTGAAGCATAAGCTGGACGTTGATGCAGGGCTGTCCCGGGAAGAGCTGGCAGAAGCGGTGAAGGCGGATCCGCGGGTTCAGGAACTGCTGGACGGAGCGAATATTGTGAAGACAATCGCTGTCCCTGGAAAACTTGTCAACTTCGTTGTTAAGTAAGAAAGGGTATAATGAGACAAGGAAACACAAGCAGCGGCGCGGCAGAGAAGGCATCCCGGAGAAATGTCTCCGGGAATGTCGGCCGGGGCCGCCAGAATGGCGCAGCCAGAGGGAATCAGTCCCGAAACGGAAACAGAAAGAACGGAGCAGCGGGCGGAAAGAAAAACGCCGCTCCGGGAACGGAAGGGAAACAGAGGGAGCTGCCGGCAGCAGGCTCCAGGTCCCTTCATCAGACGAAACCAAACGGAAGAAATAACCGGAATCTGAAAGCGGCGGCACCGCTTCCGGGACATCCTCGGGGCGGGGAGGTCCAGAAGCGGAAGAACGCCGGGGGAAAATTCCATCATTCCAGAGATCTCATCTCCCGTACCATGCCGGAATCCACGGCGGAGAAGGTGGGAAGAGAACTGGGACTGGTAGAAAAACAGCATAAGTCCCGGCCGCAGCACCGGCCGCAGCAGCCGAAAAACAGCAGCCAGCAGGCCAGAAGCCGGAAAGCCCGGCCGAAGGCGGAGAACGTGAAAGTCATTCCGCTGGGCGGTCTGGACGAAATCGGAAAGAACTGTACCGCACTGGAGTACAAGGACCAGATCATGGTCATCGACTGCGGCATGTCCTTCCCGGAAGACGACATGTACGGTGTGGATGTGGTCATCCCGGACTTCACTTATCTGATTGAAAATGCCAAGAAAGTGCGGGGGGTTGTGATCACCCACGGCCATGAGGACCATATCGGCGGTGTGCCGTACCTTCTGAAGCAGATCAGCGTGCCGGTATACGGTACCAGACTGTCGGTGGGGCTCATCCGGAATAAACTGGAAGAACACGGCATCAAGGGGGATCTGCGCACCATCCATGCGGGAGACACCTTCAACCTGGGAGATTTTCACGTGGAGGCGATCCACACCACCCACTCGGTGGCAGACTCGGTGGCGTATCTGGTGGAGACGCCGGCAGCAAAGATTTTCCATACCGGCGACTTCAAGATCGACTATACGCCGGTGGACAATGATCCGATCGATTTCGGCAGACTGGGAGAAATCGGTGACGCCGGCGTGGATCTGATGCTCTGTGACAGCACGAACGTACTCCGGGCGGGCTATACGCCGTCGGAGCGGGTTGTGGGGGAAACGCTGTCCGGTATTTTCCAGGAAGCGAAGAACCGGATTATCATTGCCACATTCTCCTCCAACGTGAACCGGATCCAGAAGATTATCGAACTCTCGGTGAAGAACGGACGGAAATTCGCTGTATCCGGCCGGAGTATGGAAAATGTTGTGGGTCTGGCGGTGGAACTGGGATATCTGAAATTCCCTTCCGGATCCATGGTGGAACTGAAGGATATCCGGAATATCCCGGATGAGGAGCTGACCATTATTACGACCGGCAGCCAGGGGGAACCTTTGTCGGCGCTGGCCAGGATGGCAGAGGATGTTCACCGCAATATCAAGCTGAAGAAGGGGGACACAGTCATCCTTTCCTCCTCTCCGGTTCCGGGCAATGAAAAGTCCGTGTCCCGGGTCGTGAACAAGCTTTACGAGAAAGAGGTCAATGTCATTTACAACGGAAATGCAAACATCCATGTTTCCGGTCACGCCTGTCAGGAAGACCTGAAACTGATGCACTCGCTGATCCGTCCGAAGTTCTTCATGCCGGCCCACGGTGAGCACCGGCATCTGATCATGCATGAACAGCTGGCCATGAGTCTGGGCATGAAGAAAGACAATATTTTCGTACTGAGCAACGGCGATCAGCTGACGGTGGACAAGCGCCGGGCGGTGAAGTTCAAGAGCGTCGTCAGTGCCGAGGACGTCATGGTGGACGGTCTGGGCGTGGGCGATATCGGAAGCATTGTTCTGAAGGACAGAAAACTCCTTTCGGAATCGGGATTGATTATTGTGACGGCTGCGGTGGACACGAAGAAGGCCCGTCTTGTTTCCGGACCGGAAATCGTATCCCGGGGATTCGTCTATGTGAAGGAGAACGAAGACCTGATCGAAAGTCTGCGTAAGAAGGCTGCCCAGTCGATCCAGCACAGTCTGGCCGGCGGGTTCCAGGACTGGTCGAAGCTGAAAAACGACGTGCGGGATGATATGAGGAAATTTATTTTCAGTAAATCCCGGAGAAGCCCGCTGATTCTGCCGATTTTCCTGGACGTGTAGCAGAGTTGAGTGTGTACGGAACGGGCAGGAAGAATACACGCAGAGGAGCAGAAGAATGAATGTATATGAAGAAGCGCACAATCTGAAGCGGGCCATTGAAGAGTCGGAGGAATACCGGCAGTTTCATGAGATGCAGAAGGTCATTGACCAGGACCCGGGCACGGCCAAGATGGTGCAGGAATTTCAGCAGCTGCAGATGAAGATGCAGGCGAAACAGATGATGGGGGAGGGGCCGGATCAGGAAATGATGCAGCAGCTCCAGCAGCTTTCCGCTGTCCTCATGACGAATCCGCAGGCAGCCCAGTATCTGCAGAACGCCATGCGTTTCACTCTGATGATGAGCGATGTGGTGAAGATTATCGGTGAAACAGTTGATATTGGCAACTTGATGAAAATCTGATATAATGTGTTGATGTATTACGGAAGATGGCTGCAGGGGGACTTCCCGGTCCTTCCAGCTTGTAATGAATAAGGAAAGTGAGACGATACCAATGATTACAGCAGGCGATTTCAGAAAGGGCATGACTTTCGAACTGAACGGAGAACCACATGTAGTTCTCGATTTCCAGCATGTCAAGCCGGGTAAGGGTGCTGCGTTTGTCAGAACGAAGTACAGAAACATCATTACGGGAGCGACGAGAGAAGAAGCGTTCAACCCGAGTGAGAAGTTCAACCAGGCCCATATTGACACGAAGACGATGCAGTATCTGTACAACGACGGAGAGCTGTATTACTTCATGGACGAGGAGACTTTCGAGCAGATTCCGCTGGGTTACGAAGAAGTGGAAGATGCAATCAAGTGGATCAGAGAAAATGACGAGGTTACGATCCGCTTCTACGAGGGCAAGCCGTTCGAAGTGGACGCTGCGAACTTCGTTGACCTGGTTGTCACAGAGACCGAACCGGGTGTGAAGGGAGATACGGCTACGAACGTGACGAAGGCTGCTACCGTGGAAACCGGAACGGTGGTTCAGGTTCCGATCTTCATTGAAGAGGGCGAGAAGATTCAGATTGACACGAGAACCGGTGAGTATCTCGGAAGATCCAAGGAATAATTTGGAAAACGAGGAAGGGGCTGCTGCGCCCCGCCTGCGGGCGGGGATCGTCGCCCGCCCGGCGGACAGACGCCGGACGGGCCGCGGCAGCCCCTTCTGCTCTGCAGGGGGTATTTATGAGCGATTACAGGAGAAAAAAACAAAAAAAAGGACACGCCGGTCTGCTGATCATCCTCTTGGTGATCATCGCACTGGCGGGCGGATGTGTGGTTCATTTCCAGATGATGACCGGCCCGGTGAACCGTTCTGACCGGAAAACGGTGGTGGTGGAAGTGCCTTCCGGGTCCACCACAGACAGTATCGGCAGGACGCTGGCCGGCAAGGGATTGATCCGTTCGGCGAAGACATTCCGGCTCTACTCGAAGCTGAAGCATCTGGGCGCCAGTTTCCAGGCGGGCACATACTCCCTTTCTCCGTCTATGAGCATGAATGAAATTGCCGGAATCATCGCCGAGGGAAAGGTCACCACAGAACGTTTCACGATTCCGGAAGGATACAATGAATACGAGGTGGCGAAGAAACTGGCGAAAGAAGGTCTGGTGAACCGGAAGAAATTCGTTCAGGTGGTGCAGACGAAGGATTTCTCCGGTGAATTCCCGTTCCTGAAGAATGCCCAGAAGGGAAAGAACAGGCTGGAAGGCTATCTGTTCCCGGATACCTATACCGTCCCGCTCAACGCCGGGGAAGAAGAGATCGTCCGCACGATGCTGAAGGGATATCAGCGGACTTTCACCGACGCCGACCGTGCCAGAGCGAAGGGAATGGGGTACAGTGAACAGGAGATTCTGACCATCGCTTCCATCATCGAACGAGAGAGCGGAAATGAGAAGGACAAGCCGAAGATCGCCAGCGTGATTTACAACCGGCTGAAGAAGAACATGCCGCTGCAGATGGATTCCACTGTACAGTATGTGCTGAAGCTGCGGGGAAAGAATCCGGATAAGATTCTCTATGACGATCTGAAGGTGGATTCGAAGTTCAATACATACAAGAACGCCGGGCTTCCGCCTTCGCCGATCTGCAGCCCGGGAGCGCAGTCGATCCGTGCGGCGCTCCATCCGGCGAAAACGAAGTACCTGTATTTCGTTGTCAGCGACAAGCTGGACGGCTCTTCCGTGTTCTCGGAGGATTACGCCACGTTCCTGAAGAATTCCAGTAAATACCACAGTGCGGTATCGAAGAAGTAGGCCGGTATGGATCTGATTGATGTGCGGGTGACAGAGTTTATTAACGGGAAGTATGAGGCGGTCGATGACCGCCTGCTTCCGTTTCGCCGGCTGGGAGAATCCGCCCGTGTTCCGATTATCCTGAAGGAAACAGAGCAGGTTCTGGCGCTGCTGCTGGAGCTGATCAGGCCCTCGAAGATCCTGGAGATCGGCGGGGCGATCGGATACAGCGCCTCGTTTTTTGCCTGGAAATGTCCCGGCGCCCATGTGTGGTCCGCAGAGTACGACGAGAATACGTTCCGTGCAGCGGAGCGGAACATCCGGCGGGCCGGGCTTTCGGACCGGGTCCATTTCCGGCTGGGGGACGGCCAGGAAGTGACCGAAAAGCTCCGGGACGAAGGGCTCCGGGACGTGGACTTCGTATTTCTGGACGCTTCGAAGAGCCACTACCGGCGCTTTCTGGATGCGGCGCTCACCGTCTGCCGGCCGGGGGCGCTGATTGTTTCCGATAATATTTTTCAGCATGGCATGACCCTTTCGGCGGATTTCGATCCGAAGGACAAGCATGAGGCGAATATCCGGAAAATGCGGGATTATGTGGAGTATATTTTCCGGGACCCGCAGTTCACTTCTGCGTTAATGGCGGTGGGAGACGGACTGGCCGCTTCTGTGTATCATCCGGAGCAGGAGGGCGGAATGGAGCGGGACGGGAAGAGAATACAGACAATACAGAAGGATAGTAATGACTGAAATGAAGAAGATTGAACTGCTGGCACCGGCCGGCGACTTAGAAAAACTGAAGACTGCCATCCGCTATGGGGCGGATGCGGTTTACTTCGGCGGAGAGATGTTCTCCCTCCGGGCAGGTGCCGGAAATCTGAACCTGGAAGAAATGAAGGAGGGGCTGGCATATGCCCATGAACGGGGGAAGCGCTGCTACCTGACCATCAATATATACGCCCACAACGAGGACATCGATCCGCTGTATGATTATCTCCGGCAGATCCGGGATCTGGACATCGATGCCTTCCTGATTGCGGATCCGGGGATCATTGCCATGGTGCGGGAAACGATTCCGGACGCAGAGATCCATCTCTCCACCCAGGCGAATCTGACCAACTGGAGAACCGGTGCGTTCTGGGCATCCGCCGGCGTGAAGCGTCTGGTGATGGCCAGGGAACTTTCTTTGGAAGAAATCCGGAGTGTGCGGGATCATCTTCCCCAGGACGTGGAGCTGGAAGCTTTCGTACACGGCGCCATGTGCATTTCCTACTCGGGACGGTGTCTGCTCAGTAATTTTATGACCGGAAGAGATTCCAACCGGGGCATGTGCGCCCATCCCTGCCGTTACCGGTACTCCCTGGTGGAAGAAAAACGGCCGGGAGAATTCTTTCCCATCGAGGAAGATGACCGGGGTTCCTACATCATGAATTCCAAGGACCTCTGCATGATCCGGCATATTCCGGACCTGGTCCATGCCGGCATTGACAGTGCGAAGATCGAAGGCCGGATGAAGAGCATTTTCTATGTGGCCACGGTGGTTCACGCATACCGTCAGGCCATCGATGCATATTACGAGGATCCGGATAATTATGTGTTCCGGGAAGAGTGGATGGAGGAACTTTTGAAAGCCAGCCACCGGGAATTCACCACCGGGTTCTATTACGGAAAGCCGGGCCATGAGGAACAGAATTACCGAACCAGCCGGTATACGAAAGAATACAGTTTTATCGGCAAGGTTCTGTCATATAATGAAGAGACCGGAATTGCGAAAGTGGAGCAGAGAAACAAGATGAATGTGGGAGACCATATTGAAGTGTTCGGTCCGGACATCAGTTTCTTCCCGATGACAATCACCGACCTGGCGGACTGGGAAAGCGGAGAGAAACTGGAATCCGCTCCCCACGCCCAGCAGATTCTGGCCATGCACATGGCGGAGCCGGTGAAGCCGGGATACATTCTCAGAAAGAAGGAAGGATAGTAAATGGACATACCGTTGTATATGACACTTTCTGCCTGTCTGCTGCTGATCCTGAACGGGATCATCGTGCTGGACGAGAGCGCCATGGAATCCGTCAGCCGGAGCAAGCTGAAACAGAAACTGACGGAAGAAGAAGGAAATTCCAAGGGAAAGGCGGAGAAACTCGCCCGCCTGCTGGACCGGCCGACCCGGTCGAAGCTGACGAACCGTCTCCTGATCACCGCATTCACGGCGGCAGGAACTCTGCTGATCTGGAATGCAGCCGCATCGGAAATCCTGTGGCGCAGAAGCCTGCTGCTGGTGATCTACCTGGCGTGCTACGTGGCCTTTGGTTTTTTGTTTCCGTTCAAGATCGGACGGCAGCACAGTGAGTCTCTTTCTCTGAAGTTCATCGGTATGCAGACCATTCTGGACGGACTGCTGCTGCCGGTAACAGCCCTTCTCTCTCTGGCGGCGAATCTGTTCCTTCGGATTTTCCGCCAGGACACGAACGTGGACGAGTCGGAATTCTCCGAGGAAGATGTGATGTCCATGCTGGAAGAAGGACAGGAGAGCGGTGCCATCATGGAAGAGGGCCGTCGGATGATCGGCAGTATCTTTCGTTTTGACGATGAACTGGCCTATGAAATCATGACCCCCCGGACGGATGTGTTCATGATCGACCTCAGTGACGAACCTTCGGAGTACATGGACGAATTTCTGGAACTCCGGTATTCCCGTGTCCCGGTATGTGAAGATGAATCGGATAACATCATCGGCATTTTGAACATCAAGGATTACATGATGAAAGCGGTATCTGTGGGATTCGAAAACGTGGAAATCCGGGATATTCTGCGGGAACCGATTTTCGTGCCGGAGACGAAGAAGATCGCCTCTCTGTTCATGGAGCTGCAGCAGGCAAATCAGCACATCGCCGTGCTGATTGATGAATACGGCGGATTCAGCGGGATTGTCACCATGGAGGACATTATCGAGGAAATTGTGGGGGACATCAGCGACGAATATGATGAGGCGGAGGATGTCATCACGAAGATCGACCAGAATACCTATCTGGTGGACGGCACTGTATCCCTGGACGATCTGAACGAAGAAACCGGCAGCGGGCTGGAGTCGGAGAACAGCGAAACCATTGGCGGATACATTATCGATCTGATCGGCGAAATCCCGAAGGACGGGTATGTCAACCGGACCATCGAGTCGGAGGGATACCGTTTCACGATCCTGTCCGTCCAGGAGCGGCGGATCGAAAAGGTGAAATTCGAGATTTTGACGCCGGCGGAACAATCGGAAGAAGACGAAGAAGAGAAATAACCATGAGCACGGAATCGACGAAGAATATGACGCCGGCGGAACCGGACCGGGAGCTGATTATGGAAACTGTGGAAAAGGCGGCCCTGGGAACGAAGGGTGTCAGTCGGATGATCCCCCGGCTGACAGAGACCATCACGGAGAGCATTTCCTGGCCCGGTGCGAAATCCCGGGGAATCCGTTTGTCTGAAAGCGGAAGAAATTTGACGGCAGATCTGTATCTCAGTGTGATTTACGGTTATAATATTCCGCAGGTATCCTGGGATGCCCAGACCCGGGTGCGGGAGGCCTGCATGAGCCGCTGCGGCGTGCATCTGAAGGAGATTAACATCCATGTGCAGGGTGTGGACATGCCCGGAGAAACGGAAGCTTCCGAGGGCGAGCAGGAAGAAAGGATAGAAAAGCATGAACAGAACTGATGCCAGAGAATTTATGATGAAAGTCCTCTATCAGATGGATATCGCAGGGGAAGAGGATCCCGAAAATGCGGCTCATTATCTGAAACAGGCGGCCCATCTGAATGAGCAGGAGGAATATGCGAAGACACTGTATTCCCTGTACTGCACGGAACGGGAGAAGGCTGACGAACAGATTTCCGCATTCAGCCGCCGCTGGTCTGTCCGCCGCATGGCGAAGACCGATCTGGCCATTCTGCGTCTGGCAACCTTCGAGATCCTTTATATGGAAGAAGTTCCGGATGCTGTAGCCATCAACGAGGCTGTGGATCTGGCGAAGAAATACGGTACCGACAACGCCCCGAAATTCATCAACGCCATCCTCGGAAATATTGCGGCATCGAAAGGACAGCAGTAATCGTGGAACAAAAATGGATTCTGGGTATTGACACAAGCAATTATAAGACTTCCGCAGCGCTGACTACGGTGTCCGGCAGCGTGATCGGAGACCGGAGGCGGTTTCTGGAAGTGAAGCAGGGAGAGCGGGGACTGAGACAGCAGGACGCGCTCTTTCAGCATCTGAACGCCCTTCCGGGAATGCTGCGGGAACTGTTCGGGGAGGCCCGGGCCGCTCATCCGGAGGGACGGGTTACGGCGGTTTCCGTATCCACCCGTCCCCGGCCGGTGGAGGGATCCTATATGCCGGTTTTTCTGGCTGGAAAACTGGCGGCGGAAGCGGCGGCTTCGTCCCTGGGGGTGCCGCTGTATGAATGCTCCCATCAGGAGGGACATATCGAGGCGGCCCGGCACGGCACAGTGCTGCAGGACTGCCCCCGGTTCGTGTGTTTTCATTTCTCCGGCGGGACAACGGAAGCCGTACTGGCGGATCAGGACTGCACTGAGCCGAGGGACCGGTACCGGATCGTGGGAGGAACGAAGGACATCGCTTTCGGCCAGGTGCTGGACCGGGTGGGCGTAACCCTGGGCATGCATTTCCCCTGCGGGGAGGAGATGGACCGGCTGGCATCAGACAAAGAAAAACGGGAGTCCGTTCCTTTCACCCGGGCAGCCGGGGAAGGAATCCCGGACAGTGCACTGACCGGCGTCCGGGTCCGGGGCGGATTCTGCAATCTCTCCGGGCTGGAGACCCAGGCGTCCCGGCTGGCGAAGGAAGCGGCCGGCGACCCGGCGAAGGAAACGGCGCTGATCCGTCTGCTTTTCCGCCGCATTACCCGGGCCATTGCAGTGATGACGCTGCAGATTGCAGAAGAGACGAACGCAGACGCATTTCTTTTTGCCGGCGGCGTCAGTTCCAGCACATGGATCCGGCAGCACCTGGAAGAAGAACTGAAACGCCGGGCAGGCAGGGACAGGAAGATTCCCCGGATCTGTTTCGGACGACCGGAGATGGCACCGGACAACGCCGTGGGAACAGCATTGCTGGGAGGGAAGAGATATGCCGCTGAAACCGATCAGCGTATCACAGCTGAATGAGTATATTTCCCGGGTGCTGGTGACGGACCCGCTGCTGGGGAATGTGACAGTGAAGGGGGAGACTTCCGGGGTGAAATATCATCAGAGCGGTCACGTGTATTTCTCTCTGGTGGATGCCCGGGCCCGGGTGAATTGTTTTCTGAACCGGGAACTGGCTGCGGATCTTCGGTTCCGGGTGGCAGACGGAATGGAAGTGACCATCGTCGGTTCTGTCAGTGTCTATCAGAAGGGGGGATCCTACTCCCTCTATGTCCGCAGCCTGGAGACGGAGGGAGCAGGCAGTCTGCAGCTGGCCTTCGAGGAGATGAAGCAGAAACTGAGCGCCGAGGGTCTGTTCGACCCGGCGAAGAAGAAGCCGCTGCCGTTTTTTCCGGATCACATCGGGATTGTCACTTCGGAGACCGGGGCGGCGATCCGGGATATGATGAAGAATATCAAGCCCCGGAATAATCACGTGAGCGTGACAGTGTTTCCGGTTCTGGTGCAGGGGGATGCCGCAGCGGGGCAGATTGCCCGGGCCATCCGCACAGCCAACGAGAAATTCCCGTATCTGGATGTGCTGATTGTGGGCCGGGGCGGCGGTTCCCCGGAGGATCTGTGGGCGTTCAATGAGGAAGTGGTCGCCCGGGCCATCTATGGGTCGGAGATTCCCGTGATTTCTGCGGTGGGGCACGAGATTGACTTCACCATTTCGGACATGGCGGCTGATGTCCGGGCGGAGACGCCGACGAAAGCGGCGGTCATCGCCGTTCCGGATCTGGACCAGCTGGAAGAGGAATTGGAAAAGCGGCGGAGTCTGATTGAACGGCAGCTGGACAACGGGGTGATGTTTCAGGAACTCCGCATCGACAATCTGATCCGGTCCATGCGAAGTGCGCTGGAGAACCGGATTGACCGGAGACAGAAAGACGTGGAAAAGCTCCGCATGCAGCTGGAGCTCAATGATCCCCGGAAGATTCTGGAGAACGGGTATTCGATTCTGGAGGACGAAGCGGGCCGGGTGATGACGGATGCCGGAGAGCTTCAGACCGGCGGGGTCTACCGGGTCCGGCTGGCGAGGGGAAGCGCAGAGATGAAAGCCCTTCGCATTGATTTGCCGGAGGCTTTAGAGCAGGTAGCGGAGGCGGCGCCGGGCAGCGCCGGACAGCCGGAAAGCCGGTCAGAACAGGAGCGAAATAATGAGTGAACAGATGATGATCGAAACGGACGGCCGGGAAGAAGCCGCCGGGAAGAAACCGGAGAAGGACGGCGGGCGCTTCGAAACCGCTTATCAGAAACTGAAGGAACTGGCGGACCGGATGCAGGATCCGTCCACCGGTCTGGAGGAATCCATCCGCTGCTATGAAGAGGGTATGCATTACTACCGGATCTGTACCGATATTCTTCATGATGCGAAGCAGCAGATCGAAACGTACCGCATCGGGCCGGAAGAAACAGACCGGTAGAATCCGGAAGGCGGAGAACAGCCGGAAGGGACCGGCGCAGGAAGAAGGAAATGACATGAGAACATTCGAAGAATATCTGGCGTTGACGGAACAGCATCTGACCGATCCGATGCCCGCCATCGGCGCCTATGCGGAAACCCTGGAGGAATCCATGAAATACAGTCTGCTCAGCGGCGGGAAACGGATCCGTCCGGTGATGCTGCTGGCGGCGGCGGAAATGGCAGGCGGGACTGCGGAAGAAGCACTGCCTTATGCGTCGGCGATCGAATTCATTCACACCTACTCGCTGATTCACGATGACCTGCCGGCCATGGACGATGATGCTCTCCGGCGGGGAAGACCCACGAATCACATGGTATATGGAGCAGGCATGGCGACACTGGCGGGAGACGGACTTCTGTCCGCCGCTTTCGAGATCATGCTGGGGGATATGCTGGCCCATCAGCAGGACCCGGAGGCCCTCCGGCGCCGGGTCCGGGCGGCGGATGCCATCGCCCGGGGAGCAGGCGTCCGGGGCATGGTGGCGGGACAGACCGCTGACCTGGCTTCCGAAAGCGAGCGGCCTTCTGCGCCGCTTCTGACCTTCATTCATGAGAACAAGACGGCAGCCATGATCATCGGCGCCATCCGGGCCGGGCTGTTCCTGGGGGATGCGGAAGAGGCACTGCAGAATGACATGGAACGATATGCCTATGATCTGGGTATGGCGTTCCAGGTGGCAGATGATATTCTGGACGTGGTGGGAGATGAGAAAACCCTGGGCAAGTCTGTGGGACAGGATGCGCAGAATGACAAGCTGACCTGGGTTTCCATGTACGGAATGGAGGCATCCCGGAGCCGTCTCCACGAACTGACGGAAGATGCGGTATCTGCACTGGAGAAGTGGGGCAGCTCTGGCGACTTCTTCCGGATTCTGGTCCGGAAACTGGAAAAACGCACGAAATGAGGCAATCATGATGCATCAGAAGATAGAAGACTATGATTTTCCGAAGGATCTGAAGAAAATGAACCGGGCGGAACTGGAGCTGCTCTCTTACCAGATCCGGGATTTCCTGCTGGAGAAGGTGTCGGTCACCGGCGGTCATCTGGCCTCCAATCTGGGGGTGGTGGAGCTGACGATTGCGCTGCACCGGGTGTTCAACAGTCCGAAGGACCGGATTATCTGGGACGTGGGCCATCAGGCGTATGTGCACAAGATTCTGACCGGCCGGGCCTCCGGATTCGATCATCTCCGGCAGACCGGCGGGATGAGCGGATTCCCGAAGGCCTCGGAGAGTGAACACGACGCATTCGACACCGGGCATTCCAGCACTTCGATCTCGGCGGCGGCAGGATATGCGGCGGCCAGAGACATCGACTGTGGCACGGAGGAAGTGGTGGCAGTCATCGGAGACGGGGCGCTCACCGGCGGAATGGTCTATGAGGCCATGAACAATGTGGGGGCGTCCGGGTCCCATGTGATTATCGTGCTGAACGATAACGGCATGTCGATCTCCAAGAACATCGGCGGTGTGTCGAAGCATCTCAACAAGCTTCGGACCAGCAGCCGCTACCGCAGTCTGAAGAAGAACACGAAGAAGGTTATTTCCGGCATTCCGGTAGTGGGAAAGAATCTCTCCCACACCATTTCCGACACCAAGGAATGGATGAAGTATGCCCTGATTTCCGGCGGAATCATGTTCGAGGAGCTGGGCTTCACCTACCTGGGACCGGTGGACGGCAATGACATCGGTGAGGATATTCAGGTCCTCCGGCAGGCTGCCAGTGTGCCGGGACCGGTGCTGGTTCACGTTGTGACGAAGAAGGGGAAGGGCTACCGCAATGCGGAGCAGAATCCGGACAAGTTCCACGGAATCGGCCCTTTCGACATTGACACCGGCCGGCCCCTTTCCGCCGGAGGCACCGGCTGGTCCGGGGTCTTCGGGAAAACCGTTCTCTCCCTGGCGGAGCGGGACAGCGGAATCTGCGCCATTACCGCTGCCATGGGCAGCGCCACCGGTTTCGGTGAATTCTCCCGGCGTTTCCCGAAGCGATTCTTCGACGTGGGAATCGCAGAGGCCCACGCTGTGACATTCAGTGCGGGGCTGGCAAAGGCCGGGAAGAAGCCGTTCGCCGCAATCTATTCCACCTTCCTGCAGCGGGCGTATGACCAGATTCTGGAGGACGTGTGTCTTCAGGATCTGCCGGTGGTTTTCGGCATTGACCGGGCCGGCATTGTGGGAGCAGACGGGGAGACCCATCACGGTGTCTTCGACCTCGCATACCTGCTCCCGATGCCGAATATGAGGATTTTCGCCCCTGCGGACGGAAATGATCTGGAGGCAATGGTGGAAGCGGCGGCTTCCTGTTCCCATCCGACGGCGATCCGGTATCCCAGAGGAAACTGCCGGATCGATCCGGAGGAGCACCGGGTGTACAGCGGCGGAAATGTACGGATCCGTTCGGGAAAAGACGGGGACCTGTGGGCGGTGGGCGCCATGCTGGACACCGGCCGGGAGGTCTGCCGGATCCTGGAGGAGCAGGGGATTTCCCTGGGTCTGGTCAGCGTGAAATCCGTGAAACCGCTGGATCTGAGCCTGCTGCCCCGGAATACGAAGCGGATCTACACGCTGGAGGACGGCGTTCTCACCGGCGGGTACGGACAGTATATGAAGGCACATACGCCGGCTTTCTGGAAGGTGACCGGGTTCGGCTGGCCGGACCGGTTCATCGAACAGGGTGCCCCGGCGGATTTATATCAGAAATACGGACTGGATGCTGCGGGAGTGGCGGAACGGATCCGGGAAGATAACAGAAAGGAAGATTAGAGGCGGATGGCAGGGAAGAAAGAGCGGCTGGACGTGCTGCTGGTCGAACGTGGATTCTTCGAATCCCGGGAAAGGGCGAAGGCGTCCATCATGGCCGGCACGGTATTCGTGGACGGACAGCGGAGTGACAAGGCCGGAACGAAAATCGACGTGGAGGCGGAGATCGATGTAAAAGAAGATGTCTGTCCTTATGTGAGCCGGGGCGGATACAAGCTGGAGAAATCCATTGAATCCTTCGGCATTGATCTGACCGGCCTGACCTGCATGGACATCGGGGCCTCCACCGGCGGATTCACGGACTGTATGCTGCAGAACGGTGCGAAGAAAGTGTATGCGGTGGATGTGGGGTACGGACAGCTGGCCTGGAAACTCCGGACCGATCCCCGGGTCATCAACATTGAGAAATGCAATGTCCGGTATCTGGAGCCGGAGCGCATCGGGGAACCGGTGGATTTCGTCAGCATCGACGTTTCCTTCATTTCCCTGAAACTGATTCTGCCGGTGGCAAAAAAAGTGCTGAAGGATCAGGGCCGGCTGGTGTGTCTGGTGAAGCCCCAGTTCGAGGCCGGAAAAGAAGAGATGCGAAACACGAAAGGGGTTGTCCGGGATCCGGCGGTTCACGAGGAAGTGATCCGGAAGGCCGCAGGGTATGCGGCGGACAACGGGTTCACACCTCTGGGTCTCACCTGCTCTCCGGTGAAGGGTGCGAAAGGGAATGTAGAATTTCTTATGTATCTCATGAAAGGTTATTCAGAAAACTGTGTTGGAAAAGATGCGGATTTGAGATATAATTTAACTGGTATTAAGAATGTTGTGGCGGAAGCCCAGAATCTGTAATATCAGTGTGTAAGAGGAGTCTGTTGTTCTTCGAAAGAAAGGAGTTTAGAAATGGAGCTTTCGAAAAGAGTACAGAAAATGCAGTTCTCACCGATCCGGAAATTCAATCCGATTGCCATTGCGGCCCAGGAAGCCGGGAAGAAGGTTTACCACCTGAACATCGGCCAGCCGGATATCGAGACACCAGCCGCATTCATGGATGCCATCAGAGCATACCAGCCGAAGGTTATCGCTTACGGTGAGTCAGGCGGTCTTCCGGAACTGCAGGATGCGATTATTAAATATTTCGGAAAGATCGGCGCAGAGCTGGAGAGAAAGGACATCATCGTCACCACAGGCGGTTCTGAAGCGCTTCTGCTGGCTTTCCTGAATATGCTGAATGACGGCGACCAGGTTATGATGGCCGAGCCGTTCTACACGAACTATAACACCTTCGCTCTGGAAGCAGGCGGCAGCGTTGCGCCGATCACAACCAGTGCGGAGGACGGATATGTATATGCGAAGAGAGAGCTGCTGGAGAAGAGCCTCACGCCGAACACGAAGGCGATCGCATGCATCACACCGGGCAACCCGACCGGTAACGTTCTGACCCTGGAAGACATGAAGGTGATCTGCGAATTTGCGAAGGATCATGACCTGTGGGTTCTGGCAGACGAAGTATACAGAGAATTCGTATACGACGGCCGCAAGCTGGCGTCCTTCCTGCAGCTGCCGGAATATGCGGACAGAGTCATCGTTGTAGACTCCGTATCCAAGAGATTCTCTGCCTGCGGTGCCCGTATCGGCTGCATCGTTTCCAAGAACGAAGAGTTCATGAGCGGCATCATGAAGATGGCGCAGGGCAGACTGTGCTCCTCCACCATCGACCAGGTCGGCGCAGCAGCGCTCTACACGGTAGATGATTCTTACTATAAGGCAGTTAACGAAGAGTACTGCTCCAGAAGAGATACGATCCACGAAGCACTGATGAAGATTCCTGGCGTCGTCTGCAAGAAGCCGGGCGGTGCATTCTACATGACAGTGAAACTGCCGGTAGAGGATGCGGAAGACTTCCTGATGTTCCTGCTGACAGAGTTCGACGATAACGGCGAGACCGTTATGTTCGCACCGGCCAGCGGATTCTATGCCACACCGAACATCGGAAAGGATGAGATCAGAATCGCTTACATCCTGAAGAAGGAAGATCTGAAGAGAGCGGCAGAGCTGATCGGACTGGGTCTGGAAGCTTACAAGGCGAAGAAGGCGAAGTAATCCGTAGAGGGAAAATACAGAAGAAGGAAGCGGCGGCGGAGCGGATGCTCTGCCGCCGGTTTTTTGGAAGAAAGGCACTGACGAAGTTATGAAATTATCACCGATGATGCAGCAGTACATGGACATCCATGAAGAATACCCGGACAGCATACTGTTCTTCCGTCTGGGGGACTTCTATGAAATGTTCTTCGATGATGCGATCCTTGTCTCCCGTCTGCTGGAGCTGACCCTGACCGGGAAGGCCTGCGGACTGGAAGAGAAAGCCCCGATGTGCGGGATTCCATTTCATGCGGCGGACACCTATATCGTGAAGCTGGTGGAGATGGGATACAAGGTGGCAGTCTGTGAACAGCTGGAAGATCCCGCCCACACGAAGGGTATGGTGAAACGGGGGGTGATCCGGGTCGTGACGCCCGGTACGGTCACATCGGAAGCCGTGCTGAACGAGCGGGAAAATAATTATCTGGCTGCGGCTTATCTGGACCAGAACGGTATGTCCGTCACGTACTGCGACATCTCTACCGGTGAACTGTGCACCACCGAGAAACGGTACGGCTCCGCTCTCTACGAGGATATGCTGAATGAACTGGTCCGGATCAGTCCGAAGGAAATTCTGATCAGCCAGAGCCTGGCGGATGCCCATGACGAGAAGAAAATGGGGAATCTCACAGGCGGGTACATCCGGGTTCTGCCGGACTCCTATTTTTCGGAGAATGCCGCCCGGGATGCCATCCGTGCCCAGTTCGGAAGTGTTTCTCTGACGGCGCTGGGGCTGGACGGCAGGGACTGCTGTCTCCTGTCCTTGGGCACGCTTCTGGCCTTTCTGCTGGAAACCCAGATGCAGGACCTGAAGCAGATCACAGAATGCCGGTTCTATGAGATCGGCAGTGCCATGGCTCTGGACCGTTCCACCATCCGCAATCTGGAAATCACGGAGACCCTGTACGAAAAGAAGAAACAGGGCTCTCTTCTGGGCGTGCTGGACCGGACCCGGACCGCCATGGGGGCCCGGCTGATGAAACAGATGCTCCGGGAACCGCTGAACGATGCGGCGGCGATCAACCGCAGACTGGATGCGGTGGAAGCCCTGGTGAACGACCCCCTGACGAGGAACGACCTGACCGAAGCGCTGAAACAGGTCTACGATTTCGAGCGGCTGGCGGGACGCATCGCTTCGGGGAACGCCAACGGGAAGGACATGATTGCACTGAGAAATTCGGTGCGGGTGCTGCCGGAGGTAAAGGCCTGTCTGAGCGGTCTGCCCGGTGAACTTTTGTCCACCCTGGCCCGGGACATGGAGGACCTGCACGAGGTGCAGGAAATGATCACCCGGGCGATTGTGGAGGAGCCGCCGATGACGGTGAAGGAGGGAGGCATCATCCGGCCGGGCTACTCGAAGGAGCTGGATGAGCTGGAACTCTCCATCCGGGATGCGAAGACATGGATTGCGGGGCTGGAAGCCCAGGAGAAGGAGCGGACCGGCATCAGTCATCTGAAGGTGGGATTCAACAAGGTCTTCGGCTATTACATCGAGGTCAGCCGCTCCAATCTGGACATGGTGCCGGACAACTACATCCGGAAGCAGACCCTGGTGGGCGGAGAACGTTTCGTCACCCCGGAACTGAAGGAAACTGAGGGCCTGGTGCTGAATTCCGAGGCGAAGATCAACCAGCTGGAATATGATCTCTTCACGGAGCTCAGGGGAAAGATCCAGGCATTCATCGGTCCGATCCAGCGCACTTCCCGGGCCATTGCCATGACGGACGTGCTGAACGCCTTTGCGGCGGTGAGTGACCAGCTGAACTATAATCGTCCCGTGGTGAATGACGGGATGGAAATTGTGATAGACAAAGGGCGCCATCCGGTGATCGAGCAGATGACGGAGGACGGTATGTTCGTCTCCAATGATACCAGAATGAATGACAAAGATTCTTCCATGCTGATCATCACCGGACCGAATATGTCCGGAAAATCCACCTATATGCGGCAGACTGCGCTGATTGTCCTCATGGCCCAGGTGGGGTGCTTCGTGCCGGCGGAGCGTGCAGAAATCGGCGTGGTGGACCGCATTTTCACCCGGATCGGCGCATCGGACAACCTGGCCCAGGGACAGTCGACGTTTTTTGTGGAAATGAGTGAGCTGGCATACATCCTGCGGAACGCAAAGGAACGGAGCCTGATCATTCTCGACGAAATCGGACGGGGCACCAGCACGTACGACGGTCTGTCCATTGCCTGGGCGGCGGTGGAGTACCTCTGCTGCCGGGAGCGGCACATCCGGACACTGTTCGCCACCCATTATCATGAGCTGACCGTACTGGAAGAGAAACTGGAGGGCGTGCGGAACCTCAGCGTGGATGTGTCAGAGGAGAACGGGGATATCATTTTCCTGCACAGAATCGTGGCGGGCTCCGCCAGCCGGAGTTACGGCATCCACGTGGCGAAGCTGGCCGGGGTGCCGCTGGTGCTTCTGGAAAATGCCCGGTCGAAACTGGCCCGGCTGGAGGAAGAGAGCCGGACGGAGGAAGTCCGGGATGCCATGACAGATGAAGCGGCAGGGGAAAAGGAACCGAGGGAGCAGCAGATGTCCCTGTTCACAGAGACCATCAATCCGGCGGTGGAGCGCCTGAAGAATCTGGATCTCATGAACCTCACACCGTCCCAGGCCATCCGGGAACTGGAAGATCTGCAGGAACTGATCCGGGAGCAGTAATATGATCAAGGTATTATCAAAAAAAGTATCCGACAAAATCGCAGCAGGAGAAGTCATCGACCGGCCGGTGTCCATTGTGAAGGAGCTTACGGAGAATGCGGTGGACGCCGGAGCGGAAAACATCACCGTGGAGATCCGAAACGGCGGAAAAACATTCATCCGGGTGACGGACGACGGGTGCGGCATTGAGCCGGAGGAAACGGAGACGGCATTCCTCCGGCACGCCACGTCGAAAATTTCCCGGGCGGAGGATTTGGATGCTGTCGAGAGTCTGGGTTTCCGGGGGGAGGCTCTGGCCAGCATTGCAGCGGTGACAAGGACCACTCTGGTGACGAAGCCGGGGGACCGGAAAACGGGATGCCGGCTGGTGATCCACGGCGGCACAGTGATCGAGAAATCAGCGGTGGGCTGTCCCGACGGCACCACCATGGTTGTGACGGACCTGTTCTATAATACGCCGGCCCGCCGGGAATTTTTGAAATCAGACGGCGTAGAAAGCACCCGGATCATCGATCTGGTTTCGGAACTGTCGGTGGTGTATCCCGGGATCCGGTTCCAGATGATCAATAACGGCCGGACGATTTTCACCACCTCGGGGAATGGCAGCATGAAACAGGCGGTGCTGGCGGTATACCAGCTTTCGGAATACCGGGATCTGGTGGAGGTGGACCGGGAGGCGGAGGGCTTCCGGGTGACCGGCTGCATTTCCCGTCCGTCTCTCAACCGGCCGAACCGCCGGAACCAGTACTATTATGTCAACGGCCGGGTGGTGGATTCCCGGGTGATGGAAAAAGGGGTGACCCAGGGGTACCGGGAACGGCTGTTCGAGGGCCGCTTCCCGGTGGTGTTCCTACACCTTCGCACGAACCCGGGCACTGTGGACGTGAATATTCATCCGAACAAAAAAGAGGTCCGATTCCATGACGACAAGCCGGTGATCCGGGTGATCAGCGAGGCGGTCCGCCAGGCGCTGGCCACCGATGACGCCGTGATTCAGGCATCGGATTATTTCCGCCGGCAGGACAAAAAAACATCGGAAGGCGTTCAGGAGGAGGCAGATCTCCGGACGCTTCTGGCCTCCCGCCGGGAACAGACAGAACAGAGGATGTTCGTCCGGGAAGAGAGAAGCGGCTCTGAAGCGAGCGATGTTCGGGATCTTTCCGGCCGCCGGAGCAGCCGGAAGGGACCGGCCGAACCGAAACCGGATCTCCGGCCGGATCCGGCGGAGCAGGATCTCTATCGCAGAATTCCGGATGCACTCCGGGAGGATGCTGCCCGCAGGCAGGAGCAGCGCCGTGGGGATAGCCCTGAATCCAGGCGGGAAAGCCCGGAACCGCAGCCGGCCGCCCCGGCGTGGAAAAACATTCACGACTTCGATCTGGAACCGGAGAAACGGCACCCGTTTTCCTTCGATGACCTGACCATCACCGGCTGTATTTTCGATACCTATATCACCTGTGTGGATGAAAACAGTTTCTACATGATTGACCAGCACGCCGCCCATGAACGGGTGTTCTATGAACGGCTGGTGGGGGAGTATCTGGACAGTGAAAAGCCGGGGCAGCAGCTTCTCCTGCCTCTGATCCTGGAGGCGCCGGTGGATCTGGAGTCATCGGAATATGACTGGCTGGAACCCCTCCGGGAGATGGGATACCGGATCGAACCCTTCGGCCCGCGGGTCTATCGGATCGATACGATTCCCACGTTCATGAGCATGACGGAAGCGGAAGGTTTCGTGAAGGAATTCATGGTCAGCCTGGACGAGAATGAAACACCCCGGAACACAGTGGTGATCGACAAGCTGATTACCAAGTCCTGCAAGAGTGCCGTGAAAGCCCATGATACGCTCTCCGGTCCGGAACGGGAGGCACTTCTGGAGCAGCTGAAACGATGCAGAAATCCGTTCAGTTGTCCCCACGGCCGGCCGACCTTCATCCGGTTCACGAAATACGAGATCGAAAAATTTTTCAAACGGGTACAGTAAGGAGCATTATGAACAGCCGAATCACACGAAGCACAGCCTGCTACTCGGGAAAACCCTGGTCGCCACTGGACCGGCCGGAAATGTTCCGGCCGGGGTCCCTGAATATCCTGGCGGTATGCGGGCCCACCGCTGTAGGAAAGACAAAATTCGCCATCGAATGCGCCCGGGCATTTCACGGGGAAATTGTATCCTGCGATTCCATGCAGCTTTATAAGTATATGGATATCGGCAGTGCGAAGCCTACTGAAGAGGAGCAGTCGAGAGCAAAGCACTGGCTGGTGGATCTCATTGATCCGAAGGAGGACTTCTCCGTGGCCCGGTATCAGCATCTGGCGAAGGAAGCCATCCGGGATATTGCAGGCAGGGGGCTTCTGCCGGTCATTGCGGGAGGCACCGGCCTGTACCTGAATTCGCTGCTGTATGACATGGATTTCAGCCGGCCGCCGGAGGACCCGTCATTTCGTCAGCGGCTCTATGAGCTGGCGGACCGGGAAGGGAATGCCGCAGTCTATGAACTGCTGCGCCGGAAAGATCCGGAGGCAGCCGGACGCATTCATCCGAACAATAGAAAGAAAGTGATCCGTGCGCTGGAAGCGGCAGAAGCGGGCGGCCATATCCGGGACATTTCCCGGGAACTTCGGCCTGTGGAAGAGTATGGACGGATCCTGATCGGGCTGGCCCGAAACCGGGAGGAACTCTACGACAGGATCGACCGCCGGGTGGATCTCCTCATGGAGGAAGGTCTGGTGGAAGAGGTCCGGGGTCTGCTGGAACAGGGACTGACGGCGGATGATATCTCCATGAAGGGGATCGGATACAAGGAAATCATCTCCTTCCTGAACGGAGAATGCACGAAGGAGGACGCCGTCCGTCTGGTGAAACAGAACACCCGCCATCTTGCCAAAAGGCAGATGACCTGGCTCCGCCGGTTCCCGGACATGATCTGGTTCAACATTTCGGAATACGACAGCGACGAAGACTGCATCCGGGCGATCCTGAACCGGGTCGGTGTGATTCTGACCGGAAATCATGATTGATACCTTCCTGTTTTCCGCGCCGGCCCTTTACTGATTATATTTCTTCGGTTCGTAGTAGGTGGGAGCGTCAGAGGTGCTGATCAGGTATCCCTTTTCCCGGAGCATGTTCTGAATTTCATCCAGCACTTCCGGGCTCCTGGCCTCCACCGTGTGGTAATGGTAGCCGTGGGTGATGTTTTTCAGCGGCGTGGATACGCCGGTTCCGATGTCCTCCATGAAGCGCCCGACGTCCCGGCGGGAGCAGATGTTGAGGGGTTTGCGAATGGTGCCGTAGACCCTGTGTTCTATGAATACGTCCAGTATTGTGCCGCCCAGATCCACAATGCTTTTCAATTCGTCTCCGAGTTGTTCATCGGTGTGGTTCACCTTGAAAATCCGCCGGCATCCGGATGCGCCCATCAGCACGTATCCCGTGCTGGTGGCAATCAGATCCGGATGGGAGGTGCGGAGCAGGGCGATGTCCGTGACGATGACCTGACGGCTCACGTTCAGCATCTTGGACAGACGGCTTCCGGAAATCGGTTCTTCCGCCCGGGACAGGATGCCCAGCAGTTTATTCCTTCGTTCTTCTCCGTTCTTCACTGTCAATGGGATTCCCTCTTTCGCTATTCGCTGATCTTGCGCAGATTTTTCATGGACAGGTCCAGAATCGGTGCAGAGTGGGTCAGTGCGCCGCTGGAAATGTAGTCCACACCCAGGTCAGTCAGTTTCTTGATGTTTTCCTTCGTAATATTGCCGGAACATTCCACTTCTGCCCGACCGTCAATGATGTGGATCGCTTCCGCCATCTGTTCGTGGTCCATGTTATCCAGCATGATGATGTCGGCTCCGGCGGATACGGCCTCCCGCACCATGTCGATGTTTTCGACTTCTACTTCGATTTTCAGGACAAACGGTGCGTACTCCCGTGCCCGTCTCACTGCTTCGGTAATGCTGCCGGCCGCATCGATATGATTATCCTTCAGCATGACACCCCCGGACAGATTGTAGCGGTGGTTGTATCCGCCGCCGGTTTTCACGGCGTATTTTTCAAAAATCCGCATGTTCGGGGTGGTTTTCCGGGTGTCCAGCAGTTTCGTTTTCGTTCCCTGAAGCAGTTTCACAACGGTGTTTGTATATGTGGCGATGCCGCTCATCCGCTGCAGGTAGTTCAGAGCGGTGCGCTCTCCGCTCAGCAGAACCCGGATGTCCCCCCGGACCCGGCCGATTTTCTGTCCCGCCGTCACCGGATCTCCGTCGCTGACAGAGAAGGTGGAGCAGGTTTCCGGATCCAGCAATTCGAAGGTACGGGAAAAGACCGGAAGACCGCAGATGATGCCGTCCTGTTTCGCAATCAGATCCACTTCTCCCGGCGTGTGCTCCGGGATAACCGCATTGGCAGACAGATCCTCACTGTTGATGTCTTCCCGCAGTGCGGAGAGAATGAGGGGATCCGCATTAAGCTTCATGGTGATGTTGTTCATGGTATTTCCGCATCCTTTCTATTTCTGCCAGAACGCTTTCTTTGTATTCCTTTGTCAGTGCACAGGCGTCCTGGTACAGCGTCAGGTCTACATGGTTCTCCACGTTCCGGAGAAGCATGGTGTTCGGCAGCTCCCGGGCGATGGTCAGGGCCGCCCGCTTGGCGAAGACCAGCCCTTCCAGGAGGGAGTTGCTGGCCAGACGGTTTCCGCCGTGCACGCCGTTGCAGCTGGTTTCTCCGGCGGCAAAAAGCTGGGGCATGGTGGTCCGGCTCATGTGGTCCACCTTCACGCCCCCCATGAAGTAGTGCTGGGCCGGGACCACGGGGATCGGTTCTTTCGTACAGTCAAAACCTTCTTCCAGGCAGCGTTCGTAAATGTGCTTGAAGTGGGAAGTGATCATGTCCGTCGGAATGTTTTTCATGGAAAGCCAGACATGTTTCTTTCCGGTTTCCTTCATTTCCTGCAGAATGGCCTTGCTGACCACATCCCTGGCCAGGAGTTCGTTGACGAACCGTTCGCCGTTTTCATTCAGCAGAATGCCGCCTTCGCCCCGGACGGATTCGGAAATCAGGAAGGAACGGCCCGGCTTCTCTGTGAAGAGGGTGGTCGGATGGATCTGAATGTAATCCGGATCCCGGAGTTCGATGCCGTGGCGCAGCGCAATGGCCAGGGCATCCCCGGTCAGCTGGGGGAAGTTGGTGGAATGGTCGAACAGGCCGCCGATGCCGCCGCAGGCCCACACCACTTCCCGGGCAGTCATCGGGAAGAGCATCTGACCGTCGGTTGTTTCCAGTTTACCGTATTTCTTCGCCACCGGGGTGTCCTTCGGGGCCTTGGCGATGATGCCCTGACATACCACAGCGCCCCCCGGCGCCTTGGTGGTGATGATGTCGGTCATGGTCACATGGTCCAGAATGGTGACATTCGGAAGCCGTTTCACGGTTTCCAGCAGGACGGAAGTGATGGCCTTTCCGGTGATGTCCTGGTGGAACAGGATCCGGGGAGCGGAATGGGCCCCTTCCCGGGTGAATTTCAGGGAGCCGTCTTCGTTTCGTTCGAAGTCGACGCCGAATTCGATCAGGTCCCGGATGACGTCCTGGGAACCGCGTATCATGATCTCCACGGACTCCGGGTCGTTGATGTAATGACCTGCATGCATGGTGTCTTCGAAATAATTGTCGTAGTCCTCGTCGTCCCGGAGCATGCAGATGCCCCCCTGGGCCAGGTAAGAATCACAATCTTCCAGATCGGATTTCGCAATGATGGTGATCTTCCGGTTCAGGGGAAGATTCAGTGCGCAGTACAGACCTGCCACGCCGGTTCCGACGATGAGAACATCGGAACTTGCCGTTTTCTGTGCCATGTTAGTTCTCCTTCTTCTCCGGGGCGCTGCCCAGCTCCAGCATGCGGTTCAGCGGAATCAGTGCCTTCGTTCTCGTTTCCTCGTCCACCTTGGAGACCGGGGCGCCGTTTTTCAGACAGTCCCTGACCTTTTCCAGGGTCAGTTTCTTCATATTCGGGCAGATCTGGTTGGCGGCGAAATAGAACTTTTTCTCCGGGGAAAGACGGCGGAGTTCATGCTCCACGCCGGATTCGGTGCAGATGATGAATTCTGTTTCCGGGCTCTCTGCGGAGTATCGGATGATTCCCTTCGTGCTGCCCACATAGTCGGCCAGTTCGATGATGGAACGGTTGCATTCCGGATGGGCCAGAATTTTTGCCTTCGGATGGGCCTTCTTCAGTGCCTTCACATCTTCCGGGTCCATATAGTGGTGAACATGGCAGAAGCCGTATCCCAGCATGATATTCTTCTCCGGCACCTGCTCCGCAATATAGCTTCCCAGGTTCTGATCCGGAATGAAGTATATGTTTTTCTGAGGCAGACTGCGCACGATTTTCACCGCATTGGAGGAGGTGACACAGACATCCACCAGAGCTTTCGTCTCTGCCATGGAGTTGATGTAGCAGACCACCGCCAGGTCCTCATATTTCTCTCTCATTTCCCGGATTTCCGCCGGGTCCACCATCAGGGCCATGGGACAGACGGCATCATCCGCCGGGACCAGCACTGTCTTGTCCGGATTCAGGATACTGGCGCTCTGTCCCATGAAGGTGACACCGCAGAAAACAATGGTTTTCCGTGGATCCTCCACGGCAGCTTTCGCCAGTGCGAAAGAATCGCCTACGTAGTCCGCAATTTCCTGAATGGATCCGTCCACATAGTAGTGGGCCAGAATCACCGCATCCTTCTCCTTCTTCAGTTCCTGGATTTCCCTGATCAGTTCCTCGTTCATGATATAAACCTCTTCATCCTTTTTCTAACACAGCTATGCCCGCAGACGCCGGGTCCGGGGCGCGTCCATGGGTATTATGGTAACACTGATTCCACAACCTGACAAGACAGATGTAATGAAAAGTGTTAACAGCTGACGGATATTTCTGATTTCCGGAAGGGAAGAAAATAGCAGGTCCGTCTGGGCGGGGTCAGGCAGAGGTGATATAATGAAAATCGTGAATTGATTACTGAAGAGGAAAAGAGGTTTATTCGTATGAAGAAAGATCAATCCCGGAAAAGGACAACGCTGGAGACGGTTCTGTATATTGCGGCGGCCATAACGGCGCTGTATGCGCTGTTCGCCTTCTTCCGGAACTGGATTACGCTGAAGGCGGCCTATGAGCAGCAGGGGCAGTCCCGGGCCGAAAACTGGCAGCAGGTGATGATGGCGCTGGTGAACGGCAGCGGCACCTATATTCTGTTCTCACTGGTGCTCTATTCGATTTCATCTGCCATGGCATACTGCCGGGAGCTGATTCTCGGAAAGGAAGAGCGTCCGGCTGTCTCTGCTCCTTCCGAGGCGAAACCGGAGGCGGAAGAGAAAGAAGAGACGCCGGAGCAGTAGAGGCAGCAGAATCGCACTTCAGGCGGAGATCGGTTCCTGCAGTGGTTTTTGAAATTTTTACAGTACCTTCCAGAAGGAACGGTTGAAATCCCGGACTGCGGGTGATACGATGAATGAAATGCTGAAAAAAACAGCCTGGTTGTTAGGAGGAGAAATGAATTACGAAGAAGTATTAGAAAATGCGAGAAAATGCATCGGACCGAGTTGCAAGGCGTGTCCGGTATGCAACGGAAAGGCCTGCGGAAATAAGATTCCGGGACCGGGAGCGAAGGGGGCTGTGGGAGACACAGCGATCCGGAATTTTGAGGCCTGGCAGAATTACAATGTGAATATGGATACGCTGTTCGCCAATGCGGACATCGACACCAGTCTGGAACTGTTCGGCCGGAAATTCCGTTATCCGATCTTCGCCGGTCCGGTGGGAGCGGTGAATCTGCACTACAGCGACAAGTACACAGATGTCACCTATAACGATGTACTGGTTTCTGCCTGTGCGGAGAACGGCATTGCCGCATTCACCGGTGACGGCATGGATGATAACGTCATGGTTGCCGCAACAGAAGCGATCCGGAAGGCAGATGGTCTGGGCATCCCGACGGTGAAGCCGTGGAGCGTGGGTGTTGTGAAACAGAAAATGGAACTGGTGAAGGCTTCCGGCGCATTTGCATGCGCCATGGATGTGGACGCTGCCGGTCTGCCGTTCCTGAAGGGCTTCCAGCCGCCGGCAGGGCGCAAGTCCGTGGAGGAACTGAAGGAGATCGTGGAGGATGCCGGTGTTCCGTTCATTGTGAAGGGCATCATGACCGCGAAGGGTGCGCTGAAGGCGAAAGAAGCGGGTGCTTCTGCGATCATCGTGTCCAACCACGGCGGCCGGGTACTGGACAGCTGCCAGGCGACGGCGGACGTGCTGGAAGAAATTGTGGAAGCGGTGGACGGTTCCATGAAGGTGCTGGTGGACGGCGGAATCCGCACAGGTATTGATGTTTTCAAGGCTCTGGCCATGGGTGCAGACGCCGTTCTGATTGCCCGGCCGTTTGTGACAGCGGTCTACGGCGGCGGTGCTGAAGGAGTGAAGACCTATATCGAGAAGCTTGGCGGAGAACTGGAAGACACCATGCAGATGTGCGGTGCCGATAAGCTGAGTGACATCAGCAGCGATATGGTGTGGTAGATTCTGCGGAGCCGGTTTAATGGATCGAAGCACAGATCGAACGAATACGAAGCGGAGCCTTCCGCCCGGACGTCAGACGTGGTCCGGGCGGAAGGCTCCGCTTTTCATGTGTGTTTGTTTCGAAGGTGTGTTACTTCGTGATCAAGGTATCGATGTCCTGTGCCATTCTGGCAGGATCCTGAATGGAGAGTCCGGAGATCATGGCCGCCTGATCATAGAGCAGGCGGGCGTATACCGCCGTCAGTTCCTTTCCGGATTCATCTGTGCCGTCTCCGAAGGAATCCTGCATCTTCTTCATCACGGCGTGATCCGGGTTCAGCTCCAGAATCTTCTCCGCCTTCACGCCCTGGTTCATCGGCATCTGATTCAGGGTCTTTTCCATTTCGATAGAGATGCCGCCCTTGGATGTGAGGGTGACGGAAGCGTCTCCAAGCCGGCGGGACAGTCTGACTTCAGAAACCGCATCGCCCAGAGTGGACTGAATGAAAGCGAGCAGATCCTTGTTCTTCTCCTTCAGTTCCTCCAGCGCTTTCTTCTCTTCTTCTGTCTCCTCTTCACTCATGTCTGCTTCGGACACAGAGAGGAATTCCTTTTCCTTGTAATCATGCATCATCTTCACGACGAATTCGTCCATTTCGTCGGTGAGGTAGAGCACTTCATAGCCCTTTGCCTTCGCAGCCTCCACCTGAGGCAGCATATCCACCTTCTCCACGGTTTCACCCGGTGCATAGTAGATATACTTCTGGTCTTCTCCCATCTTCGCAATGTATTCGTCCAGGGAGATCATTTTCTTTTCGGTGCTGCTGTAGAAGAGCAGGAGGTCTGCCAGCAGATCCTTCGTCATGCCGTAGCCCTCGTAAATGCCGTATTTCAGACTTCTGCCGAAGTTTTCGAAGAACTTCTCATAACCGTCCCGGTCATTCTTCATGAAATCCGCCAGATCTGCCTTGATCTTCTTCTGGAGATTCTTCGCGATATTCTTCAGCTGCCGGTCCTGCTGCAGGGTCTCACGGGAGATATTCAGGCTCAGATCCTGGGAGTCCACCAGACCTCTGACGAAATTGAAGTAATCCGGCAGGAGGTCCTTGCACTTGTCCATGATCAAAACACCGGAAGAATACAGCTGCAGACCCTTTTCGTAGTCCTTCGTGTAATAATTGAACGGTGTGTGGTTCGGGATGAACAGCAGGGCTGTGTAGCTGGACACACCTTCCACGGAGGTGCGGATCACCCGGCAAGGGTCTTCATAGTCCGAGAATTTCCCCTTGTAGTATTCGTTGTACTCTTCATCTGTGACCTGACTCTTCGCCTTCTTCCAGATCGGCTCCATGGAGTTCAGTGTATCCAGTTCCTGGTATGTCTCCATTTCCGGCGGTTTGTTCTGGTCTTCGTCCTTCTGATCCTGTGCCTGCTCCTCCTCGGCCTTCTCCACCGGCCGGGATTTCGTCACCATCATGGTGATCGGGTAATGGATATAGTCGGAATACTTGCGGATCAGACTGCGGATCTCATATTCCTCCAGGTACTGACTGTAGTTTTCAGCGTCGGTATCTGCTTTCAGATGGAGCACCACATCTGTGCCCGCATCGGCTTTCTCCGCCTCTTCCACAGTGTAGCCGTCGGTGCCGGAAGATTCCCATGCGTACGCATTCGAAGCGTTCTGCACCCGGGATGTGACGGTGACCTTGTCTGCGACCATGAAGGCGGAATAGAAGCCGACGCCGAACTGTCCGATGATGTCGGTGACATTCTTTTCCTTCGACTCCCGGGAACCTTCTTCTGATCCGGCATCTTCCGCTCCGGATTCATCGCCGGTCTGATGGGCATTCTTGAAGTCCAGGCTGCCGCTCTTCGCAATGGTGCCCAGGTTGGACTCCAGTTCCTCCTTCGTCATGCCGATGCCGTTGTCGCTGATGGTGAGGGTGCGTGCGTCCTTGTCCGGGGTGATCCGGATGGTGTAATCCTCCCGGGTCACGCCGCTGGTGCCGGATTCCAGATCGTGATAATACCGCTTGTCCAGCGCATCGCTGGCATTGCTGATCAGTTCCCGGATGAAGATCTCCCGGTTCGTATAAATCGAGTTGATCATCATATCCAGCAGTTTCTTGGATTCTGTCTTGAATTGTTTCTTCGCCATATGTCAATACCTCCGTCGCTCTGTTATTCTCTGTTAGCACTCTTCGTGAATGAGTGCCAACCCGCAGTTTCCAGTATACTCTGTCGACGTGAAATGTCAACAGGGGAGGGGGATTATGACAAAAAGAATCGGGCGCACGATCCGTTTCCGGATCTGTGCGCCCAAAGGAGCGTTCGTCCTCTTATGCTGCTGTTTCCTACGGATGAACGATGACCGGAATTCCGGCGTACACATAGTGATACAGTTTCTTCGCATTGGCCGGCGGCATATTGACACAGCCGTGGCTGCCGGAGGTCCTGTAAATACTTCCGCCGAAGGCACCCCTCCACGGCGCATCGTGAAGCCCGACGCCGCCGTTGAACGGCATCCAGTAATCCACATGGGACTCATAGTCGGAACCATCCGCATTCTTCCCCTTCAGTGTGGCATCCGTCTCCTTATATGCCAGGTAGCAGACGCCGTACGGGGTGGCATGACCTTCCGCCACATTGCCGGTGACGACACTGGAGGTCAGAACCTTTTTTCCTTTGATGACGCAGTAGACCGTCTGTCTGCCCACATCCACTTCCACGTAGCTGTCGCCGATATCGCTGTTTCCCTTGGTGACCTTCTTCACCTTTCCGGTGTAGACCGGCGCACGTTTCACATCCTTTCCGGCCTTCAGATCCCGGATCAGCTGTTTCGTTTCTTTCTTCACATCCACAGAAGCACCGTAATTTCCGCCGGCGACAATGTAGGTTCCGCCTCCTGCGGACTTGAGCTTACGCTGCATGCCCACGGTGGACATCCGGGTAGAAACGGTATTGGCGACGAATTTCGCTGCGGCGCTTTCGTTCACTACCGCTTTCCCGTTCTTCCGTTCGAGCATGGTACTCAGTTCTTTCGGGGTGATGGTATAATCCTTCACCAGGCCTTCATAGGTGATCTTCTGACTCAGGTATTCTTTCGCAAAGTTCTGTTCCAGAAGCAGGGTCCGGCTGGTGGATTTCAATTCCGGCTCGATGTAGTAGTCGCTGGCCGTGTAGCGGAACGTGGTTCTGCCTTCGCTGACTGCCTTCATAATGGCCCGCTTCAGTGCCTGCTTATCCAGTTCGTCACCGTACACTTCCTTATGGATGGTAAACTTCGGGTCAGACAGATCCACGTATGCGTCCTTGCTTTTCGCAGTGTATTTCGCATCCTTGACAATGCTCATGTTATAGAAGATGGCGTTGAATTTCTCCTCGTCAATCTTCGGCTTCGATTCCACCGTCATGTGACGTTTCGACGAATTAAATGCCCGGGCCAGGGACGTTCCTGTGCCGGGATTCATCGCCTTCGCCACAGCAGATTCTACGTCTTCATAGTCGTAGTCCCGGTAGCTGAACCGGGCCACCACCTTGCCGTTCTGCCTGACCTTCAGCTCCCGGCTTTTCCAGGTGGTCTTCAGCTTGTCTGCCGCCTGGGAAGCGGTCATACCGGATACATTGACGCCGTCGATCTCACTGCCCGGCAGGAAGGTATCCCGGTCTGTATAATGGCGGAAAAAAATGAGGCAGGCCAGGGCAAGAAGCAGAACAACCACCAGAACGGCGGCGTTCTTTCGGCGCTTCGGTCTGTCATACTGGGACGATTTCGTTGTATTATTCATTTCTCTAAACCTCTCTAACCGTCCGGTATTCGATCCGGACTGACATCCTCATAGTATACAGTACCCGCTCTTCTGTTTCAATAATCATCTTGCCGGAGGGGGGAGATGCCCGGCCCCTGGCATAACGAAGAAACCGCCGAACCGTTGTCATGCAACGAGTTGGCGGTTCCTAAAAGAATGCGGCTAGCGAGATTCGAACTCGCGACCTTCACATTCGGAGTGTGCTACTCTATCCTGCTGAGCTATAGCCGCATATTCGGTTTTCGCACCGGCTGACCGATGCAACAGTGTTATATTAACACAGCTTTTGGGAGGAAACAAGTATTTTCTGCGATGATTGCAATTCTCCTGCCTGAAATGTATAATACGAGAAAAAAGGAAAGAACGATCGTCTGCGGGAAAAGGTGAGAAACGGGAGGTAGGACCGATGAACAAGAAAATGAAATGGATTGTCTTGAGTCTCTGCACGCTGAGCGCCGCCCTGTTTGCGGCGGCGGTGAATGAGATCGCCGGTGATGAGGAAGAGAAGGAAGAAATCTGATTTCCATGAAACAGAGAAAAGGTTATTCATCGAAAGGGAATCTGTATCATCGAAAACGAAAACCTGCAGGGCGGAGAAACCGGGGGACATCGTCCATCCGGCATTTCTTCGCTCTGCTGTTCCAGAACCGGTGGTTCCGGGGCGGGATTGCACTTCTTCTGGTGCTGCTGCTTTTCGGGACGCTTCGGTCCTGCATGCAGTACCACTATGACGGACCGGATCCGAAAAAGACGATCCGGGAGAATCCCTATCAGAGCGAATCGTTCTATTTCCGAAATGGTCTTCGGTATTATCGGGATGCCCGGTACGTTTCGGAAGTGGGCATCGATGTTTCCTCTCATCAGGGGAAAATCAACTGGAATCAGGTGGCATCGACCGGTGTGAAATTTGCCTTTGTCCGCGTGGGATACCGGGGATCCACCGCCGGCCGGATCTATGAGGACCCGTATTTCCGCAGAAACCTCACCGGTGCGAAACAGGCGGGACTGAAAGTGGGCGTCTATTTCTATTCTATGGCGGCGAACACGAAGGAAGCCGTGGAAGAGGCGAGATATGTGGTCCGGGCGCTGAAAGGTTACGATATCGATTATACGGTAACCTTCGATCTGGAGGTGTCAGAGAGCAGCCACCAGGGGAGCCTGAGTGCAGAGGAGGCCACCCGCATTACCGATGCCTTCTGTAAGTACGTGAAGCAGCAGGGCTATGAGCCGATGATCTACGGGAACCCGGCCTGGCTGCAGAATAATGTGGATCTGAGCCGGCTGACAGCCTATCCGGTGTGGCTGGCGCATTATACAGCGGAAACGGGGTATCCTTACATCTACAAGATGTGGCAGTATTCCTCTGCCGGGCGTCTTGCGGGGATCTCCGGCCGGACGGATATGAACGTGATGATGATTCCCCGGGGATGATACCATGCCTCGGGTTTGATGGACAAAAAATGACAGGTGCAGCGGCCCATGACGGGGTATATGGGGCTGGAAAAAATCGGTGTGATGTTGAAGGGTGCGGAATTCGTTTTTTTACGGATTCCGCACCCTTCCGTAATATACAACCATGATTCGTATACGAAAATCTGCTGCAGGCGATGCAGACGAACCGAATTAACGCAGGATCTCCAGCAGCTCCTCCCGGGTGAGGGTGCTGCTGCTGACGGCATCTCCGCTCAGAATGTCCTCTGCCAGACGGGCCTTCCGGTTCTGCAGGTCAATGATTTTTTCTTCGATTGTGTCCTTTACCACCAGCTTGTATACTGTGACCACATTCGTCTGGCCGATCCGGTGTGCCCGGTCGGTGGCCTGATCCTCTGCTGCGGTATTCCACCACGGGTCATAGTGAATGACACTGTCGGCACCGGTCAGGTTCAGGCCGGTGCCTCCTGCTTTCAGGGAAATCAGGAACAGCGGTGTCTCGTCCCGGTTGAACTGGTTGACCAGCTTCAGGCGGGTTTCCTTCGGCGTTTTGCCGGTGATCAGATAGTACGGGATTCCGGCTGCGTCCAGTTTCGTCTGAAGAATCTTTAGCATGGAGGTGAACTGGGAAAAGAGCAGGGTCTTGTGACCGCCGTCGATCAGGTTCCGGATCAGATCCATGCACATTTCGGTTTTGCAGGAACCGCCCCGGTAATTACTGAAGCACAGATCCGGGTCGCAGCAGATCTGCCGGAGACGCATGAGTTCCGCCAGAATTTCGATTTTTCTCCGGCTGAAGTCACTGTCATCCTGGCTCCTGATGGTATTCCGCATCTGAACCACCTGGGCATCGTACAGTTTCCGCTGCCGGGAATCCATGCCGGCGAAGTGGGTCTCTTCGATCTTTTCCGGCAGATCCGTCAGAACGTCCTTCTTGCAGCGCCGGAGGATGAAAGGCGCCACCATGCGGCGCAGCCGCTCCAGGGCAGCTTCCTCCCCCTGTTTCATTATCGGCTTCTCCAGTTCGTCCCGGAAACTGCTGTAGTCGTACAGAAATCCCGGCATCAGGTAATCGAAAATGGACCAAAGCTCCGACAGACGGTTTTCGACCGGGGTGCCGGTCAGAGCATACCGGGTGTCGGCATGGATCAGTTTCACGGATTTCGACGCAGCAGTGGAATGATTCTTGATGTACTGGGCCTCGTCGATGATTTCAAACCGGAACCGGAAGTCGCTGTATTCTTGAATATCCCGTTTCAGCAGGTCATAGGAGGTGATCAGGATATCCTGATTCTGTTTCTCCCGGATCTCCCTAAGCTGCCCGGCCCGGGCGGATGCGGTGCCGGTGATCACGGCGGCCCGCAGGTCCGGGGTGAATTTCCGCACCTCCTCCAGCCAGTTGTACACCAGAGAGGCAGGGCAGACGATGAGGGAGAGTTTCGGCCGAGTCTCGTCTTCTGCCTCTTCTTCCGCTGTGGCTTTCAGAACGGCCAGGGTCTGGAGTGATTTTCCCAGACCCATTTCATCGGCCAGTATGCCGCCGAACCCGTAATGATCCAGGGTCCGGAGCCACTGGTAACCCCGGGCCTGGTATGGGCGGACGATGCTTTCCAGTTCTCCGGGCACGTCGTATTCCGAATCACTGACAGTCTTGAATTCCTGGATCAGTTTCCGGAAGTGCCGGTCTCTGTCTGCGTAGATATCGGCCTGTCCCTCCAGCATTTTGTCCAGATAGAGGGAACGGTAGGCAGGAATATGCATCTTTCCGGCGGTCATATCCCGGAGGGAGAGGTGGAGTTCCTCCATCATCCGGGAAAGCCGGTCCACCGATTCGTTGTTCTCCAGCTTCAGGAAATTGCCGTTGCGGAGGCGGACGAATCGTTTCTTTTTGCGGTACTGATCCAGAATGTTCAGGAGCTCTTCCTCATCCACATCCCGGGAGGTGACCGAGAGATTCATCAGATTGCTCTCCAGGGAGATGCCCATCTGAAATTTCACCGGTTTCTGCATACCCAGGCGGCGGAAGGCATCTGTGGTGCGGACTTCACACAGGGAGAGCAGTTCGTCCAGACCGTGGTCCAGCAGTTCGAAAAGCAGATCGTCGTCTGCATCATTGTACAGGATCCGGAGAGTCCGGTCGTAGTGCGGGAAATACGTCTCCAGCTGTCTGAGGACTCGTTTCTCGGAATCCCGGTCCCTGTACTGGTCCTGGGTTCCCGCCGCGGAGGTTTTCTCGTTCCAGTCGATCAGGTCCGTCATGGAGAATACTTCTCTGCCGTATGCCGCTTCCGGGCGGCAGAGGACAAGCCCGTTGTCGTAATCCAGGTAAACGGTCAGTACCGGTTCCGGCGGCAGGTAACCGTTGATCAGGTCCGGATCCTCCTCATGGATATCGGCAATCTGACGGAGTGCGGGCAGGATCTTGTGGTAGAACTCGCCCATCCGGATTCTCCCGACCCGCATGTTCAGCCGGTACTGGTAGGAGGCGGCCTGGTAGAGAGACTCCAGACCTTCCTGCATCTCTTCCTTCAGGATATACAGTTTATCCCCTGCCAGACAGCAGGCTGTTTCGGCGCCGGTGAAGAGCCAGGGAAGGCGGCCGGACAGGATGACACCCTCCAGTGCGCCGGTCTCCGAATGGATGTCCGGTTTCAGATCCAGGTGAGGGGAATAAGGTTCCCCGCTTACGGTGATCTGCCTGCTTCCCTCCCCGGGTTCTTTCAATTGCATTGTCCGGCCCTCTGCAGTGCGAAGGAAATTGTCCAGGGTATATCCGGAAAGAACGATGGAATCCGGTTTCTCCGGGAGCCGTCTTCCGGCATCCGCCAGGCTGTCCCGGAGGCTCTGATCTGCCTTCCGGGCAGCGACGAAGAACCGGTACCACCGGAGGGACGTCTCATCCAGATAGTCCGGCGACATCTTCAGCACTGTTTTTTTTCCGAAGGCCATTTCCTGCCGACGGGTCATATTGTTCAGGAATTCCTCCAGATCCCGGATCTTGTACATCCGGGAGGCGCCGATCCGGAACGAAAGTAGAAGGGTACCGGAGCTCAGGAGGGAGAGAAGCGGTTCCATCCGCAGAATTACCCTGCGGCTGTCTTCTGGATGCCGCAGGGTTGTGCCCCGCAGGCTTTCCACATCCCGCATGAAACGGGACATGTCCGGTGTGGTAGCGTCCAGTTCGGGATGTTCCCGGAGATAGTCTTCCGCCAGGAGAAGTCCGGCCGCTTCATGGACGCACAGGGTGCGGTGCAGATAGGAACGGGAATCCTCCCTTGGATTGCAGTCCGGCATACTGCAGCGGGACATAATCACCTTCGTGCGGCTGAATATCATATCCAGGTTATAGGGAACCGGATAGCCCGAAGGATCGGACAGAGTGAACAGTGCTTCCCCCAGCACCTCATTGGTACGGGAGAAGGTTTCTGTGCCGGTATAAAACTGGCGGAGACGGATCTCGCCCCGCCGGATCAGGCGGCGGGCGTTTTCCCGTTCCGCCTCGCTGATGTGAAGTCCCTTCTCGAATTCGTCCGGAAAGAAATACTGATATTCTTCCGAATGGAACGAAGCGCCGGAAGAAGAGCTTTCTGCGTGCTCTTCCCGGCGCATGGATTCCTCCTCCTGCAGGGCGTTCAATGCCTGCAGGGGGATTGTTCTGTTGTTCTTATTTTTCTCTTCCATCTCAATTGTTCTCCGTCTGGTCCTCATTGTCTGATTTCGTCAGACCCAGACCCAGTTCGGTGTGCTCCAGTCCGGTCAGGTACTGAATGATTGTTCCGGTGCAGGTTTTCAATACATCGTCGTTCAGGGTGATGGATATCACCTTCGCACGGCTGCTCTTCGAACGAATGAAATTGGCAGAGGTGGATGTGATGGAGTCCGACAGGGTCAGGGATTTTCCGGTGTATCTGCGGTAGGCCCGGCTGATCTGATCCGCAAATTCGGATTCCGGATCGCCGCTCCAGGCAGGAATGCTGGCTCCGAAGCGGAATGCGAGATCTGAGAGCTTGCTGAGTGCCTTCTCGTCCTTCACGATCTCGTTCATGGAGAGCATGGTCAGGCTGTACGCCACAGACTGAATTTCAATCTGATGCGCATCTGTGCTGACGGAGGTAATTCCGTTGACCGCCTTCATGGTTCCGTCCTCTTCCTGGAGATATTTTCCGTTCAGCAGGGTGTAGACAAAGCTGACGAACCGGTTCGTGTCCTGGGGACGGATGACCCGGGACGGCCGTTTCACCTTCGTGAAGGTGAATTCCGCTCCCGGATGGGAGTTGCTCTTGTCTTCATTGAAGGACTCTGTGAGGGAGGTCATCTTGTCGATGAACTTCTGTTCCTTGTCCTGATCGATGACGACGGTCATGGATGCATTCTTCGGCAGCAGGTAGCCGCCGTCACCGGACCGGAAATCCGCCAGATCATAACCGATGCTGGAGCTCTGGAGGCTGGTCAGAAGGGAACGGAGCCGGACGGCTGGATTGATCTGGGATTCCACATCTGAGTTGACCTGGCCGCCCGGGAGGCCGGACAGGCTGATGCGGTAAGCCTTCTGGTATTCCGGCTTCGTGTAGCGGATCTTCTGGGTGAAATGAAATGCCATCTGGGCGCCGGTGTTCATGGAGAACTGGCTCTTTCCGCTGCCGTTCAGGCAGATAACTCTGGTGTCCTTCGTGAAGTACTTCGAGCTGAGGCCTCGGATTCCGGAAAAGTCATGCTTGTTTTCCCGGGCAAAGATAACCGTCAGGCGGCCGGTCTGCTCGTTGTTCTTTGCCAGATACAGCGCCATCGCCATCGGCGCCATGTACTGCTGGCTCTGGCTGCTGTCATACGGGCACACCACAACTACGGGATCCGCCTTCCGGTAGTAGGCAGATGCCTTCACCGTCATGATGACATTTCCGCTCCGGTCCACGGTGTAAGGAACACCCTTGGATTCGGCCCAGCTGCGCAGATAGTTGCGGATGCCGGTGTTGCTGTTCATGGCACCGGAAGAGTCCGCCAGGTCTGTGCGGTACGCATCCACTTTCAGTTCGATTTTTTGATTAATATCTTCCTTATGTTCCTCGATCGGCTGCTGCTTTCCACAGGAAGTGAGCCCGATGGCGGAGAGTGTCATGCAGGCTGCCAGTGTAAGGCTGAGGATTCTCTTCAACATAGTCGTTTCTTCTCCGTTTCTGTTCCGCTTCTATCGGCGCCCCGGGGGCCGCCGCAATTCGGCACGCAATATCTTATCACATCTGTGTGTTGAATTCAAAAAAATCCTGCGGAAGGGGCGGAAGCCCCCGGTTGTTCTCTCTTAGGGCGAAGGCAGGGGAAGGGGGCTTGACGGACTGTGCCCGGTAGTGGTTGCATCTCGCTCGACAGGGTGCTATATTTATATAAATTAGAATATTTTATTATATTTGTTTTTATTCGTTTTTATTTATAATGATCCCGGTCCGTTGGGGAATCACAGGCGGGCCGGATGCAGAAACAGGTGAGAGCATGGGCGGAACGAAAATAATTGAATCGAAGAATCTGATTCTCCGTGGGACAACTTTCGAGGACTGCGACTATTTCGCGAAATGGGAACAGGACGAGACGGTCACGGAAAACTTCATTTATTACAGGGATCACAGTTACAAGGAAATTGTTACAGATTTCGTTATGAATAACAGCAGCGAGAGTGTACTGCAGTTCACGATTGTCAGTAAGGAGACGGACCGGCCGGTGGGCAGAATGGTTCTGACGAACATCGACCGCCGGACGGATTCTCTGGATTGTCACATGATCTATATTGCGGACCGGCACCTCCGGGGCATAGGTCTGGGAGAAGAGGCGATGCGGGCGATCCTGCAGTACGCCTTCATTAATCTCCATATGGAACGGATTACGTTCTATCATCTGAAGCAGGACATGCCGTCGGCACAGATGTGTCTGAAACTGGGCTGCAAGGATGAAGGGGTGCGCCGCCATGCCGGGAAGCAGAAGGGAAAGTATCTGGACCTCTATGTTATGTCCCTGCTCCGGGCGGAGTATTACGAGAAAATTCACGAGAAATAGGCCTTCGGAAATATTTCCCGGAGAATCGTGAAAAAAACTTGGACACCCGCCGTTCTATGTGCTATACTGTCATGCGTGTGATGAGTATATTGCGCCGGAGTGATCCGGTGCTTACTATAGGAAGACAGGAGGTGCGGGAGATGTCCAGAAAGTGTGAAGTTTGCGGAAAGGGTCAGGTTTCCGGAAATAAGGTATCCCATTCTAATAGACATTCTAGAAGAAAGTGGAATGCCAACATCCAGACGATCAGAATCAATGATAACGGTACGATCAGAAGAGCCAATGTGTGCACGAAGTGCATGAGAGCCGGCAAGGTCAACCGTGCCATCTAGTTTCGTAAGATCACGGACTGTCATATCGGGGGAGACGCCGATATGACAGTTTTTCTTTTTGTGCAGATTCATGTATAATCGGGAAAGAAAACGGAACGGTTCGAGGTGATAACGTGATATTAATGAAAGAAACAGATCTCGGCATGATCGCAATTTCGAAGAATGTATTCGCAGAAATCGTGGAGGCGGCGCTGAATCAGCCGGGATGTGCAGGCGTCATCTGGCCCACAGCCCGGGGCGGTAATCTGCTGGACCGGGTTCTTCATTTCACGGACCCGGAAGTCATGAAAAGCATCCGGGTCTATTCGGAAGAGGGGACAGTGAAGATTGAGTTCAGTGTGATCATGAAATTTGGCGCCAGTATCCGGGCGGTGACCCGGAAGGTGTCCGACTATATCTGTGAGCGGGTGCGGGAATTCCTGCCGGAGGAACCGATTCAGATCACAGTGGATATTGCAGGGGTCAGGTCGAAACAGGTGGCCCGGCGGAATACAAAGACGGTGTACCGGTATGAATCTGACCGATAGCATCACCGTCCTGAAGGGCGTCGGCCCGAAGAAGGCCGCTGTACTGGAAAATGCCGGGATTCGGGATGTCCATGACCTGGTCCACTATTTCCCCCGGAAATATGAGGACCGGCGGCTGGAAACGCAAATTCGGGATGCGGAACCGGAAACGGACTGCCTGGTGGTCGGAATCGTTCGTTCCAGACGGTATCACGGTTCCCGTTTCTCCCGGAAAGCCCCTCTTTCCATTCTTGTGGAGGACAGCACCGGAACCATGGAAATGCTGTTCTTCAACGGGCGGTATCTGGAGAACCTGTTTCAGCCCGGGGCCAGATATTCTTTTTATGGCCGGGTGACCAGGAACCGGGACCGCCTGCAGATGATCCATCCGGAGTTTCACCGGCAGGGAGATCCCAGGGATATCCGCGGCATTCTTCCTGTATACAGCCTCACCGCAGGGCTGTCTCAGAAGGAAATCCGGAAATTGACCCGGCAGGCCCTGGATGCCCTGGAGGATGTGCCGGAATGGCTGCCTGCGCCGCTCCGGCAGCGGTATCATCTGGCGGATGCCCGGTTCGCACTTATGAATATGCACTTTCCGGAAAACACGAAGTACCTGCAGATGGCCCGCTACCGGGTGGTGTTCGATGAACTATTCACGCTGGAGACCGGCATGCATTACCTCCGGGACGGCGTCCTTCCCCGGGAGAACGGCATCGTCATTGATCCGGCCCCGGGGGCGGAATTCATCCGGGGGCTTTCGTTCCGGTTGACGGAAGGGCAGAGAGAAGCCTGGCAGGCGATCGGAGAAGATCTGTCCCTGGACCGGCCGATGAACCGGCTGATTCAGGGGGACGTGGGATCCGGGAAGACCGTTGTGGCGGAGACCGCCATGTTCGCCGCCGTGAAAGCGGGATACCAGGCGGTCATGATGGCTCCTACCGAGATCCTGGCCCGGCAGCACGCAGACTCTGTGGGGGAAGACTTCGCCCGGTACGGAATTCGGGTGGGGCTTCTGACCGGAAGCCTGAAGGCGGGGCAGAAGGCTGCGGTGCTGGAAAAGCTCGCTTCCGGGGAAATCGATGTCCTGATCGGCACGCACGCCGTTCTGGAACCGGGGGTCAGGTTCCGTGATCTGGGGCTGGTGGTTACGGACGAACAACACCGCTTCGGTGTCAGCCAGCGCCAGCTGCTTTCGGAGAAGGGAAAGCATCCGAATGTGATGATCATGACCGCAACGCCGATTCCAAGGACGCTGGCAGTGATTCTGTTCGGGAATCTGGACGTTTCTTCGATCCGCACGATGCCGGAAGGGCGGAAGAAGATTGATACGTATGTGATCCGTTCGGAGGGAAAACGACAGAAAATGTATGACTTCGTAGGGGAACGGCTGGCGGAGGGCCGGCAGGCCTATGTGGTGGCACCCCTGATCGAAGAATCGGATACTGTTGAAGCCAAGTCGGCGGAGGAACTCTACCGGGAACTGAGCGACCGTTTTCCGGACTTCCGGGTGGGACTGCTGCACGGCGCCATGAAATCGGAAGAAAAGAACCGCATTATGGAGGATTTCGCAGAAGGGAGAATCCGGCTTCTGGTTTCCACCGTCGTCATCGAAGTGGGAATCAATGTGCGGAATGCCACGGTTATGGTGCTGGAGAACTGCGAAAGGTTCGGACTGGCCCAGATGCATCAGCTCCGGGGACGGGTCGGAAGAGGCAGCCTCAAGTCCTACTGCTTTCTGGTTCTGCGGGGAGAGAGTGAAATTGCGCTGGAACGGGCGAAGATCATGAAAGAATCCTCTGACGGATTCCGGATTGCGGAGGAGGACCTGCGCCTCAGAGGGCCAGGAGAATTATTCGGCACCCGGCAGCATGGCCTGCCGGAACGGATGATCAGTGATCTGGTGCGTCACCGGGATGTGCTGGAGAAGGCGGGCAGGGCAGCGGAAGAAATCCTGGAAGAAGATCCTTCCCTGACGCTTCCGGAACATGAGGAACTTTGGATCCGGGTGCGGAAGATGTTCCACGGACTGGAACGGCTGGAAATGTAGCTGTGAAGAGGAAACTGTCCCGACGGGATGAACAGAGGCGGGACGAACAGAATAGAAACGAGGAGATATATTAATGAGAGTAATTACGGGAGAATACCGGGGGCGGAAACTGGAGACGCCGGAAAACTACGATGTCAGACCGACCTCGGACAAGGTGAAAGAAGCGGTTTTCAATCTGCTGATGAATGACACCTACGATGCGGTGTTCTGTGACCTGTTTGCGGGAACCGGAAGCCTGGGCATCGAGGCGCTGTCCAGAGGGGCCAGGCTCTGTTATTTCGGAGATAATTCCCGGGACAGCATCCGCATGATTCACCATAACCTGGCCCACGTGGGTGCAGAGGAGAAGGCTGTTGTGATTCCGGGGGATTACAAGAAGGTGCTGAATCGCCTGAATGAGAAAATCGATGTGTTTCTCATCGATCCGCCGTACCGGGCAGGGCTGTACGAAAACTGTCTGGAACAGATTGACACGCTTGATTTACTGGCCCCAGACGGTATAATATTAACGGAGCATGATTCCAGAACACCGATGCCGGAAACTGTCGGCGGATTCGTTCTGGACCGTGTCCGGAAGTACGGGAAAACCAGTGTTTCAATTTACAGACGGAAAGCGGAGGAGAATGTTGAAGGGGGAGCAGGAGCAGAAAAATAGCCGCAGGGCATTGTTCACCGGATCCTTCGACCCGATTACGAACGGACATCTGGATCTCATCCGCCGCGCTGCGCCGATGTTCGACGAACTGGTGGTGGGCGTGATTGTCAATCCGCAGAAAAACAGCCTTTTCACCACTGAAGAGCGGGAGGAGCTGATCCGCCTTGTGACGGCGGATATTCCGCATGTTCAGGTGGACCGGTTCAGCGGTCTTCTGGCGGATTATGTGAATGAACAGGGCTTCTGTGCAGTGATCCGCGGACTCCGGAATTCTACTGATTTCAACTATGAAATCAGTATGGATCATATGAATGCCCGTCTGTTTGACCGGGCGGAAACGGTCTATCTCATGACGGACCCCGCCTACGGGTTCCTGAGTTCCACCATGGCGAAGGAAGTGATCTCTCTGGGCGGAAACGGAGAAGGTCTGGTGCCGGATGCAGTACTCCGGGCGATGAAAGCGAAATTCCATCAGAATTGATTAACAGTCTGCTCGCTTGTCCCGCTGGACTTGATGAGCATGAAGAGATATACCAGTGGGAGGTAAGCATGACCGTATTGGATTTATTGGATGAACTGGAAGATATCATGGACACCGCTTCGAATGTTCCGTTAACCGGGAAGGTTATGGTGGACAAGGAAGAGGTGATGGAGCTGGTCAATGATATCCGCCGCAGTCTTCCGGACGACATGAAGCAGGCGAAATGGCTGAAGGACGAGCAGAACCGCATTCTGGACGATGCGAAATCGGAATATAAGAAACTGATTGTAGAAGCGAAGAAGCAGGCTGATTTCCTGGTGGATGACAACGACATCACACTGAAGGCGAAGAAGCGGGCGGAACGCATCACCCAGGAAGCGGAGGACTACTCCAGAGAACTGAAGATGCGTACGTATGACTATCTGGACCGTATGCTCTACGATATGCAGGGTAAGATGGATCAGCTGAATAATACATACTTCGTCGAAATGTATAACAGTCTGGAAAATACGTTCAACGGCATTGACAGTGTACTGGAGAAGAACCGGGATGAACTGAAGCAGATGGCATCCAGAACCCAGAACGGGGAAGAGTGGATGTATGACAGCAAGTCCCAGGACGGAGATGATGACAAGGAGTGAAAACAGCAGGAATCATAGCAGAGTTTAATCCCTTCCACGACGGACACCGGTATCTGATTCAGCGGGTCCGGGAAGAGGCGGGTGCGGACAGGGTGGTTGCGGTAATGAGCGGTGATTTCACCCAGCGTGGATATCCGGCAGCGGAAGACAAGTGGACCCGGGCAGAGAAAGCGGTTCGGAGCGGTGTGGATCTGGTGCTGGAACTGCCCGCCGTCTATGCCTGTGCCAGTGCACCGTATTTCGCCTCGGCCGGTGTGGGCATTCTGGAAGGAACGGGCATTGTGGACCTGCTTGCCTTCGGCAGTGAATCCGGTGAAGCGGAATGGTTCCGCTCCGCCGCTTCTTTTTTTCGGGAGCATCGTGAGCAGGTAAATGCCTTGACGGCGGAACTGACGAGGAAGGGAATGTCCTATCCATCCGCCCGGGAAAAGGCTGCCCGGGACCTTCACGCAGGATTCTCTCTGGAGGAACTGGCGGAACCGAACAACATCCTGGGGCTGGAATATGCTTCCTGCGCAAGGACGATGGAACTGTTCACCGTACGCCGCCGGGGGAGCGGACATCACGAAACCGGAACGATGCTGCGGGAGAAGATGCGCATGCGGCAGCCCGAACGATTCCGTCAGGCAGAAGCTGCGTATTTTCACCTGGCTGCGGCGAAGATCCTGGAGACGGAAGAATCGGTTCTGGAGAATGTCGCCTCGGCGGGAGGCGGTCTGGGACACCTTCTGAAGAAACGGATCAGAGACACCGGCAACGTGGATGAACTGATTGACTGTGTGAAATCGAAGGTGTATACCCGGACCAGAATCAGCCGGATGATTGCCCAGACGTTGCTGGGTGTCACGAAAGCGGATCTGGAGAGCGGGGTGCTGTATGCCAGAGTGCTGGCGGCGGGAGAAGCAGGTACCGCATTCCTGCGGCAGGCCGCAGAAGTGACCGGCATTCCGATTCTGACGAATATCAACCGGGAGGCTGACCGGTACCCGGCGATCCGGAGACTGCTCTCTGTGGATATTCTGGCTTCCGATCTGTACAATCTGATCTGGGGAAATGACCTGTACCGGTCTTCGGACTTTATAAAACATCCGTATATTGTGGCTCCGGACCGCCCGAGTAACAAAATATGAAAAAATAATGTTGACACGACTTCATCGGCAGTATATACTAAACACCGTTGACGAAAATTCTGTTTTTTAGAGATATGAGAAACAGTGGAAGGAGGTAAGACAATGGCAGTACCAAAGAGAAGAACATCGAAAGCTCACAGAGATTCCAGAAGAGCACCTAACATGAAGAAGGTGGCGCCGGGAATTTCTATTTGCCCGCAGTGTCATCAGCCGAAACTTCCGCATAGAGTATGCCCGAACTGCAACTACTACGATGGGAAGAATGTACTGAAGAACGAAGCAGAGGCATAACCACAGGCTTTGGAATTCTGACAGATGCAGCGAACGCATCTGTCTTTTTCTTTTTTGCAATAAATTGTATTTTTTATGGATATTTCCATTTTCTTTGAGACTATTGTTGATAATTTGTGCGTTGGATAGTAAAATGATAAACAAATTTGTTGATATAGTCTAAAAGGAGGATTTCCGAGATATGAAGAAACTTGACAGGAAGCTGAAGGTCGGCATTCTGGGCGGCACCGGCATGGTCGGCCAGAGATTCATCACACTGCTGGAGAATCATCCGTGGTTTGAGGTCACCACGATTGCTGCGTCCAGCCACAGCGCCGGAAAAACCTATGAAGAATCCATGGCCGGCAGATGGAAACTCCAGACGCCGATGCCGGAGGCGGTGAAGAAGATCGTGGTGCAGGATGTCTCCGACGTGGAAAACGTTGCGAAGGACGTGGACTTCGTATTCAGCGCTGTCAATATGTCCAAGGATGAGATCCGGGCCATTGAGGAAGAGTACGCGAAGACCGAGACGCCGGTGGTCTCCAACAACAGCGCTCATCGCTGGACGAAGGATGTGCCGATGGTTGTACCGGAGATCAACGATGATCACTACGCTGTGATCCCGGCCCAGAAGAAGCGTCTCGGCACAGAGAAGGGATTCATTGCTGTGAAGCCGAACTGCTCCATTCAGTGCTACGTTCCGGCTCTGTATGCCTGGAAGGAATTCGAACCGACGAAGGTTGTGGTCTCCACATATCAGGCGATTTCCGGTGCCGGAAAGAATTTTCAGGACTGGCCGGAGATGGTGGGCAACATCATTCCATATATCGGCGGCGAGGAAGAGAAGAGTGAGAAGGAACCGCTGAAGATTTTCGGCCATGTGGAGAACGGTGAGATTGTCAATGCAGAGGGTCCGCTGATCACCAGCCAGTGCATCCGTGTGCCGGTGCTGGAAGGTCATACGGCCACTATTTTCGTTGACTTTGCGAAGAAACCGACGAAAGAGGAACTGATTGACAGACTGGTGAACTTCCGGGGATTCCCGCAGGAGGCGGATCTGCCGAGTGCTCCGAAGCAGTTTATTCAGTATCTCACAGAGGATGACAGACCGCAGGTTACCCAGGATGTCTACTATGAGAATGGATTCGGCGTCTCCTTCGGCCGTCTGAGAGAAGACACGATCTTTGACTGGAAGCTGGTGGGTCTGGCGCATAACACTGTCAGAGGCGCAGCCGGCGGTGCGGTTCTGTCCGCAGAAGCACTGGTGGAGAAGGGATACATTACCTGCAAGTAGCCTGACCACGAAACGGTTGAAATATCAGCCGGAACTGCATATAATAAGCAGAGTGCATCCTGCCCGGGGCGAGGGTTCCGGGCAAGAGTACTCTGCTGTTTTTTTGGAGGAAAAGATTGGCTAAGAAGAAGGAAACGAAAGAACTAGATACGAAGAAGCAGGCCGGGAAGAAGCAGTCGGAAGGCCGGAAGAAGACGAAGGCCGAATCCCCCCGGGAGACGGAGAAGAAAGAAGAAATCCGGGCTATGCAGGAGAAGCGGCAGGCATCGAAACGGATGAAAGACATCATCTGGGGTCTGGTTTGTATTGCTGTGGGCGCCTTCATCTTTGCCAGTGTGCAGTTTCATGCGGCAGGGGTATACGGGAACGAGCTGGGGGTCATTCTGAAGGGGATCTTCGGAGCCGTGGGTCTGTTCTTCCCCTGGTACCTGATTCTTCTGGGGATTCTGTTTGTGACCCGGATGTCGAATCATGTGTCGAAGCGGACTTTCGCGGTTTCGATCGCTCTTCTGCTTCTTCTTTGTCTCATGAATTCCGGCCGTTTCCTGGCGGATGCGGATCTGGCCTACGACCTGCGGCAGTTCTATACTGGTGGAACGAAGCTGGAGAACGGCGGTCTGTTCGGCATGACTCTGGGTACATTCCTGGTGAATATCATCGGGAAAGCCGGACTTTATATTTTCGGAATACTGATGATCGCCATTTCACTGCTTTTGCTGCTGAACACGAAGCTGTCCCAGTTTCTGGTGAAGGTGGGAAACCGCAGGGAAGAGAAGCGCATCATGAAGGAGCTCCGGGAGCAGATGGCCCGGGAGGAAGAGGCGAAGCGCCGGGCAGAGGCAGCCCGGATCCGGGCCGGGGAGTTCGACCGGAGTATGGGAATTACCCGGAAGGGGGAGAATGACCCGGAAGGGAAACAGGCCGGAAGGAACAAGCCGCCGAAGAGCGGGAAGAAATCTTCTGCGGACACTATGCCGCTGGAGGAGTTCGATTATAACGACAATATCCGGATTGTGATCCCGGAGACGCCGGCGCCGGTGGCGGATCCGGTGGACCGTATGCCCCATGACGGGAACATCAATACTTTTTTGAAGAGTAAGGATGGACAAAGTCTGTACGGCGTCGGCGGTCAGAAAAGCAACGTGCTTGATTTCCTGACGGACAATGACCCGTTTGCAGAATCTGTACCCGCTGCGGATGGCCGGGATCTGGACGGTGCAGGCTCTTCTGCTGCTTCCGGGTACGGCCTGGATGGAGAAGGTCCGTCCACTTCGTCTGCGGGGTACGGCCTGGATGGGGCGGGCCCGTCTGCTCCGGCCGGGGGCTTCGGTCTGGATGGAGAAGGTCCCTCTTCTCCGTCCCAGGGTTACGGCCTGGATAATCCGACTTCGGCGGAGCCGGTTTCCCTTTCTGCTGAACCGGATCTTCCGGCGGATTCCCGGACCTCATCCACCGCATCTGAGCCGGAACACCGGGATCTGTTCGGACTGTCAGGGGACACCACAGAGGACGAGGTCCTGGATTTTCGTGATTTCCCGGACGACCGGGACGGACGGCTTCAGAAGACCCGGGAGGATGCGGTGCGAAGCGGTGCCGGACAGGAGAATCCGGAGCCGGAAGACGGGGGAAGCGGAAGAGTTGCGGTATCCACCTATGAAGGGAGCCGGAAGAAATCGGTTCTGGATGCGGGGACTGCGGCAGCCACGGCCGGTGCGGCAGCTGCCGGCCTGAAGAAAGTGCTGACCGGCAGAGAGACCTACCGGAAACCGCCAGTCAACCTGCTGGATCCTCCGGATCAGGTGGATAATTCCGGTCTGAGCGAGGAGCTGCATGAGAAAGCGGTGACACTGGAACATACTCTCCAGAGCTTCAACGTGGACGCCCGGGTTATTCAGGTGACCCAGGGTCCGGCGGTCACCCGCTATGAGATTCAGCCGAACACGGGTGTGAAGGTGAGTAAGATCGTCAGCCTGTCCAATGATATTGCCCTGAATCTCCGGGCGAAGAGTATCCGTATCGAAGCGCCGATTCCGGGAAAGGCCGCGGTCGGCATCGAAGTGCAGAATGACAAGACGAATATGGTCCGGATCCGGGAAGTCATCGATTCTCCGGAGTTCCGGGATGAAAAATCGAAGATTGCTTTCGCAGTAGGAAAGGACATTTCCGGGAATAATATTGTTGCTGACCTGAAAGGGATGCCCCATCTTCTGATTGCCGGTTCCACAGGATCCGGAAAGTCTGTGTGCATCAACAGCATCATTGCCAGTATCCTGTACCGGGCGGACCCGGACGAGGTGAAACTGGTGCTGATTGATCCGAAAGTGGTGGAACTGGGACACTATAACGGCATTCCGCACCTGCTGATTCCGGTGGTGACAGATCCGGCGAAAGCTGCGGCGGCGCTGAACTGGGCCGTGGCAGAGATGACGAACCGGTATAAGTCCTTTGCGGACGAGAATGTGCGGGATCTGAAATCCTTCAACAAGAAAATGAAGAAAGAGAAACGGGATGACGAGATCATGTCCCAGGTGGTGATCATCATTGACGAGCTGGCAGATCTGATGATGGCTGCACCGAGCCAGGTGGAGGAATCCATCGCCCGCCTCGCGCAGATGGCCCGGGCTGCCGGTATGCATCTGATCGTCGCCACCCAGCGTCCGTCGGTGGATGTCATCACCGGTCTGATCAAGGCCAATATCCCGTCCAGAATTGCCTTCGCCGTTTCCTCTCAGATTGATTCCCGGACGATTCTGGATATGGGCGGCGCCGAGAAGCTGGTGGGAAAGGGTGATATGCTCTTCAATCCGCTGGGAAGAGGCAAGCCGCTTCGTGTGCAGGGCACCTTCATTTCTGACGAGGAAGTGAACCGGATTATCGAATTCGTGAAAGACCAGAATCTCAAGACGGGGTATAATGATGAAGTGATGGACACGATCGAGAACGGTCCGGCCGGAGGCGGTCTGGGAGAAGACGAGGACGAACTGCTGCCGGAAGCAATCGAATGTGTGGTGCAGGCGGGGAAGGCGTCTACTTCCATGCTGCAGCGCCGCTTCCGCATCGGCTATAACCATGCGGCAAGCATCATGGATATGATGGAAGAACGGGGGGTCATCGGTCCCCAGGACGGGAGCCGCCCGCGGAAGGTTCTCCTGACAGAGGATGAACTGGAGAGAATGAAGGAGGAAACCGGCAGCCTGTCATGAAGGAACAGCGGATGCCGGACAGAATAGAAACAGAGAGGTGGACGAATACGTATGAAAGTATATTTCGACACGCTGGGGTGTGCGAAGAATTTCGGTGATTCCGAAATGGCTATGGGGATGCTGGAACGGCACGGTCACGAGGTCGTAACGGATCCGGCGGAGGCGGACGCCATTGTGGTGAACACCTGCGGATTTATTGACGATGCGAAGAAGGAATCCATCAGCGAGATATTCGATATGGCCCGGTTCCGTGAGGCGGGAAAGAAACTGATTGTATCCGGCTGCATGGTGCAGCGGTATGCGGCGGAACTATTTGAGGAAATTCCGGAAGCGGACGGATTTCTGGGTGTGAACGATTATGAAAAACTGCCGGGGCTGCTGGATGAACTGGAAGAGACCGGGGAACGGTTCCGCTCCGTGGGAGAATATGATCGAAAGGCTTTCGAAGAGGAGGAAGAGAACCGGAAACTGCCGGAGAATCCGTACACAGCGTATCTGAGAATTGCGGAAGGCTGTGACAACCGGTGTGCCTACTGCATCATTCCGCACATCCGGGGAAATTACCGCAGCAGGTCGAAGGCGAGCATCCTCAGGGAGGCGAACCGCCTGGCACAGGCTGGAACGAAAGAACTGATCCTGATCGCACAGGACACCAGTTATTACGGGAAGGACATCGAAGGCCGCCCGATGCTGGCCGGACTCCTGAAGGAGCTTTGCCGGATCGACGGCATCGAATGGATCCGCATCATGTACGCCTACGAGGATAACATCACGGACGAGCTGATCCGGGTCATGGCCGAAGAACCGAAAATCTGTCATTACATCGACATTCCTCTGCAGCACGCCAGTGACCGGGTGCTCCGGGACATGAACCGCCATTCCTCCCGGGCATCCATCGACGAAACGATCCGGAAACTGCGGACGGCGATGCCGGACATTACAATCCGGACGACCCTGATTGTGGGTTTCCCGGGAGAGACAGAGGAAGACTTCGCTGAGCTGCAGCAGTTTGTTGCACAGCAGCGGTTCGAACGGCTGGGCGCATTCACCTATTCCAGGGAAGAAGGTACACCGGCGGCGGAGCGGACGGATCAGATTCCGGAGGCGGTGAAGGAAGAACGTCTGGATGCCCTGATGGTGGAACAGATGCAGATTTCCCTGGAACACAATCAGGCGCTCATCGGAAAGAAGCTGGAAGTCATGGTGGACCGTCTGGACGAGGACGGCGAATCCTATGTGGGCCGCACCCGGATGGATGCGCCGGAAATCGACAATTCCGTGATATTTTCGGCAGTACGCGATCATGAGCCGGGAGACATCGTCACCGTAGAGATTCTCGATGCCTTTGACTATGATCTGGAAGGCAGAGAGGTGTAAGGAATGAATCTACCGAATAAACTGACTATGGGGCGGATCATCGCAGTTCCGTTCTTCATTGTGTGCTACATTCTGGGATATTACATCCCTGCGCTGGTGCTGTTCTGCGCCGCATCCCTGACGGATATGCTGGACGGGAAAATCGCCCGGAAATACCATCTGGTGACTAATTTCGGGAAAATCATGGATCCGCTGGCGGATAAGATCCTGGTGTACTCTGCGTTCTGCCTGATGATCGGCGACCGGACCATCCCGGCGTGGATGCTCATCGTCATTCTCGCCAGAGAGTTCACCATCGCCGGTATGCGCACAGTGGCCGCTTCGGAAGGAACCGTCATTGCGGCAGCCATGAGCGGGAAGATCAAGACGGTTCTGCAGATGTTTGCCGTGATCATGCTCATGCTCTTCCACGGGGTGCCGGAGAAAAGCGGGCTGTACACTCCGGTACGCCTGATTGCCTATGCGCTGCTGTGGGCATCCATTATCATGACTGTCTACTCCGGTATTGAATATGTAGTGAAGAACATCCGGGTGTTCCGGGAATCAGAATAACAATTCTCTCGGGCAGAGCGGGACCGGTCCATGAAGACTGCGTCTGCTCTGCCTCTGCTGTTGTTTCTCGTTTGGAAGAAGGAGGAAAGTGATCAATGAAATGTGCCGTGATCAGTGTCGGAACAGAACTCCTGATGGGGCAGATCACCGATACGAATGCCGTATATATTTCCCGTCAGTTGAATATGCTGGGAATAGACGTACTTTACCGTTATACCGTGGGCGATAACGACGGCAGACTGCGGGAGATTCTGGGATTGGCTGCAGAGGACTGCGATCTGATCATCACCACCGGCGGTTTGGGACCCACAGAGGATGATATGACGAAGGAAACGGTCAGTGATTTCCTGGGAGAGAAGCTGGTGGAGGACGAGGAAGCGAAACACATCCTCATGGAGATTCAGCAGGCCCGGAAACACCGGTTCACAACGAATAATTACAAGCAGTATCTGCTGCCGGAACATGCGACGGTTTTCCAGACGGAAATCGGCACGGCGCCGGGATTTGCAGTGGAAAAGAACGGGACCACCGTCATCTGCCTGCCGGGGCCGCCGTATGAAATGACAGAGATGTTTCGCCGGTGCGTCTATCCGTACCTGGCGAAGCAGCAGGACAGTGTGATCTATTATAAGGTGCTGCGCATCTTCGGGAAGGGAGAGTCCCTGGTGGAGACAAAACTCATGGATCTGATCGATGCCCAGACGGATCCGACCATTGCCACATATGCAAAGATGGCCGAGTGCAGCGTTCGGGTGGCCTCCAAGCGGCGGACCCTGGAGGAAGCGAAGAACGCAGTGGAGGCGATGGTCCGGAGAGTCCGGGAACGGCTGGGGGACAATATTTACAGTGAGGAAGACGAAGATCTCGTACAGGTGGTGGGCCGTAAACTGATTGACCGGCACATCACGATTTCCTGTGCGGAGTCCTGCACCGGCGGCCTGTTTGCCGGAACTCTGACAGATGTGCCGGGCATCTCCGAAGTATTCGAGCGGGGGATTGTGACCTACACCTGCCGGGCAAAAATCGAAGAGCTGGGCGTTCGGGAAGATACGCTGGAGCGGGAGACCGCCGTCAGCCCGGAAGTGGCCCGGCAGATGGCCGAAGGTCTTCAGAAAAAAACCGGAAGCGATGTGTGCGTTTCAGTCACCGGGATTGCGGGTCCGGGGGGCGGAACGCCGGAGAAGCCGGTGGGGCTCATCTATATCGGGTGCCGGTATCAGGGGAAAACGCTGGTGAAGAAACTGCTGACGCCGAACTTCAGCCGGGAATGGAACCGGAAGTACGCCGTTCTCATGATGCTGGACACGGTCAACCGACTCATTGACGGAAGGCCGGTGATGCAGGAAAATTTCACGGATCCGGAGGGAAAAGATATTCAGCTGGAATAATTTGACAATTCACGGGGCCGGTGGTATGATAACCGGACAATGAATTTCCAGATGATGGAAGAAACGTGCGGCTCCTGTATCTCACGCCCCTCTTGACAAACATCCGGAAATCAGTAGAATAATAGAAGAACAAGCGTTCTTATGGAGGTAATTATGGCGAGAGCAACGAAGAATGGGAAGGACGGAAGGGAACAGGCTCTGGAAGCGGCCCTGGCACAGATACAGAAGCAGTTCGGTCAGGGAGCGATCATGAAGCTGAGTGATTCCGGTATGGATGTGGAGACGATCTCCACCGGATCCATCAGCCTGGATCTGGCTACCGGGGTGGGCGGCGTTCCCCGGGGAAGGATTGTGGAAGTATTCGGTCCGGAATCCTCCGGAAAGACCACTCTGGCGCTGCACATGGTTGCGGAGGCGCAGAAGGCCGGGGGGAAGGCTGCCTTCATCGATGCGGAGCATGCCCTGGACCCGGTCTATGCGAAGAATCTGGGCGTCCGGATTGAGGAGCTCCTGGTTTCCCAGCCGGATACGGGAGAGCAGGCGCTGGAAATCTGTGATATGCTGGCCAGCAGCGGTGCCATTGATATCATTGTCATCGACTCTGTCGCAGCGCTGGTACCGAAGGCAGAGATCCAGGGAGATATGGGAGACACTCACGTGGGTCTGCAGGCCAGACTCATGTCCCAGGCGCTTCGGAAACTGACCGGCACGGTGAATAAGACCAATACTTGTGTGGTCTTCATTAACCAGCTTCGTGAGAAAGTCGGGGTCATGTTCGGCAATCCGGAAGTCACCACCGGCGGCCGGGCTCTGAAGTTCTACTCCAGCATGCGGTTTGACGTACGGCGGATTGAGACCATCAAGCAGGGAGACAGAATGCTGGGGAACCGTACCCGGGTGAAGATTGTGAAGAACAAGGTTGCGCCGCCGTTCAAGCGTGCAGAGTTCGATATCATGTACGGAAAGGGGATTTCGAAATCCGGCGACGTACTGGACTGTGCGGTGGAAGCAGGAATTGTCAGCAAGGCCGGATCCTGGTTCAGTTATAACGGAGAACGGATCGGACAGGGACGGGAAAACGTGAAGCAGTATCTGGAAGATAATCCGGATCTGATGGAAGAATTGACGCAGAAACTGCGGGATGCCGTACGGGAGAAGAAGGAGGCCGAGATGCGGGAGGAAGACGAACGCATGCAGGCCCGTAAGGCGAAGCAGGCGGCCGGGAAGGAACCGGAGGCGCCGGTGGCGGAAGATCTGATGATCGATGAAGACGGCGTGATTATTGAATAGTTTTTTCTCGAAAATCATTTGACTAATATACCTCCCCATGCTATACTAACCGAGTTAGACCGCACGGGAAGGGCTCCGAAAGTGCGAAGCATCACCGGATTGTGATGACAGCGCTGCCCGAAAAGGCGAGACTGGTAAGAGGAGGTACTTACAACTATGTATGCAGTTATTGAAACTGGCGGAAAGCAGTACAGAGTTCAGGAAGGAGACGTTCTGAACGTCGAGAAGCTGAACGCAGAAGCCGGAGAGAAGATCGAATTCACGAAGGTCCTTGCACTGAGCGATGATAACGGCCTGACAGTAGGTAAGCCGTATATCGAGAATGCGAAGGTGGAGGCTGAGGTCGTTGCCAATGGCAAGGCACAGAAGGTTATCATCTTCAAGTATAAGAGCAAGAAGGACTACAGAAAGAAGCAGGGACACAGACAGCCGTTCACAACGGTTGAGATCAAGTCTCTCGGCGGAACAGAAGAGAAGAAGGCTGAGCCGGAGAAGAAGGTTTCCACATCCATGAAGAAGGATGAGCTGATTGCTTATGCAGAGGAGCACAGCATTGAAATCGATGAGAAGGCTACGAAGGCTGAGATCGTGGAAGCGATCGAGAAGGCTGAGAAGTAGTTTCCGATTGTCATTAGTAAGGAGGTAACAGGTCCATGGCAAGTAAAAAGGGAGTAGGAAGTTCCAAGAACGGTCGTGAGTCCGAGTCCAAACGTTTAGGCGTCAAGACTGGTGACGGTCAGTTCGTTACAGCAGGCAGCATCCTGGTCAGACAGAGAGGCACGAAGCTTCACCCGGGCAACAACGTTGGCATCGGTGGAGATGACACTCTGTTCGCCAAGATCGACGGTGCTGTTAAGTTCGAGAGAAAGGACAAGACCCGCAAGCAGGTCAGCGTCTACCCTCTGGAAGCTTAGGAAGCGTTTTCATGCCCCTACGGATCTCGTAGGGGTTTATTTTTTTATAGACGGAGGCATGTAATGAGTACGTTCGTTGACAGAGCGAATATCACGATCCAGTCCGGAAAGGGCGGAAACGGTGCCGTTTCCTTCCGCAGAGAACCTTTCGTACCGGACGGCGGCCCGGACGGCGGCGACGGAGGAAAGGGCGGAGATGTCATCATCCAGGCGGATCCGAATATGAGAACACTGATGGATTTCAAATATTCCAGCAAGTATAAGGCCGAAAACGGCCAGGACGGCATGCGGAAGAAATGTTTCGGAAAGAAGGGGAAGGACCTGATCATCAGCGTCCCGCCGGGAACCGTGGTGCTGGACACTGCTTCCGGCAAGGTGATGAAGGACCTGGTGGAAGCCGGAGATTCTTTCGTCGCTGCCCGGGGCGGGAAAGGCGGAAAGGGCAATGTCCACTATATGAACTCCGTCCGGCAGGCTCCGAATTTCGCAGAAGCCGGAACGGAAGGCATCCGCCGGGAGATTACGCTGGAACTGAAGGCGATCGCCGATGTGGGACTGGTCGGATTCCCGAATGTGGGGAAGTCCAGTCTGCTGGCCAATGCCACCCGTTCCAATCCGAAGATCGCCAACTATCATTTCACTACACTGCAGCCGAACCTCGGCGTGGTTCAGCTGTATGACACCAGCTTCGTCATGGCGGATATCGCCGGTATTATAGAAGGTGCCCATGAAGGACTGGGTCTGGGACTTCGTTTCCTGAAGCACATCGAACGGACGAAAGTTCTGATTCATGTGGTGGATGTGGCCGGCAGTGAGGGACGGGATCCGAAGGAGGATTTCGACAAGATTATGAAAGAGCTGGCCCTGTACGGCAGAAATGTGCAGAAGAAGCCGATGCTGGTGGCTGCCAACAAGGTGGACCTGATTGACGAGGACGGACCGGAATACCGGGTGTTCAAGGAATATGTGGAAGGAAAAGGCTACCGGGTCTTCCCGCTGTCAGCTCCCATCGGCTACGGGGTGAAAGAACTGATGGATGCTGCGCTTCTGACGCTGCAGGAGGTGGAGAAGAATCCGCCGGAAGAGGAAGAAGTGGAGTATTTCGACTTCGAACAGGATGAAGCCCAGGGACCGGAATACCGGGAAGTACATGTGTCCCGGGGAGAGGACGGCGCATTCGAGCTTTCCGGCGGTCAGCTGATGAAGATCTTTAATTCCACGAATTTCAATGATATGGGATCTCTCCGCTACCTGTACAAGTACATCGAAAACAGCGGTGCGGTGGAGAAAATGAAGGAAATGGGTCTGGAAGAGGAAGACATCATCCGGATCAATGATTTTGAATTCGAATTCTACGACGAATATTAATCCTTTTAGGAGCGAATATGACAGAGATGAAGAGACTCACCGAAGAAGAATGTTACAGGCTGTTCCGGGAGCAGAATACACCGGACCGAGTGATTCGGCACTGTCAGGAAGTCAGCCGTGTTGCTGCCGTCATTGCCGATGCACTGAACCGGAACGGAGTTGCCATGGATGTGGAATTGGTTCGTATCTCTGCCCTGATCCACGATGTGGCCAGAGTGCAGGATCACCATGAAATCGTTGGCGCAAGGCTGCTCAGAAGTCTGGGATATGAACGGGAAGCAGAAATTGTGGAAGCTCATATGACCCATATGCTGGCGCCGCTATCGGAAGCCACGGAAACAGACATTCTGTGTCTGGCGGACCGGACTGTGACGGAGAACCACTACACGGGAGTGGACGGTCGGTTCGACTATCTGCTTCACAAGCGTCCGTGGTCGGAAGAGCGGGAGAAGCGTCTGGAGGATCTGAAGGAGCTCACCCGCAGCTTCATGCGGGAAATCGAAGGGACGATCGGACAGACCGTGGACTCTTTGTTCGCTCCGTCCCTGGAGCAGCTGCTGGAGCAGGTCGAGAAGCCGGCCCGTTATATCGGCGGTGAAACAAATATGGTGGTGAAGGACCCGGAGAAGATGGATGTACGGTTTGCCTTCGCATTTCCGGACCTGTATGAAATCGGCATGTCCTATATGGGACTGCAGATTCTGTATGACGTGACGAATCGTCATGAGAACCTCTATCTGGAACGGGTGTTTTCTCCGGCACCGGATATGGAGGAACTGATGCGAAAGCACCACGTGCCTCTGTTCACCCTGGAGACGAAAACGCCGGTGAAGCAGATGGATGTGTTCGGCTTCACACTGCAGTACGAAATGTCCTTCCCGACCATCCTGAACATGATGGAACTGGCGGAAGTTCCCCTTTTGTCCCGGGACAGAGGGGAGGGGGATCCACTGATGATCGCCGGCGGTCCGTGTGCGGTGAACCCGGAGCCTCTGGCGGATTTCTTCGATCTGTTCATGATCGGTGACGGCGAAGAGCTGCTTCCGGCCGTTCTGAATGCCTACGGGGAAGCGAAGCGGGAGGGTCTTTCGAAGCGGGAATATCTTCAGCGGGTATCGAAGCTGACCGGCGTATATGTGCCGTCCTTCTATGACGTCCAGTATCATCCGGACGGCACGGTGAAGGAATTCGTGAAGCTGTGGGAAGGGGCGCCGGACCGCATTGAGAAAGCGATTCTTTCGGATTTGAACCAGGTGCCGTTCCCGGAGAAACCGATTGTCCCGATCGTGGAAGCGGTGCATGACCGGGCCGTGGTGGAGACGTTCCGGGGCTGCACCAGAGGATGCCGTTTCTGTCAGGCCGGCATGTCCTACCGTCCGGTGCGGGAACGGTCTGAAGAGACGATCAAGAGGCTGGCAGAACAGCAGCTGGAGAATACCGGACACGACGAACTGTCTCTGCTGTCCCTGTCCACCAGCGATTATTCGAATTTCGAAGGGCTGGCCACAGAGCTCATGGATTACTGCACGAAGCGGAACGTATCCCTGTCCCTGCCGTCTCTCCGTCTGGACTCGTTTTCCTTCAATGTATTGAATGAGATTCAGAAATACAAGAAATCCGGGCTCACCTTCGCACCGGAAGCCGGCACCCAGCGGCTCCGGGACGTGATCAACAAGGGAATCACGGAAGAGGATATTTTCAGCGCCGTGGAACAGGCGGTGGAGCTGGGCTGGCGCACCATGAAATTTTACTTTATGGACGGCCTGCCGACGGAAACCGATGAGGACCTTCGGGGAATCGGAGAAATAGCCCGTAAGGCCATCGAGATTTTCCGGAAATCCGGAAAACGGGGGCGTTTCAATGTGACCTGCAGTGTGTCCAATTTCGTGCCGAAACCGTTCACGCCGTTCCAGTGGGCGCCTCAGGCTTCTTCTGAGGAACTCAGGCAGAAGCATGTGGTTCTGGAGCACGCCATGCCGGGCCGGAATGCCCGTCTGACTTATCACGACGATGCCGTCAGTGTCTGCGAAGGGGTGCTGGCGAGAGGTGACCGCAGAATGTCTGCGCTGCTGCTGAAGGCCCACGAAGCCGGATGCCGGCTGGACGCCTGGACGGAGTATTTCCACCGGGATGTATGGAAAGAACTGCTGGAGAACTGGGAAATCGATTATAAATTCTACACAGAACGGAAGCGCTCTTTCGATGAGGTGATGCCGTGGGATCTGATCGATCCGGGCGTCTCGAAGGAATTCCTGGTGCGGGAGGCGAAGAAGGCGGAGCAGGGTCTGACGACCCAGGACTGCCGGTACGGCTGTGTCGGCTGCGGCGTGAACCGGAAAACCACATGCGGACTGGGAGGAATCTATGAGTAAGTACGTATTGACTTTTTCGAAAAGCGGACTGATTCGTTTCACGTCCCATCTGGACATGCTTCGTCTGTTCAAGCGGGGGTTCCGACGGGCGGGAATCGAGCTGAAATACAGTCAGGGGTTCAATCCCCATCCCCGTATGGGATTTGCCCAGCCTCTGTCCCTGGGGTATCTGGCGGAGGCGGAACTTCTGGAATTTGAAACGACCCGGGAGTATACAAAGGACGAAATTATTTCGTCCATGAAACCGACGCTGGCACAGGGAATTGCGATTCATGGCGTGGGCATTGCAGAGGGAAAGAAATCACTGGCGGCTTTGGTGGATTCTGCGACCTATACCGTGACATTTCCGATGTCTGTATTCCGGAAAGATTTCCGTCAGGTGACGGCAGACTATCTGGCGCAGAAGGAGATCATCGTCCTGAAGCATTCTAAGAAATCCGGAGAAACGAAACCGATGAACATCCGGGAGAAGATTCGTTCTCTGGAGGCAGAGTCCGGGGAGAATCATCAACTTGTATTGAAAATGCTGCTGGATCAGGGGAGTCATTCCAACCTCAACCCGGAACCGGTGATCCGGACTTTCCTGGAGTTTGCCCAGCTGGATGTGCCGCGCTGTGAAATCCTCGTGTGCCGAAACGGACTGCATTTCGGTGTTGACGATCCGATCCGGTGGATGTAAAATACTGGTAAATGGATGATACTGGTATTTCTTGCGGAGCCATCGCTCCGGAAGAAATGACATTCTCCGGGAGGTCAGCATGCGCAGTCATACGAATCCGAGAAACTGGAAACAGAAACTGAATGAGAATCGAATGCTGATCCGAGCGGCGGCGGTGATCCTGGTGATCATCGCCGCCGCAGTGCTTTTTGTGGGGAAAGAGAATAATGACACTATTTCCATACAGAAAGCCGGGGAAAGCGGTGTAGTGCAGAAGGCCGGAGCGGAAACACCGAAAACCGGGGAGAGGCAGAGGGTTCTGTATATCGATATGGAAGGGGAGGTGAAGCGGCCCGGTGTGTACGAGATGAAGCCTGGCGCCCGGATTTTTGAAGCGGTACGGAAAGCCGGAGGACTGACCGGGAAGGCGGACACCCGGACGATTAATCAGGCGGAGAAGGTGACAGACGGTCAGCTGATCGTCATTCCCCGGAAGGGCCGGGGGGAGGATGGAACGAATCCGGCAGAAACCGGCATAGGATCTTCCGCTGGGACGGGAACCACGGAGGGAAGCACCGGTGGGACCTCTGCGCAGGGGTTGATCAACATCAATACAGCCTCGGAGGCCGAGCTGCAGAAGATTCCCGGGGTAGGGCCGGTCACTGCCGGGAAGATTATTGCATACCGCACACAGAACGGCCGGTTCCGGAGGAAGGAGGATCTAAAAAATGTGAGCGGGATCGGCGAGAAGACCTTCGGAAAGATGGAGTCCATGATTACAGTGTGAAGTCGGATTCAGAAAAAAACCGTCGAAGTATGCATATTTATACTGAAATATACATATATACAAGTTTTTGCATGAAATCCTCGCACACAGAAAATGAAAAATAAGGTAAAATAAGGGCATGTAAAGAACGCAGACATCCGGATGAAAAGCTGCTGTAATGAATGATTATTAACAGGAGGAATCGAAGATGAACGGTTACTGGAGGAAAAGCAGAGAAATGACCGAGGAAGAGGAGACTATGCTGCAGCTCAGAACGGAGCGGTTGCTGCTCCGTCTGGGCATTCCGATGAATTTGAACGGATTTAAATATCTCTGCCGATGCTGTGTTCACACGGTGCTGGATCCGACGATTCTGCAGCGGATTACGAAAACGGTGTATCCGATTGTTGCGGATGAGTTTAATGTCACAGTGGGCAGCGTGGAAATTGCCATTCGACGGGCCATTGATGCCGCATGGAACGAGCAGGCGGGTATTTTCCGGCAGCGGTACAGTGATCTGAGCCTGGGACACTGCTGGAAGAAACCGAAGAACACCGAATTTATTTCTGTGGTGGCGTGGCGGCTTCGGTATGAACTGCCGGGCCGGACAGAATACGGCGATATTCTTCCGGGAATGATGGCTGCAGACACTTCCCGATCCTACAGACAGGAACTGTAGATGGACTGGAACATGTTTAGACAAAAGTTTGACAATTCATATGGGAAGCGGTAGAATGGACAAGGATTGATTAATTATTGCTGTAGGTCCTTAGTTATTGTTACAGGTCCTTTTTTTATGGAGGCTTCAAATGGAAACTAATAAGCTGAATCGTATTTATGCGAAAATGAAGGAACAGGGTCTCAACCAGATGATCATCACGGATCCGGTACCTATCTACTATTTGCTGAGAAAGTGGATTATGCCGGGCGAGAGAATGCACGCACTGTATCTGAATGTGAACGGTGATAACCACTTCGTTATCAATAAGCTGTTCCCGCAGACAGAAGATCTGGGCGTGGAAATCACATATTATGATGATGTGGAAGACGGCGTTGAAATCCTGAGCCAGTTCATCAATAAGGATGAAACGATCGGCGTTGACAAGAACTGGCCGTCCAGATTCCTGCTGAGACTGCAGGAGCTGGGTGCCGGCAGCAAGTTCGTAAACGGTTCCAAGATTGTAGATAAGGTCAGACAGATCAAGGATGCGGATGAAATTCAGGCAATGAGAGAGTCCGCCAAGATGATCGATGAAGTGATGGATAAGCTGATTCCTTGGACAGCCAAGGGTCTGACAGAGAATGAGTTGAATGCGAAGTGCCTGGAGATCACGAAGGAAGTCGGTTTCTCCGGTCCGTCCTTCGAGCCGATCACAGCTTATGCGAAGGGTGCTGCAGATCCGCACCACATGACAGATGATTCCAAGGGCAAGCATGGTGACTGCGTTATCCTGGACATCGGCGGTATGTGGCATGACTATGCTTCCGACATTACCAGAACGGTATTCATCGGTGAGCACAGCGAAAGACAGAAGGAAATCTACGAGATCGTTCTGGAAGCAAATAAGCGCGGTATTGCTGCAGCGAAGCCGGGCGTGAAGATGAGCGACATCGATGCCGCTGCCAGAGATTATATCGCATCCAAGGGATACGGCGAATACTTCACCCACAGACTGGGCCACTCCATCGGCATGGAAGACCACGAAGTCGGTGACGTTTCCTCTGCAAACGACGAGATCGTGGAAGTTGGTCAGACATTCTCCATCGAGCCGGGCATCTATCTGTATGATGAAGGTATCGGTGTCAGAATCGAGGACATCGTTGTCGTTACAGAAGACGGCTGCGAAGTACTGAACCACTATCCGAAGGAAGAAATGATCGACGTTCCGGAAGCATAAGAAACAGTATTCTGCATATTGCTGCGGCATTTCCGCCGCAGCGGTATGCTCTGTTCTGAGAAGAATACACAGGAGGTAATGACCCATGGCGAAGATTGAAGAAGGCTATATGCCTTACCTCGGGTACAAGACTTATTACAGAATTGTCGGCGAGAAGAAGGATAACGGCAAGGCGCCGCTGCTCTGTCTCCACGGCGGACCGGGATCCACACACAACTATTTCGAAGTTCTGGATCACGTTGCAGATGAAGATGACCGTCAGATCATCATGTATGACCAGATCGGATGCGGTAATTCCTATCTGGACGGCCATCCGGAACTGTGGACACAGGAAACCTGGCTGAATGAGCTGGAGGAGCTGAGAAAGTATCTTCACATTGATGAATGTCACATCATCGGTCAGTCCTGGGGCGGCATGATGCAGATTGCCTATGCCATCGAGTGCCAGCCGAAGGGTGTGAAGTCCTTCATTATTTCCAGCGGTCATCCGAGCAGCAGCCTGTGGGAGAGTGAAGGTCTCCGGAGAGTGAAGATGATGCCGCAGGATATGCAGGATGCCATCAACGAGGCGCTGGAAACCAAGAATTTCTCCGGCGCTGCCTATGACGCTGCCGTTGCGGAATATATGAAGAGATACTGCGATTATCCGCTGGACGAGAATTCTCCGGAGTGTCTGACACGGGAGAAGAAGCACGGTGATGAGGCGTATCTGTACGGCTGGGGTCCGAACGAGTTCGCTCCGACCGGAACGCTGAAGGATTTCGAGTATGTGGACAGACTGGGAGAAATCAAGATTCCGTCTCTGATCTGCAGCGGAATCTCCGATCTGTGCTCGCCGCTGGTTGCGAAGACGATGTACGACGGCATTCCGAATTCCAAGTGGGAACTGTTCACACATTCCCATCATATGTGCTTCGTGGAAGAAAACGAGAAGTACTGCAAGATCCTGAAGGAGTGGATGAACGAGCACGACGCATAGTCGTCCTTCGTCCAGTTCGAACGGATGCTGACGCCGGCCCGGACGGGCCGGCTTTTTTTGATGATTCCGGCAGGAAGAAGACAAAAAAACAAGCCCCCGGACAAGCCGGGGACAAATGATCGATCGATTATGGAAGGACTATACCTCTTCCGGGGCCTCGTCCTCGTCCGGAATATCGCCGTGGTCCGTCGGGTCGAATCCCTTCAGGCCTTCATAGGTCTTTCCGGTCTTCTGGGCGTAGTCGTAAATCGCATGCTTGATCGCGTGGTCCGCCAGTACGGAACAGTGTAGCTTCTGGGAAGGGAGGCCGCCCAGTTCGTCAACAATTGTGCTGTTGGAGATCTTCAGCGCTTCTTCCACGGTCTTTCCCTTCATCATTTCCGTCGCCATGCTGGAGGAGGCGATGGCACTGCCGCAGCCGAAGGTCTTGAACTTGCAGTCCGTAATAACATCGTTATCGTCAACCTTGATCTGCACCTGCATCATATCGCCGCAGACCGGGGAGCCGTAAACGCCGGTGCCGTCCGCATCAGGAATTTCTCCCACATTTCTTGGATGCATGAAGTGATCCATTACCTTATCATTATACAGTCCCATATTCATTTCCACCTTTCTGCCGGGTCCGTCCCGAAAGTACCTTCCGGCGGTCCCGTTCTACATGTTTTCGTAATATATTCGTGATTGTTTCCTCGAGGTTTACACCATCCGCTCCCGGGTTAGAGGAGGGAGATCTCACGGAGACGGGAGACCACTGCCTTCAGACAGTCAACGGTGTAGTCCAGATCTTCCTTCGTTGTAAAGTCGCCGACGGTGAAGCGGACAGATCCGTGAATCAGTTCGTCGCTGACACCGATTGCCGACAGTACGTGGGACGGCTTCAGAGACTTGGAGGAGCAGGCGGATCCGGTGGATACCGCAATACCGAAGCTGTCCAGCAGAAGAAGAATGGATTCTCCTTCAATCTTCGCAAACGTGACGTTCAGGTTGCCCGGGTGACGCTTGGAATGGTCCGAAGGACCGTTCACGATGACATCCGGAATCTCTGCTGTGATTCTGTCCATCAGGTAATCTCTCAGCTCGGAGCAGTGCTTTCTGTGGTGTTCCAGATTCTGTTCTGCCAGTTCCGCTGCCGCACCGAATCCGACAATCCCTGCCAGATTCTCTGTGCCGGCGCGCTTGCCCTTCTCCTGGGCACCGCCGTGGATGAAGCTCGGAATGCGGACACCCTTGCGGATGTACATGCCGCCTTCTCCCTTCGGACCGTAGATCTTGTGGGAGGACATAGACATGAAGTCGACCCCCAGATCATGGACATCGATCGGGACGTTTCCAATCGCCTGCACTGCATCTGTGTGGAAGAGAACACCGTGCTTGTGGGCGATCTCACAAAGTTCCTTGATCGGTTCCACTGTTCCGATTTCGTTGTTCACGAACATGACACTGACCAGAATCGTGTCCTCCCGGATGGCGTCTTCCAGTGCTGCCGGATCGACGAATCCTTCCTTGTTCACGTCCAGGTAGGTGACTTCATAGCCGTGCTTCTCCAGGAATTCGGTGGAGTGCAGAATTGCATGGTGCTCGATCTTCGTTGTGATGATGTGCTTTCCCTTCTTCTTCATGGCATCTGCTACCCCGAAGATGGTCCAGTTATCGGATTCACTTCCACCGCCGTCAAAATACAGCTCGGACGGATCTGCTCCGATGAGGTGTGCGACCTGGGCTCTCGCCTTGTCCACCGCAGCTTTCGCTTCAAGACCGATGGTATAGAGACTGGAAGGGTTTCCGAAGTTCTGTGTGAAATATGGAATCATCTGCTGCAGGACTTCTTCCTTCACCGGCGTGGTTGCGGAATAGTCCAGATATACTTTTCTGGTTTGACTCATAGATCAAATCCCCTTTCTGTTATTTCCGTTTTACGATAGTGATTATACCTTGCCTGTCCGCATTCAAACATGGAAAAGGATTATTTCCCGGAATAAATCATCGGCGGAGTCTCGGATCATCCGGATCCACTACCTCAATATTGTCCAGCTGGGACTTCAGGTTCCGGCGGAATGCAGCCAGGTAGGCCTGGCGCAGTTCCTTCTGTTCCTGCTTCTCCGCAGGGGTGAGGGCCCTCTCCTTCGAAAGATGGGCCAGTTCGTTGATCCGTGCGATCATTTCTTCTGTAATCATCAACATTTCGATTCTCCTGTGCTTTCAGTCTGTCATATATTCTGTCATATATAATGTAGGGAGCGGCAAAAGAAAAAAACCGTGTCCTATCATAAAAATCATCAACCGTGGAATTGTGGATGACGCACAATATCCCTTCTTTTTTTCATTGTAACGTTGTTGATTTTACAATGATCGGGGAGAAACTGCAACATTCTTTTTCGGTAGGGGGGAATTGTGTTTACTTTGTGAAATCTTTGTGATAAACTGTTCTTTGGTTGAATGAAAACTGAAGTTTGAACACCGTCCATAACTGATTTCAGTTTGGCTCTGTTCAGTTCCGGCACTGTAAATTGCCCATTGCAGCATCGGAGCAGGCATGAATCAGGATTCTCTGGTTCGTTTTCGCAATCATCTAATTATATCTACTTTTAGGAGGTAAAAGAAAAATGGAAACTGTAAAGAAGGGTAGACCATTTGGCTTTTATGTCTGTGCGCTGGGATTTACGTTCGAGCGTATGGCATTCTACACCACGAAGTACCTGCTGGCTATCTGGATCGCGACGAAAGTATCCGGCGGCGGCCTTGGTCTGACTGATACGAAGGCAGCGGCGATGTCCGCCAGCTTCGTAGCATGGACTTACATCACACCGCTGATCGGCGGATACATCGCAGACCACTGGGTTAACCCGAGAATCTGCGTTGCACTGGGTCTGATCCTCATGGCGGGTGCGTATGCTTGTGTATGGCAGGCACACAGCCTGGGCATGGTCTGGGCCCTGATCATTCTGAACGCTGTGGGCACCGGTCTCTTCAAGGGTAACATGTCCGGTATCGTCGGCCTGCTGTTCGATGATCCGACAGAACTGGATATGGCATTCTCCATCCAGTACTCCTTCGTCAACATTGGTTCCTTCATCGGAACAACTTTCATCGCTGTTCTGGCGACGAAGGGTGTTATGTCTTTCAACGGCGTATTCGGAATCTGTGCTCTGTTCCTGGCTGTGGACGCCATCTGGTTCATCCTGGTCGGCAACATGACGCTGGGCGAAGCCGGTAAGACACCGTTCAAGAAGGATATGCGTGAGTTCGTTGCCAAGGAGAAGAAGGACACTTCCAATGCGCCGCTTACTTCCGGCGACAAGAAGCGTGTCTTCGCAATCATCATGGTAACCCTGTTCTCCGCTGTATTCTGGATGGTATGGTACATGGCTTACATGCCGGCATACTACGTATTCGGTTACGGCGATGGTGCTGACTTCCAGAACAAGGCGAACTGGTACATCGGAAGCTTCCAGGTTCCGACATCCTGGTTCGACTCCATCAACGCTCTGGTCTGCATCGTTCTGGGGCCGGTTCTGGCTCTGGTTTGGAGAAAACTGGCTGCGAGACCGCAGGGCGACATGTCCATGTTCAAGAAGACTGCGCTGGGCTGCGCACTGGTAGGTGTTTCCTACGTTGTAATGGCTCTGGCATACAAGCTGGCTGAAGGTTCCAGCACTGGAAAGTGCTCCGTACTGTGGCTGGCTCTGGTCTGCCTGTTGATGTCTGTCGGCGAAATGGTATTCTCGCCACTGGGCAACTCATTCATCAACAAGCTGGCTCCTGCTAAGGTTCTGGGTCTGCTGCTGGGCTTCTGGCCAATCGCGGTATTCATCGCACAGCGTGTTTACCCGTCCGTATATGCATTCCTGAAGACTAAGCCGTTCGTTTCCGGCTATGGTATCACCGGTCTGATCGTTATCGGTTTCGGTGTCATCCTGTGGCTGTTCAGCGGCAAGCTGGATGCAATGGAGAAGGAACAGTAGTTTTTCTCCAATTTGCGAGACGAATCAAGACGCTTCCGTTCGGAAGCGTCTTTTTTCATGCCCGTTTTATGCCGGATTCGTCCCCGGACGGATTTCTCTGCCGCCGTCACACAGACCATACAATCCATTTTCGAATTGTGATATAATTTAGTGTGTTGCATGAAACGAACGATGGGCCGGCCGCTTTTTGCCGTCAGGCCCGGTGAAGGGATAATGATGGGGTAAGGAAATGAAGCTGGAATCAAGAGATATGCGGGAAATGCGGGAGCACGCCGAGCAGGAATACCGACGCTGGCTTGAACATACGGAAGACGACAGCAGTATGCATGCCGAACTGCTGAAGTTGATGGGAAATGACGATGAGATCTTCGATGCTTTTTATCAGGACCTGAGTTTCGGCACGTCGGGACTCCGGGGCATTCTGGGTCCGGGGACAAACCGGATGAATGTGTACGTGGTCCGGAGAGCTTCCCAGGGCATTGCAAACTATCTGAAGAAGCATTATGACAGGCCTTCCGTTGTCATCGCTTACGATACACGGAAGGACTCGGAACTGTTCGCCCGGGAAGCGGCGGCGGTGTTCCGGGGGAACAAGGTGAAGACACATCTGTTCGGGGAAGTGACGCCGGTGTCTGTGCTGGCATTCGCCATTCGTCAGTTGAAGTGCTCTATGGGCGTGATGATCACTGCCAGCCACAATCCGAAGCACTATAACGGGTACAAGGTATATAATTCCGACGGGTATCAGGTGATCGGCCAGGAGCCGGAAATGATTCTGGAGGAAATCGGAAAGGTTGATTTCTTTGAAGGCATTCACAGGAAATTGGACAACGGTGTCATGACGGTGAGCACACGTGTGAGTGAGGACTTCATCCGGGCGGCGCTGAAACGGCCGCCCCATATCAGTCCGGAGGCTGTCAACCAGCTGAAGACAGTTTATACGCCGCTTCACGGCACCGGGCTGAAATATGTGCGGAGTCTGTTCAAGAATGTGGGGTATTCGAATTATACGGTGGTGCGCAGTCAGGAATATCCTGACCCGGCTTTCCACACCTGCAGCACTCCGAATCCGGAAAAGATTCTGACGTACGACGAGGCGTTCAAGGTGATTGACCGGGAAGGCGGGGAACTGATCGTGGCCACGGACCCGGACGCAGACCGCTGCGGGGCTGCCCTGTATCATGACGGGGTCAGAACGATTGTGACGGGGAATCAGCTGGGGCTGCTGATGCTGGATTATCTCTGTCATATGGAGCCGCCGGAGCCGGATCAGATTGTGGCGAAGAGTATCGTGACATCGCCGCTGGTGAATCAGATGGCCCGGAAATATGGCTTCAAGGTGGTGAATAATGTTCCGGGATTCCGGTACATCGGCAATATTCTGGCCCGGCTGGACCAGGCAGGGCAGGGAAACCGGTTCTATCTGGGGTTCGAAGAAAGCAACAGTTTCCTGGTGAACCCGTTTAGTCATGAGAAGGACGGCATTACGGCAGCCATGCTGATTGTTGAGATTGCGGCGTTCCACAAGGCCCAGGGAAAGGATTTGATCGACCGTCTGAACGAGATCTATGAGGAGTTCGGGCGTTGTGTGGACAAGCAGCGGAATTACTTCTTCAGCGGTGCGGGCGGAAGGCGTACCATGGATCAGATTATGACCTATCTGCGCCGGGAGGTCAGGACCCGCCTGGGGGACAAGGAGATTATACGGAAAGTGGATTACCTGCGGGATACCGGGCTGCCGAAGGCGGATGCGCTGGAATTCGATTTTCATGACGGCAGCAGACTGATCATCCGGCCCAGCGGTACAGAGGCAAAGCTGAAGGTTTATTCGTTCGAAACGGATGATTTCAAGAGTGTGGAAAGAGATATGGTCCGCATAATTGAAAGGTTCAGTCAGGTATAGTATAATGAACTGGTTATTAACCCGATGAGGAGCCGGCGTCTCCGGTGCCCGTTCTTCATCCGGAAAGCATAGGCGATAGAATAACAGGAGTTAGATGTAATGGAGAAATTAGGACTGAATGAGATCAGAAAGAGATTCAGAGACTTCTATGTCAGCAAGGGTCATTATCCGGGCAAGAGCGCTTCTCTGATCCCGAAGAATGATAAATCACTGCTGATTATCAATTCCGGCATGGCGCCGCTGAAGAATTACTTCAGCGGTGTGGAAACGCCGCCGAAGAAGCGGATGACCACCTGTCAGAAGTGCATCCGTACGGATGATATCGAAAACGTCGGTGTCACGTCCCGTCACGGCACGTTCTTCGAGATGATGGGTAACTTCTCCTTCGGGGATTACTTCAAGAGGGAATCTCTGACATGGGGCTGGGAATTCATCACGAAAGTGCTGGGGATTCCGGAAGAGAAGGTCTGGGCCACGGTTTATCTGGATGACCAGGAAGCGGTGGATATCTGGAAGAGTCTGGGGATGCCGGAGGAACGGATCGTCCATTTGGGAAAGGAAGACAACTTCTGGGAAATCGGACTGGGTCCATGCGGTCCGTGCTCCGAGATTTACTTCGACAGAGGACCGGAATACGGCTGCGGCAAGCCGGACTGCAAACCGGGATGTGACTGCGACCGTTATATCGAGTTCTGGAATCACGTATTTACTCAGTTCTCCCGGGAGGAGGACGGAAGCTACAGCAATCTGGAGCATCCGAACATTGATACCGGTATGGGTCTGGAGAGAATCGCATGTATCATGCAGGATGTGCAGTCCATTTTCGATATTGACACCATCCGCCACATCCTGAACGGGGTAGTGGCTCTGACAGACAAGGAGTACGAGAGCGGCGATGCGGGAGCGGATAAGTCCATCCGTATCATTACAGACCACATGCGTTCCATGGTGTTCCTGATTGCAGACGGTGTACTGCCGTCCAATGAAGGGCGGGGATATGTGCTCCGGAGAATGATCCGCCGTGCGTACCGTCACGGCAAACTGCTGGGTATTCAGGGCAGTTTCCTGGCCGGACTGGTGGACTATGTTGTGGACGTTTCCGGTGAGGCCTATCCTGAAATCCGGGAGCGGGAAGATTATATCAAGAAGATTATTTCCGTGGAAGAAGCCCGTTTCGAAGAAACCCTGGAGCAGGGAACGGAAATTATTAACTCTTATGTTTCTGATATGGAAAAGAACGGGGAGAAGGTTCTGTCAGGAGCGGATGCGTTCAAGCTCTATGATACGTTCGGATTCCCGGTGGAACTGACCCAGGAAATTCTGGACGATCACGGCATGTCGGTGGACATGGACGGATTCCACGAGAATATGGAGGAGCAGAAGCGTCTGGCGAAGGAAGGACGGAAGGATACGACGGCAGAGGCCTGGAAGGAATCCAGTGCACCGAAGGATCTGGCGGACACGGTCTTCACCGGATACGACACACTCCGCGATACATCTGAGGTGCTGGCAATCTATCAGGACGGCACACCACAGGAGACGGTTTCTGCGGGACAGGATGCGGTGATCTATCTGGATCACACTCCGTTCTATGCGGAAAGCGGCGGACAGGTTTCCGATACAGGGATTATGTCAACAAATTCCGCCCGGGTTACAGTTAATCGTGTGAAGAAGATTGACGGTCTGTTCACTCACTACGTGCATGTGGAAGAAGGAACCCTGGGAAAGGGGGATACGGTTTCCGCAGATGTGGATCGGATCTTGCGGAACAAGCGGGCCCGGAATCACTCGGCGACCCATCTGCTGCAGCAGGCACTGAAAGAAGTGCTGGGAGACCATGTCAATCAGGCAGGCTCCAGGAATGATGAGAATCTTCTGCGGTTCGACTTCACCCATTTCGAAGCGATGACGCCGGAACAGATCCGGGAGACGGAGAGAAGGGTGAATGAGAAAATCAATGCGTTCCTGCCGGTAACCATGCAGGAGATGCCGCTGGAAGAGGCGAAGAAGCTGGGTGCAACGGCTCTGTTCGGCGAAAAGTACGGGGACCGGGTCCGGGTTGTGAATATGGGCGATTGGAGCATTGAATTCTGCGGCGGTACCCATGTGGCGAATACCGGAGAAATCGGATCTCTGAAGATTCTCAGTGAAAGTGGTATTTCCTCCGGTGTCCGGAGAATCGAGGCTGTCACCGGCAGCGGCGTTCTGGAGCATCTGCATACAGCAGAGGATACGATCGAGGAAGCGGCGAAGGCGCTGAAGGCTGCGCCGGATCAGCTTGTTGCGAAGGCCCGGTCTGCCATGGAAGAGTTGAAGTCCGTGAAGAAGGAACTGGAACAGCTCCGTAAGGCGGAGATGACGTCGGATCTGGGCGGCCTGATCAGCGGTGCCCAGGAGATAAATGGTGTGAAGCTGATCACCGGACAGTTCGATGGTGCCAGGATTGATGATCTGAGAGATATTTCGGACCGGATCAAGGCGGAGACGAAGAGTGCTGTGGCAGTGCTGGCTGCGGTGAATGAGGGAAAGGTTACCCTGCTGGTATCTGTTACGGATGATCTGACTGCGAAGTACCACGCCGGCAAGCTGGTGAAAGAGCTGGCGAAGAAGGTCGGCGGCGGCGGCGGCGGAAAGGCCGACATGGCCCAGGCAGGCGGCAAGGATCCGTCCGGCATTCCGGCGATGTTTGAATTGGCGGGTACTCTGCTTTAATTCGAAGAAGTGCCCATATAATCTTGCGAATGCAGTCCCGTCATTGTATAATGTCCAGGTAAGGAAGGAGGGCTTATATGGAGAAGAAGACAATTATGTTCGATCCAAGCAAGACCCAGAAGAAGACGACGAAGCAGATTCTGGAAACAGTCTATGCGGCTTTGGAAGAGAGAGGATATAACGGGATCGACCAGATGGTCGGGTATATCCTGTCCGGTGATCCTTCTTACATCACGAGCCATAACAATGCCAGGCTGCTCATCAGCAGAATTGACAGAGATGAACTCGTAGAAGAGATTCTGAAGGCATATTTGAAGAAGTAAATGAGAGAAACAGCAGGTCTCGGCATCAGAGGACCTGCTGTTTTTTGTACTGTTTATGCGGTTTCATACTGTAAAGAGGGAAGTGTTCTGATGTATAATGAACGAGGTGCTGTGAATGAGAAAGATAGGGCTGGATGTAGGGGACAGAACGATTGGTGTTGCAGTGAGTGATCCCCTTGGCATAACGGCACAGGGGATCACCACCATTGAACGGGTGGGGATCCGGAAGGATTCCGGAAAAGTCCTGGATCTTGTGAAGGAATATGAGTGTGATACGATCGTTATGGGCCTGCCGCTGAGCATGAGCGGCAGGGATAGTGAGCAGACGAAGAAGGTGCGGGAATTCCGCAGCATGCTGGAAAATAAGATGCGGAGCACGGGGATGAAGGGCATCACCATCGAATGGCAGGATGAACGTCTGACCACCGTGCAGGCGGAACGGGTGATGATCGATGCGGATGTGAGCCGCAGGCGGCGGAAGCAGGTGATCGACAAGCAGGCGGCTGTCATCATTCTGCAGACGTATCTGGACCGGATCAGCTGATCGAGCCGCTGCAGGAATATTTGTTCGATTTCCCGGTGTCCGGAGACAGGCGGAGACCGTGGTGATTGTATATGGGTTTCTGAACTGAAGGAGGAAAACGAAAATGAAGAAAGTCGGAATCATTATGGGGAGCGACAGTGATCTGCCGAAGGTGGAGAAAGCGATGACGACACTGGATGAGCTCCGGGTCCCGTACGAGGTTCATGTATTCTCGGCGCACAGAACGCCGGTGGAAGCATCCGGTTTTGCGAAGAATGCCAGAGCAGAAGGTTTCGGTGCCATTATCGCAGCGGCAGGGATGTCCGCCGCCCTGGCGGGTTCGCTGGCTGCGAACACCACACTGCCGGTGATCGGCATTCCGGTGTCGGGTTCGAAACTGGACGGCATGGATGCGCTTCTTTCGACAGTTCAGATGCCGAGCGGCATTCCGGTGGCCACTGTTGCCATTGACGGTGCGAAGAATGCTGCATTCCTGGCCGCCCAGATTATTGCCGTGAGCGACGGAGAACTGGCGGAGCGGCTGGAATCCCAGAGGGAAGAGGGAAAGGCGAACGTCCTGAAGAAGAACGCCGCCGTCGAAGAGAAGTATAATCACAAAACCGGGAGAGAATAGAGCCAATGAGTGGATTGAGAGAAGAATGCGGCGTTTTCGGAATTTACGGCGAAACAACCCAGGATGTGGCGAGCACCGTGTACTACGGCCTGTTCGCACTGCAGCACCGGGGGCAGGAAAGCTGCGGGATCGTTGTGAATGACGACGGCGTCTTCAATTATTATAAGGATAACGGACTGGTGAACGACGTGTTCACGAAACCGGTGCTGAAGGAGCTGGGTCTGGGACAGATTGCAATCGGCCATGACCGGTACAGCACCACCGGAAACAATGATAGAAATAATGCGCAGCCGATTGTGGTGAATCACCACAAGGGACGGATGGCCATCGCTCATAACGGGAATATCGTTAATGCCTTTGAACTCAGGCAGGAACTGGAGCTGGCAGGTTCCATCTTCCATTCCACCAGTGACACGGAAGTAATCGCCTATGTCATCACGAAGGAACGGATCAACAGCGGTTCCATCGAAGAAGCGGTGGGGAAGGCCATGGAGAAGATCGACGGTGCGTATTCACTGGTGATCATGTCTCCCCAGAAACTGGTTGCCTGCCGGGATCCGCACGGTTTCCGCCCCCTGTGTTATGGTAAACGAAGCGACGGGAGCTACATTGTGGCGTCGGAAACCTGCGCGCTGGATGCCGTTGGGGCAGAATTCGTCCGGGACATCGATCCGGGGGAGATTGTGACCTTCTCCAAAGATGGGGTTACTTCGGACCGGGCCCACTGCGACGAGAAGCCGCACAAGATGTGTATCTTCGAATACCTGTATTTCGCCCGTCCGGATTCGATCATTGAAGGACGGAGTGTTCACGGTGCCCGGGCGAAAGCCGGTGCGCTGCTGGCCATGCAGTACCCTGTGGATGCGGACATCGTCATCGGCGTTCCGGATTCCGGTCTGGATGCGGCCATCGGATATGCGGAGCAGTCCGGCATTCCGTACGGCATGGGATTCATCAAGAATAAGTATATCGGCAGGACCTTCATCGCCCCGGGCCAGAAGAACCGGGAAGACAAGGTAAGGATCAAGCTGAATGTCATCCGCAGTGCCGTGAAGGGCAAGCGGGTGGTTCTGGTGGACGACTCCATCGTCCGGGGAACCACCATCACCCGGATCATCAGTCTGGTGCGCGCTGCCGGAGCGAAGGAAGTCCATGTCATGTCTTCCGCGCCTCCGTTTACAGATGCCTGCTACTACGGCGTCGATGTGGACTCCAAGGAGAATCTGATCGCCTGCCAGTGTGACTACGATATGGAGAAGATTGCGAAGAAGGTGGGCGCAGACAGTGTGGGATATCTGGATGTGAATACCCTGCACATGATCATCGGCAACAAGGCGGGAGAAGGGTTCTGTGCTGCCTGCTTCGGAAAGGGATATCCGACCCAGATCCCGACGGGACAGAAAGACCGCTTCGAGGAAAAGATCTCGAAGAAACAGGAAGAAAAAGCCAAGGAAAGTTACGAAATGTACCTGAGAGTGTAGGAGGAATCACTATGTCGAAAAGTTTCAGCGAGAGTTACAAGGCCGCAGGTGTCGACATCACAGCCGGATATAAGTCGGTGGAATTGATGAAACAGCACATTGCGAAGACGATGGTGTTCGGAGACACTTCAGATGTGGGCGGATTCGGCGGACTGTTCCATCTGGATCTGGAAGGAATCAGTGAGCCGGTGCTGGTCAGCGGAACAGACGGTGTCGGCACGAAACTGAAGCTGGCATTCCTGCTGGACAAGCATGATACTGTGGGAATCGACTGCGTCGCAATGTGCGTCAACGATATCATCTGTGTCGGGGCCAAACCGCTGTTTTTCCTGGACTACATCGCCTGCGGGAAGAACTATCCGGAGAAAATTGCTCAGATCGTCAGCGGTGTGGCGGAAGGCTGCGTTCAGTCCTGCTCCGCACTGATCGGCGGTGAAACCGCGGAGATGCCGGGCTTCTATCCAGAAGATGAATACGACCTGGCGGGTTTCGCGGTGGGCGTCTGCGACAAATCCAAGGTGCTGGACAAGGAATCCATCCGTCCGGGAGACGTTCTCATCGGACTGCCTTCCTCCGGCATCCATTCCAACGGCTTCTCACTGGTCCGGAAAGTATTCGATGTGGAGAATACGGACCTGGGGAGACACTATGATGAACTGGGAGAGAAGAGTCTGGGCGAGACACTTCTGACACCGACGAAGATTTATGTCAAGCCGATGCTGAGCCTCTTCCAGCACGTGACCGTGAAGAGTGTGTCCCATGTCACCGGCGGCGGATTCTACGAAAATATTCCAAGAAGCCTTCCGAAGGGCATCGGCGTGAAGATCCGCAGAAGCGACGTACGGGTTCTTCCGATTTTTGACATCCTCATGAAGGAAGGCGGCATTCCGGAGAGAGATATGTTCAACACATATAACATGGGTGTCGGCATGACCGCTGTGGTGGCGCCGGAAGACGCCGACGAAGCGATCCGTGTGCTGCACGAGGCCGGTGAGGACGCCTATATTCTGGGCGAAACCGTTGCGGCAGAAGAAGGCGGCGTGACAATATGTTAGAGAAAAAGACCAGAATCGCCGTCATGGTTTCCGGCGGCGGCACGAATCTGCAGGCGCTGATCGATGCTCAGAAGAGCGGGATCATTCACTCCGGAAAGATCGAGCTGGTGATCTCCAACCGGGAGGATGCTTATGCGCTGGAGCGGGCGAAACGAAACGGCATTCCTGTGCTGGTGGCGAAACAGGAGGAAGAGATGATCCGGGGGCTGGAGGAAGCGGAGATTGATCTCGTGGTTCTGGCGGGATTCCTGAAGATCCTCAGTCCGGCCTTCATTCGCCGTTTCGAAAACCGTATCATCAACATCCATCCGGCGCTGATCCCGTCTTTCTGCGGGAAGGGAGCCTATGGACTTCATGTCCATGAAATGGCGCTGGATTACGGTGTGAAGGTCACCGGTGCCACGGTTCATTTCGTCAACGAAGTGCCGGACGGCGGAAAGATCATTCTGCAGAAAGCGGTGGAAGTCCGGGAGGGTGACACACCGGAAGTGCTGCAGCGCCGCGTCATGGAGCAGGCAGAGTGGATTATCCTGCCGAAGGCAACCGAGATGATTTCCGAGAAAATTCTGGAGGGCCGCATCTGAAGCGGTTTCCGGAGCTGAACATACTGAACAGGGAGGCATATCATGAGTATCGATGCATACAAGGACCCGTATCTGACCCGGACGGCCGCCGGCTGGGTGAATGGCAATCCGTACGTGGGCCGCGGTCTGATCTGCGGATTGACAAAGGATGCAAAGAAGGCGGTCACCGCCTATTTCATCATGGGCAGATCCGACAACAGCCGGAACCGGGTGTTTGAAGAAGAGGGTGAAAACGTGATCATCAAGCCGTTCGACCCGTCGAAGGTGGAAGATCCGTCTCTGATTATCTATTATCCGCTGAAGGTTGTGGGGAAGACCCTGATTGTCACCAACGGCGATCAGACCGACACCATTGAAACCTTTGCGAAACAGGACCGGGTCTTCGGCGGCCATGCTTTCGAGGACGCCCTGAACACCCGGTGCTTCGAGCCGGACGGCCCGAACTGGACCCCGCGGATCAGCGGTGTCATGAACCTGGATCCGGCGGAAACCTTCGGCTACAAGCTGAGCATTCTGAAAAGTGAGGATCCGGAGGGAACTCAGTGCGGCAGATATTATTTCAACTATACCGGAATTCCGGGACTGGGACATTTCATCCACACGTATATCACAGACGGCAGCCCGATCCCTACATTCACCGGCGAACCGCACCGGGTGGATATTCCGGATACGCCGGATGAGCTGGCGGATCAGCTTTGGGAGAATCTGAACGTTTCCAACAAGATTTCTCTCTATGTCCGGTACATTGATCTGGCTTTCGGTGCTTCCGAGAGCCGTCTGATCAACAAGAACCGGTAGTCCGGCCGGCAGCATTCGAAGCACAGAAAGGAGACCCCATGAAAGATTTTACACTGAAGTACGGCTGTAACCCGAATCAGAAGCCGGCCTGCATCTATATGGAGGACGGTTCTGATCTGCCGGTGGAAATCCTGAACGGCAGACCGGGATATATTAATTTCCTGGATGCGCTGAACAGCTGGCAGCTGGTCAGCGAGCTGAAGAAGAGTCTGGGCCTTCCGGCGGCGGCGTCTTTCAAACATGTCAGTCCGACTTCCGCAGCGGTGGGCATCCCGATGAATGAGAAACTGAAGCGGGCCTGCTTCGTGGACGATATCGAAGGGCTGGATGACTCTCCGCTGGCCACGGCTTATGCCAGAGCGAGAGGAACGGACAGAATGTGTTCCTTCGGGGACTGGGCGGCGCTCAGTGATGTGTGCGACCTGACGACTGCGAAGATCCTGAAGAGAGAAGTCTCTGACGGTGTCATTGCCCCGGGATTCACGGAGGAAGCCCTGGAACTGCTGAAGCAGAAGAAGAAGGGGAATTACAACATCATACAGATCGATCCAGATTACGTTCCGGCGGAGCAGGAGAAGAAGCAGGTCTTCGGCGTGACTTTTGAACAGAAGAGAAACGATTACACGGTTCGTCCGGAGGATTTCACCAATATCGTGTCGGCGAACAAGGAACTGCCGGATTCTGCGAAGCGGGATATGATTGTGGCTCTGATCACACTGAAGTATACCCAGTCGAATTCGGTGGACTTCGTCTACGACGGTCAGGCAATCGGTGTGGGCGCAGGACAGCAGTCCCGGATCCACTGCACCCGGCTGGCCGGGGACAAAGCGGACCACTGGTTCCTCCGCCAGTCGGACCGGGTTCTGGACCTTCCGTTCCGGGAGGATATCCGCCGGGCTGACAGGGACAATGCCATTGACCTGTACCTGGGAGAAGAGTGGGAAGATCTCCTGCGGGACGGCGCATGGGAACAGGTATTCACCGAGAAACCGCAGCCGTTCACGAAGGAGGAGAAGAGAGCCTATCTGGACACCATCAGCGGTGTGACCTGCGGAAGTGACGCATTCTTCCCGTTCGGGGACAACATCGAAAGAGCCAGAAAGAGCGGCGTCACCTATGTGGCGGAGCCGGGCGGTTCCATCCGGGACGATCATGTCATCAAAACATGTGACAAGTACGGCATGGTGCTGGCGTTCACCGGCATGAGGCTGTTCCATCATTAATCCGAAAGAGGGTTCTGCGGGAATCCGGTAGAAAGGGAGATTTCGATCCAATGAAAGTAATGGTTGTGGGCGGTGGCGGCCGGGAGCACGCCATCATTAAGAAAATAAAGGAAAATCCGAAGGTTGATTGTATCTATGCACTGCCGGGAAACGGCGGCATGGCCGGGGATGCGGAATGCGTTCCTGTGGGCGCAGAGGACCTGGATGGTGTGGTGAACTTCGCGAAAACACATGAGATTGACTTCGCCGTAGTTGCGCCGGACGATCCCCTGGTCATGGGAATGGTGGACCTGCTGCAGGCAGAGGGCATCCCGTGCTTCGGACCGGAGAAGAAAGCGGCAATCATCGAGGGCAGCAAGGCATTTTCCAAGGATCTGATGAAGAAATACCATATCCCGACAGCCCGGTACGAGACCTTCACTGATGAAGAGGCGGCGCTGGCCTATGTGGAGCAGTGTGCCGTTCCTGTCGTGGTGAAGGCAGACGGACTGGCGAAGGGAAAGGGCGTTCTGATCTGCGAAACCCGGGAGGATGCGGTTCAGGCAGTGAAATCCATGATGGAGGACCAGGCCTTTGGTGCCAGCGGTCTGACTGTGGTGGTGGAAGAGTATCTGACCGGTCCTGAAGTCAGCGTTTTGTCCTTCACCGACGGGAAAACCATCATCCCGATGATTTCCTCCATGGATCACAAGCGGGCGCTGGACGGAGACCTGGGGCTGAATACCGGCGGCATGGGTACGATTGCTCCGAATCCGTATTACACGGAGGACATCGCCGCAGAATGTATGGAGAAGATTTTCATGCCGACTCTGGAAGCCATGAATGCCGAGGGCAGAACATTCCGGGGCTGTCTTTACTTCGGACTGATGCTCACCCAGGACGGACCGAAGGTCATTGAATACAACTGCCGCTTCGGCGATCCGGAGGCCCAGGTGGTTCTCCCGCTTCTGGAGAGCGACCTGCTGGACATCATGATGCATGTTTCCGACGGAACGCTGGCGGAGGCGGATGTGCGGTTTGCGGAAGATGAAGCTGCGTGCTGCGTCATTATGGCTACGAAGGGTTACCCGGGGAAATACGGCAAAGGATACCCGATCAGGATTCCGTCCGATGTGGGGCATGTCTATGTGGCCGGAGCGGACCGGGCGGAAGACGGATCCCTGACCTCGGCGGGAGGCCGGGTCCTGGGGGTCACGGAACGGGGCGCCGATCTGAAAGAGGCCATCGAGAAGGCATACCGGTCGGTGGAGAAGATCAGTTTCCCGGACGGATTCTACCGGAAGGACATCGGACAGAAAGCATTGAAGGCACTGGAAGGAGATAATTAAGAGATGGTATACAGAGTTTACGTTGAGAAGAAGCCTGACTTTGCCAATGAGGCAGCTTCCGTGCTGAACGAGGCGAGGAACCTTCTGCAGATCCGGAATCTGGAGAAGGTCCGGGTCATCAACCGCTATGATGCGGAGAATTTGCCGGAAGAGCTGTTTCATGAAGTCATCAATACGGTGTTCTCGGAGCCGCAGGTGGATGTGGCGACTTCCACGCTGAATGCGGGACCGGAGGATACGGTTTTCGCTGTTGAGTACCTGCCGGGTCAGTTCGACGCCCGGGCGGCATCCGCCGAGGAGTGCATTCAGCTGATTTCCAAGGGCGAGCGGCCGACTGTGAAGTCCGCCAAGGTCTACATACTCACCGGCAGCCTGTCCGAAGCCGATGTGGATGAGATCAAGCGGTACCTGATCAATCCGGTGGAAGCGAGAGAGGCTTCCCTGGATCCGTATGAAACACTGAAGGTCAATTACGAAATCCCGACGAAGGTGGAAACCCTGGACGGATTCCGGGAACTGAATGAGGCCGGTCTGGAGGAGTTCCTGCAGGCGAACGGTCTGGCCATGGACCTGGCGGATCTGGCTTTTGTGCAGGAATACTTCACGAAAGAACAGCGGGATCCGACCATCACTGAGATCAAGGTAATCGACACCTACTGGTCTGATCACTGCCGTCACACTACATACAATACAACGCTGGACAGCATCGAATTCCATGATGCCAGAATGCAGAAGACCTATGAGGATTACCTGAACACCCGGAAGGAACTGGGCAGAACGAAACCGGTGAATCTGATGGATATCGGAACACTGGCTGCGAAGTACCTCAGGAAGAACGGCATGCTGGAGAAACTGGACGCTTCCGAGGAAATCAACGCCTGTACGGTGAAGATGACCGTGCATGTGAACGGAAAGCCGGAGAACTGGCTTCTGCTGTTCAAGAACGAGACCCATAACCACCCGACGGAAATCGAGCCGTTCGGAGGTGCGGCCACCTGCATCGGCGGTGCGATCCGGGATCCGCTGTCGGGCAGAAGCTATGTGTACGCCGCCATGCGGGTCACCGGTGCGGCGGATCCGCTGAAGCCGCTGTCGGAGACCATGGAAGGCAAGCTGCCGCAGCGGAAGATTGTGACCACCGCCGCAGACGGCTACAGTTCCTACGGCAACCAGATCGGGCTGGCCACCGGTCAGGTGGATGAAGTCTATCATCCGGGTTATGCGGCGAAGAGAATGGAAATCGGCGCAGTCATTGCGGCGGCGCCGGAAGCGAATGTCCGCCGGGAAAGACCGGTTCCGGGAGATGTGGTGATTCTGCTGGGCGGCCGCACCGGCCGGGATGGCATCGGCGGCGCAACCGGTTCATCGAAGAAGCACAATCTGGAATCCCTGGAGTCCTGCGGCGCCGAGGTGCAGAAGGGAAATGCACCGGAAGAGCGGAAACTGCAGAGACTGTTCCGGAATCCGGAGGCCTCCCGTCTGATCAAGCGCTGCAACGACTTCGGTGCCGGCGGCGTGTCCGTCGCCATCGGCGAGCTGGCCGACGGTCTGGACATTGACCTGGACCAGGTGACGAAGAAATATGAAGGTCTGGACGGCACGGAGCTGGCCATCAGTGAGTCCCAGGAACGGATGGCTGTGGTGGTAGCGGCAGAGGACGAGGAAAAATACATCGCCCTCGCCCACGCAGAGAACCTGGAAGCCACGAAGGTTGCCACAGTGAAGGAAAGCCCGTACCTGACGGAGCGCTGGAACGGGGAGACGATTGTGAATATTTCCCGGGCGTTCCTGGATACGGACGGTGTGGAGAAGCACATCAATGTGGTGGTGCCGGAAACCGGTTCCTATGCCAAGGTTGTTTCTGATGACTTCGAGCAGGCATACAAGGAAATGGCGGGAGATCTGAACGTCTGCTCCAAGAGAGGTCTGTCCGAGGAGTTCGACTCCACCATCGGCGCCGGCACCGTGCTGATGCCGTTCGGCGGCAAGTACCAGAGAACGCCGATTCAGTCCATGGTGCACCTGATCTCCGTGGAGAAAGGGCATACAGACACTGTTTCCCTGATGTCATACGGTTTCAATCCGATGGTATCCAGTGCGAATCCGTATGAAGGGGCTTACCTGGCGGTGGTGGAATCCGCTTCCAAGCTGATTGCTGCCGGTGCGTCCTTCGAAGACACCTACCTGACTTTCCAGGAGTACTTCGGCAAGCCGGGAACGAATCCAAAGAAGTGGGGCCTTCCGCTGGCAGCCATGCTGGGCGCCTTCCGGGCTCAGAAAGAACTGGGCATTGCGGCCATCGGCGGCAAGGATTCCATGAGCGGCACCTTCGAAAATCTGGATGTACCGCCGACACTGGTTTCCTTCGCTGTGACCACGGATCAGGTGGATCACATTATTTCGCCGGAATTCAAAAACGCCGGGTCCCGGGTGGTTCTGCTGACACCGGAGAAGGCGGAGGACGGACTGCCGTCCGGGGAAGGCCTGAAGAAACTGTTTGATCAGGTGCATGAGCTGATCGTATCCGGGACGGCGGTTTCAGCGTACACCCCGGGATTCGGCGGCATCGCAGAGGCTGTGATGAAGATGTGCATGGGCAACGGGTTCGGCTTCTGTTATGCGCCGGAACTGACCCAGGAGCAGCTCTTCGGGTATCAGTACGGTTCCTTTGTTCTGGAATTGGCGGAAGATGCAGAGATTCCGGGAGCGGTCATTCTGGGCGCCGTTACGAAAGATCCGGCGATTGTGAAAGGAGCGGTCAGGATTCCGACGGCGGACCTGGATGCCATCTATGAGCAGAAGCTGGAGCCGGTCTATCCGTGCAACATCGAGACCAGACCGAATCCGCTGGAGACTTTCAGCTATGCGAAAAAGAGCAGCCTGAGCCCGGTCGTCCGCACGGCGAAGCCGAAGGTGCTCATCCCGGTATTCCCGGGCAACAACTGTGAATATGATTCTGCCAAGGCATTTGCGGATGCGGGAGCTGATCCGGAGATCTTCGTGATCAACAACCTGGATTCCGAGGCCGTTGTGCGGTCCGTGGAACAGTTCGCAGCGAAGATCGGCGAATCGCAGATTGTTTTCATTCCGGGCGGTTTCTCCGGGGCAGACGAGCCGGACGGCTCCGGAAAATTCATCACGGCATTCTTCCGCAATGCGGAGATCAAGGCCCAGGTGGAAGATCTGCTGGATCGCCGGGGCGGCCTGATGGCGGGGATCTGCAACGGATTCCAGGCGCTGATCAAGCTGGGCCTGGTGCCGTACGGCAAGATCGTGGACATGACGCCGGAGTCGGCGACCCTGACGTTCAATGAGATCGGACGCCACCAGTCGAAGCTGGCCCGGACCAGAATCGCATCCACGAAATCGCCGTGGATGTCGAAGATGAACGTAGGAGACATCTACCTGACACCGATCTCCCACGGCGAAGGAAGATTCGTGGCACCGGAATCCCTGATCCGGAATCTGGCGGAGAATGGTCAGATTCTGACCCAGTATGTGGACTTGGAGGGCAATGTGTCCAATGATATTCAGTACAATCCGAACGGTTCCCTGTATGCCATTGAAGGCATCACATCGCCGGACGGCAGAGTGCTGGGCAAGATGGCCCATTGCGAGAGAAGAGGTTACGGTTTATATAAGAACGTGCCGGGGAATACGGACATGAAGATGTTCGAGTCTGCGGTGGAATTCTTCAAATAGACAGGGCAGCGGAGCGTGGGGAAAGAACAGGCTTTCTTTCACCTGCGCTTCGTCCATAGTGAGGAACGGACTGAGAATGAAGAAGATATTGTTTTTTGGGGATTCGAATACCTACGGATTCGATCCGGCGGGCCCCATCGGGGGCCGGTATCCGGAAGCCCAGCGCTGGACGAATATTCTCATGCGGTCGCTGGGGCCGGAATGGACTCTGGAGGCAGACGGTCTGAACGGCAGAATGATCCCGGATTCTCCCTATATGCAGGGAATGCTGTGGGATTCGGTTCTTCGTCATGAACCGGATGTGCTGGTGATCATGCTGGGTTCCAATGACATTCTTTCTTCCCGGGCGGAGGAACCGGAAGACATCCTGACGGGAATTTCCGGGAAGATCGAAAGTCTGATGCAGTACCTGGCAATTCAGAAGAAGCGGGCCGGTCTGGATTTCCAGATCATGCTCTGTGTGCCGCCCAAGATGCATACCGGTGTGATGCGTTTTGACCGGACTTCCGGGGAACTTCCGGCGGTTTACCGGGAGAGTGCCCACAGGTTCGCTGCCCATTTCATCGACGCATCTTCCTGGCAGGTGGAGCTGACCGGGGACGGGGTGCATTTCTCGGAGCAGGGGCACAAGGCTTTTGCGGTAAGAATGGCGCAGGAACTGAAGAATCACACGCTGTAAGGCAGCGGACGGTGCGTCCGGCGGAACGGAGGGTATTTTCGCTTCGCCGGACGCATTTTCTGTTGCAAATGTCCCGTTTTTCTCCCGGTGTTTCGGGTACAATATCTTCAACCGATCAATCGAGGAGGTAGTAAATGACATTTTTCGAAAAACTGGAGGAAGAACTGGAGCAGCATGAGGACTTCTCGTTCTTCGAGAACGGGAAATATGATAACCTGGGAAACTGTTTCGATTTCACTTATGAAACGATTCCGGCGGGAGAGAGCCGGAAAACAGATGGCAGGATCGGCATTCTGGTCCGGGGGGAAGGCAGCTATGATTTCCGGGGAGAGAAGAAACATGCCTCCCGTTTCGATGTCTTCGGAATGGAATATAACCAGTGGGGGAATTCCGAGCCTGCGCCGACCGTATTCACGGCGGAGACCGATGGAAGGGTCATCTGGGCAGATTATAACGTATGCACTTCGGTGTGTTATGCATCCTGCTGGTATCACGGGCAGCTGATCCGGGAGATCAAGGAGGCGTACGGCCGCCAGCATGACATGAAAGTGATGTCCATTTAATCGCTGCGTTTCCCGCCGGAACCATGGTATGACAATCGGCAAATTGAAGAGACAGTAGGGCGAGCCGGAGAATGCATTCCTGCGCCCCGGAAATATCCGGGGATCCGGCAGAGCTGCGGTAAGGAGATCCATAATCCGAGAGGGTTAGGGGTTTCCTCTTTTTTTCGGAAAGAAACAGGAAGGAAAGAAAAATGGGAAATAAATTGTTCGAAAAAGCGCCGGTGCCAAAAGCGTATCTCAAGCTGGCCATGCCGGTGGTGCTGAGTATGGTGGTGACCATGATCTATAACATGGTGGACACCTGGTTTATTGCACTCACCGGGAAGACGGCACTGATTGCCGGGGTTTCGGTGTGCACGCCGCTGTTCACCCTGATGCTGGCGCTGGGGGACCTGTGGGGACTGGGCGGAAGCTCGGTCTTTTCCCGCCTTCTGGGAGAGCACCGGGAGGAAGAGGGACGTCGGGTCAGCGCTTTCTGTTATTCCGGCGCACTGATTCTGGGCGTTATTTCAGCGGCGGCGCTGCTTCTGGCCCGCCGGCCCCTGCTGCAGTTTCTGGGCGCCGAGGGAGCTGCCTATCCCCATGCGGCGGCGTATTTCACCTGGCTCTCTCTGGGCGCTCCGGTGATCATCTTCACTCTGGTGCCCACGAATATGATGCGGTCGGAGGGGGCGGCCACCCGGTCCATGATCGGATCTGTGCTGGGTGTGGCGGTGAACATTGTGCTGGATCCGGTTTTCATTTTCGCACTGGGGCAGGGCGCCGCCGGTGCCGCCATGGCTACCGTGCTGGGGTATATCTGTACCGCGGCATACTACATCCGTTATACGGTGAAGTTTTCTCCGGGTTTGTCTCTGGACCCCCGGGATGCGAAAATCAGCGGAAAAACGTTCGGTTCGCTGATGATGATCGGCCTGCCGGCAGCGGTGACGAATTTCATGCAGAGCGTGGGGATCACCATCACGAACCGGAATCTGCTGCCCTACGGAAATGACCCGATTGCCATAATGGGAATTGTCTTGAAAACCGTGAACATTGCGGCGCTGGTGCTGGTGGGTCTGGCCTTCGGCGGCCAGCCGATCATGGGGTATAATTACGGGGCGGGGAACCGGGTGCGGCTCCGTCAGGTGATCCGGTTCGCCCTGTCTGTGACGGCGGCCACAGGCATTGTCATCAGCCTGGTGCTGTTTGCCGGCGCCGGCCCCCTGATCCGGCTGTTTGTGTCCGGCACGGATCTGATCCGGATCGGTGTGCCGATGCTCAGGCTGCAGGTCATCTGCATAACCCTGATGGGACTGACCACCGTGATCATCTGCCTGTTCCAGTCCACCGGAAAAGGTCTGGCGGCCTTTCTCCTCTCCATCTGCCGTCAGGGCACAGTGTATGCACTGGTGATGCTGGTCATGGCCCGTCTTCTGGGGTACCGGGGTGTTCTGGCCGCCCAGGCGGTGACAGATGTTCTGACCATTATCATCGCCGGCCTGCTGTACCGGATCTTTCTGAGCCGGGAAATCCGGTGACCGGAAGGGGATTCGAAGGGGGCATGCCTTCTCCGTCCGGGAGAAACTTGAATCCATCGGTCATTCGTATTAGAATGATGTCATACATTAATCAGGTAAAGTGAGGCGGAATACGAATGACAGACAGATATGCGAAGTACCGGACAGTGGAGACGGATGAGCGGAAACGGAAATATATCGGGTGGATTGAGGAACTGTCGCTGAACGCCTGGCCCTCCCACAAGATCGAACTGTACGACGGGTGGCTCCTTCGTTTTTCCCACAACTACACCCACCGCACGAACAGTGTGCAGCAGGTGGGGGAATCGAAAATTCCGGTGGATGAGAAGATCCGGTACTGTGAATCCGTGTACCATGCCATGCATACACCCTGCATCTTCAAACTCAGCCCGCTGACGGACACATCCTTCGACCAGCTGCTGGAGAACAGGGGATACACGGTGCAGCATCAGACAGAGACCATGGTGCTGGATTGCCGGGACTTCCGCCCCCGGGAAGCGGCAGATGTGGAATATGAGTTCTACGGCAGGAATTCGGGGCTTCCTTCCATCGTGGGATATCCCGGAAACGTTGTGGTGCAGCTTCGGGACCGCATCACGGATGAATGGATGACGGGGCTGTTCCGGCTGAACGGCACCACCAGTCCGACACTGCGCCGGATCGTTCCGTCCATGTATCATGCGATTCCGAAGGAAACCATCGTCGCCCGGGTGGATGTGAACGGCGGGATGGTGGCCAGTGGTCTGGCCATCCTGGACCGGGGCTGCTGCGGTATCTATGCGATCTACGTGGATCCGGCCATGCGGCGGAAGCATATCGCCAGCGGGGTGGTGAACACACTGCTTTCAGAAGCACAGAAAAAAGGCTGCAGAAGGGCCTATCTGCAGTGCGTAAGGGGCAATACCGGCGCCCGGGCCATGTACGAGGAATTCGGGTTCCAACATCTATATGATTACTGGTTCCGTGGCGAAGACAATTTCCGGAAGGAGAATTGATATGAAAGAGGTCACCATGGAGAAAATCCGGGAGATGGCGGGCGTACCTTCCGGTTCGGCTTTGTCCTTGGAAAACTGCTGGATGGAGCACATGGATCTGCGGGGACTGAACCTCCGGGCCCTGGACTTCACCCTGGTCTCCTTCCGGGACGTAAGGTTCGACGGGAATGACCTCTCGGGGATATCCTTCAATAATGCGCTGCTGGACGGCTGTTCCATGGCGGGCTGCGATCTCCGGAGCTGTGATCTCCGGAAGGCCTCCATGCGCCGGGTGAATCTGACCGGGGCGGACCTTCGGGGGGCGGATGTCCGGGGAGCAGTGCTGGAGGATGCTGTGATGACGGACCTTCGGGTCGACGAAAGGACAAGAGGTTACCGGATGCGCTGCCCGGAAACGGGGGCGTTCATCGGGTGGAAGAAATGTCTGGATGACCGGATTGTCATGCTGCTGGTGCCGGCGGATTCTCCCCGGACATCGGCGACGAATCACACCTGCCGGTGCCGGCGGGCCAAGGTACTGAAGATCGAGAATTTCGATCAGACGGAAAGTTATCAGGAAGCGTGGTCTCTGGTGGACCCGGATTTTTGCTATCGCCGGGGGGAATGGGTGGAAGCGCTGAATTTCAACCCGGACCGCTGGTATGACTCCACCGGCGGGATTCATTTCTGGATGGAGCGGCAGGAGGCGCTTCAGTACTGACCTCCCCGGGGAAAGAAACATGACGGAAATTCCCGAGAATCTTCACATAGGAACAGCAAACTTTCGCTATAATATCACGTTGGGACTGTCTGTGTCCTCCGGCAGTGATTCATGATGAAAGTACGGGAGAAGATTCCGGGTAATGAGTGATAGAAAGATCAAGGATTTTATTCAAAAATGGGTTCCGTCCTATGCGGTGGTGCCGGTTGCATGCTGTCTGATCGTGAATACGATCGGCTATTTTGGCGTACAGCTGATCAGCGGCATGCTCCACTTCCATGATTTCAGTCTCCCCCCGGACCGGCGGATTCCGCTGGTGCCGGCATTCGTTTTCGTTTACGTGGGAGCGTATGCCCAGTGGATTCTCGGATTTCTGCAGTGCGCCCGGGACAGCCGTTCCCTCTGTTACCGGTACATGAGTGCGGAAGTTACGGCGAAGCTGGTGACGATTCTGTGCTTCCTGGTGGTGCCTTCCACCATTATCCGTCCGGCGGTTTCCGGCAGCGGGCCGGCGGAACTGCTGCTGCGTTGGATCTATATGCATGACGGGCCGGTGAATCTGTTCCCGTCCATCCATTGTCTGGAAAGCTGGTTCTGTCTTCGGGCGGCGTTCGCCCAGAAGAAAACCGGCAGACTATACTCCCTCTGCATGACCGTCATGACCCTGCTGGTGTTTGCCTCGGTTCTGCTGGTGCGCCAGCATGTTATCGTGGACATTCTGGGTGGAATCGGCGTTTTCGAGCTGGGGATGCTTCTGACCCGGCGGAGAGATTTCACCGCTTTTTATGAAAGTGTCAGCCGCAGGCTGGCCCGGGCTGTCCGGGGAAGGAGCAGAACATGACGAAAGGAAAGAAGAAAATCTTCTGGTCCGTCGGCGCCGTTCTTCTGGCGGTGCTCAGCATATGGGCCGTCCTGTCTCAGGCGGGGAATCTGTCCTTTCATGATCTGCGCATGGCGCTCCGGCACGGAGACCGGCGCTGGCTGGCGGCGGCAGTGCTGTCCATGATGGGATATATCGTTTTCGAAGGGGAAGGAATTCTCAGCATTCTCCGGGGCGTCGGATATCACAGAAAGCACCGGCAGGGATTTCTGTATGCGGCGGGAGACGTGTATTTCTCCGCCATTACGCCCTCTGCCAGCGGCGGGCAGCCAGCCAGTGCGCTGTTCATGATGCGAAACGGTATCCCGGGTGCGGTGGTTACAGCTACATTGCTGATGAATCTGGTGATGTATACGCTGGGGATTATCACGGTGGGCATCATCTGTATGGTCACCGCTCCGGGACTGTATTTCCGTTTCCATCTACCGGCCAGGATCCTGATTGTTCTGGGGTATCTGGCACTGCTTCTGCTGTCTGTCCTCTTCATGCTGCTGCTTTTGCGGAAGAATATTCTAGAGCGGCTGGGGGTTCTGCTTCTCCGGATCATGAAGAAAATCCGTCTGATCCGTCACCCGGAGAAAAAGATCGAAAAACTGCGGAAGAAAATGGATGAATACGGCGAATGTGTGGCCGGGATGCGGGACCACAAGGATGCGCTGATCCAGGCATATTTCTGGAATTTGGCACAGCGGATATCCCAGATTTGTGTTACAGTATTTATGTTCCTTGCCATGGGAGGGAAAATCACAGAGGCATTCCCGGTCTGGGTCATTCAGAGTATGGTGACCATCGGATCGAATACTGTGCCGATCCCGGGCGGTATGGGGGTCACCGATTATCTGATGCTGGACGGATTCCGCTCTCTGCTTTCCAACGGGGATGCGGTTCGTCTGGAACTGCTGAGCAGAGGACTTTCTTTCTACGTCTGTGTTCTGATCAGCGGGATCACATCCGCTGCGGGACTCGGGTTATATCATATTCAGCACAGAGAGGAAAAGAATTCATGATCGGATATTATAATTACACCGTTTGGCTTACCTACGCCTCGCTTCTTTCCGCCTGTTTGGGAATCGGTGTTTCGCTGCACGGCGCAGGGCATCCATACTGGGGCGTCTTCTTCCTGCTGCTCAGCGGTCTCTGCGATGCCTTCGACGGCCGGGTGGCCCGCAGGAAGAAGAACCGTTCCCAGATGGAGAAGAAGTACGGCATTCAGATTGACTCCCTGGCGGATCTCGTCGCATTCGGCGTGCTGCCGGCCTGTATCGGGGAGGCCCTTTCCACTCTGGGCCCTTATGTGGCGGGGGTTCGGCGGCTGGATTTCAGCAGCCCACAGATGCGGATGTTCGTGCGTGCCCTGGTTATCGCCGTCATGCTGTTTTATGTGCTGGCGGCATTGATCCGGCTGGCGTATTTCAATGTGGCGGAGGAAGAGCGGCAGAATATAGAAGGCGGCAGCCGGAAAACCTACGAGGGCCTTCCGGTCACATCCGCTGCACTGATTTTTCCTACCATCATGCTGCTGCAGTATGTGCTGCCGATGGATATCACCCTGGTCTATTATATCGGCATGCTGATCACGGGTGCGCTGTTCATTTCCCGGATACAGGTTGTGAAACCGGGCTTCCGGGGCATTCTGATCATGGTTCTCTTCGGTGCAGCAGAGGCTGTGCTGCTGCTGGTGGGCCTGTTCACCATCGCTCATCGATAGAGAGAATGGCCCTGGGGGGATACAGGAGTGATACATGGATAAGATCCTGAATTTTCTATATGGCACTGTTCCCGGCCGCATATTGCTGAAAGGGCTGACCGCAAGGCCGGTTTCCAGGGCGGCCGGAGCATTCATGGATTCCGCATTTTCCATTCCGCTGATCCGGCCCTTCGTGAAGAAGAACGGGATTGATCTGTCGGAATGTGAGACTGCGGATTTCCGTTGTTTTAATGACTGCTTCACGCGAAAACTGAAACCGGAAGTGCGGCCGGTGGACCGGGAAGGGAATCATCTGATTTCTCCCTGCGACGGCCTGCTCCGTGTGTGGCCGGTGCAGGAGGGCCTGGTTCTCCCGGTGAAAGAAAGCCGGTATTCTGTGGCGGATCTCCTGGGACCCGGAGCAGATCCGGCACCGTTTCAGGGCGGCCAGTGTCTGGTGTTCCGTCTGTGTGTCCATCACTACCACCGGTACTGCTATTTCGACAGCGGCAGAAAGGGAGAAAACATCTTTCTGCCGGGCCGGCTTCATACCGTTCAGCCCATTGCACTCCGGTCGGTTCCTGTTTTCACGGAGAACTGCCGGGAAGTGACCCGGATGGAGACGGATCATTTCGGCAGCGCCGTTCAGATTGAAGTCGGTGCCATGCTGGTGGGGAAAATCCGGAATCATCACGGCGCCGGCCCCATGACCCGGGGAGAAGAGAAGGGAATGTTCCTCTACGGCGGATCCACCATTATCGTCCTGCTGCCTGCGGGAAGCGCAGAACTGGACCCGGCGATCCTGCGGGCGTCGGCGGCAGGGGAAGAGACGCCGGTGCGGCTGGGTGAGCGGATCGGAACCGGGAAAGGAAGCAGGTGAAACAGATAATGCGCAGAAACAGAGGTCAAATCACCGTTGATGAGGCACTGGACCATATCCAGTCCGGGGATCTCATTGCTGCAGGAATGTACACGGCGGAACCGAAGCAGATATTCCGCCGTCTCCATGAAATATGCGGCCGGGTCAGGAATGTGTCCCTGTGGACCTGTCTCCTGGGGGAAGATTATCCCTTTGTTACGAATCCGGAATACTGGGACACGTTCCGGTTTTACAGCATCTTCAACGGTCCCCAGATGCGCCGGTGCATGAAGGAAGGGGCCGGGGCATTCCTGCCGAACAACCTGTGTTATCTGGGAGAAGAACAGGTGGCCCGGCGGGCGCCGGATATCTATTTCGGCGCAGCCACCCTGCCGGAGAAAGACGGCACCCTGTGGCTGGCCCCCAGCCTGCAGACAGAACTGGAGAACTTTCGGGCGGCGAAGATCCGAATTCTGGAACTGAATCCCCATGTTCCCCGGGTTTTCGGTGCATCGAAAATCCACATGGAGGATCTGGACGGATATATTCTCTCGGATGCGGCGGTTTTCGATAACCCGATGCCGCTGCCGGGGGAGACGGACCGGGCGATCGCCCGGCGGGTGGCGGCCCTCATTCACGACGGCGATACGATCCAGTTCGGAATCGGAAGGCTGCCGGAGGCCATCAGTGATGCACTGATGGAGAAACGGGACCTGGGCATTCATACGGAAATGCTAGGGAACAGTCTGGGCCGTCTCATCCAGGCTGGTGTGGTCACTAATGCGCGGAAGAATTTTCTGCCGGGAGAATCGGTGGTGGGATTCGTATGGGGAAGCCGGGAATTCTATGATTTCATAGACAGCCGGCAGGACATCCGCATCGAACCCAGCCGTTTCGTCAACGACGCCTGCATCATCGGGAAGAATGACAATCTGGTGTCCGTGAATTCTGCGTTGTCTGTGGATCTGACCGGGCAGATCTGCTCCGAATCCATCGGCACCCTGCAGTATTCCGGAACCGGCGGGGCCATGGACTTCGCCATGGGGGCCTTCCGGTCGAGGGGAGGACGGGGCATTATCGCCATGCCCTCCACCACCGGAAACGGCCGGATCTCCCGGATAACCGCCGTGCTGGCTCCGGGATCGGCAGTATCCATCCAGCGGGGATACACGGATTATGTGATCACAGAATACGGTACCGCCCGCCTTCGGGGCAGAACCATTCCGGAGCGGGCGGAGGCTCTGATCGGCATTGCGTATCCTACCTTCCGGGGCCAGCTCCGGGAAGATGCAGAGCGGGCAGGGTACCTGGGTTAGCGGGAGAACGCAGGCCGGCGGGCAAACACCTGAAGAGGCAGGTGCCCGGCCGGCGCAGAAGGAGGGATCACCGTGAATGGGTCCCGGAGAGAGTGTGGAAGACAGAAAGGAGTATCCTATGAGTGGATTCCGTTTCATATGCGGAGACTGTGGAAAGATAGAAGGGTTTATGACCGGCATGGACTTCAGCTACCGAAGGACGTACCGGGCGACCCGGCAGAAAGCGGAGGAAGGCGCTTTCGGAGAGAAACTGGCGGCTTTTCTGCACGATCACCCGGAAGCGGCGCTGAATCCGGAGAACCGGCTGTATCTCTGTCCAAGCTGCGGCGCATGGCGGGTAGAGCCGGATCTGTCTGCCTACCTGCCTGGGGACGGCAGAACCGAACCGGAGCCCTTCGTGCTTTTCGAGGAGGATACCGGGGAAGCGGACGGATACCGGCCCGTTCTTCCGTATGAACACCGCTGCGCCTGCGGCGGGAGAATGGAACCTTCCGCCCGGCCGGGAGAGGAGAAACTTCGCTGCCGAAGCTGCGGGGGCACCATGGAAATTGACGTGGAGATGGGCAGCGAACAGTAGAACCGCAGGGAAGAGAGAAGGGAACGAAGATGAAAAACGAAGAAATCGGCAGAATCTATTTCTTTCAGACCTGGTACGGTGAAAACGGCTGGCTGCACAATTTCTTTCCTGCCCCGTTCCGTTACGGCTCCTTCGGAAAGACGAAGGGGGTATATGCTTCGGCGGAGCAGTTCCTGATGCAGCAGAAGGCTTCTGTGCTGGGGTCTGACGAAGTGGCGGAGCAGATCATGGCGAATCTGGACCCGGAGACGGAGAAGAAGCTGGGGAGGAGCATCCTAAATTACGACGAGGCCCTCTGGTCGGCGATTCGGTTCCAGACGGTCCGCCGGGGCATCCGGGCGAAATTCCAGCAGAATCCTCAGATTCTCCGCTTTTTGCTGGATACCGGCGGATCGGAGATCGCAGAAGTGAGTTCTACGGATCGTTTGTGGGGTATCGGGCTGGATGCGGAGGATCCCCGCAGACTGGATCCGGCGAACTGGGAAGGAGAGAATCTGCTGGGAAACATTCTGAAACAGGTGCGCCGGGATCTGTTTGACTGGCTTTCGGTCCGGGAACCGGAGCGGATTCAGTATATCGACGGAAACGCCATTCTGGAGTACGAGGAGGAAGCGTATTTCCCGCCTTTTGCAGATCTTCTGGACATGCCGTTTGCAGAAGCGGCTGAGGTTCCCCGGGTGGGGGAGATCCTGATGCCCTATGCCAGGATCGCAGAGAAACGGCGTACCGGCTCCTGCGGGAATCCGGAAGAATTTCTGGAGGAAACCCGGAAGCGGGGCGGGCTGTCCATCCGGAAAATGGACCGGATGATCCGCCGGGGGGAGAACACGAACCTGCCGGAGGCGGGATTCAGTGAAATGATACAGGATCTGTACGACCAGTGCCGTTTCGGTGTTATCAAGCTCTGACGACCGGGCGGGGATGATTTTTTTGTCAAAAAGAACCAAAGGAGGACGATCATGGAGAAGGATACTTTCTATAATTTCCGGCCCACGGACGAAGTGGGAAATTACGTGAAGTTCGACGATGTAAACCGCCGGATGATGGTAAAAATCACGACCCGGCTCACGAACTATCCGGAGGATTATGCGCTGATCCGGTATGAGGACGTGAAGGATGCGGAACTGACGGAAGACGGAGGAATTCGGGTCCTCGTTTCTGTGGGCGGAGACCGGGTTATTCCGGTGAGCCGGCGTCATCCGAAGGAAGCACTGACCATATTGTCCAGAATCCGCACCATCGGGTTCAAGCTGTAGCGGGACGGTTCGGTATGGAAAGAACACCAGACAGAAAAACACTCGATCATGCAGCGGAACCCGCCAGGGAAACCGGTTACGACCGCAGGCAGAGAGCCCGGTTCACTCTGGTTTTTCTGATGCTGGGTGCAGCGGCTGTGGGCGCCTGTGTGCTGAGTATCCGGATCGGCAATGTGGGGATTCCGGCGGGACGCATTCTGGAGATCCTCTTCACCGGGCCGGACGGCACGAGGGAGGGGGATATCCTCTGGACGATCCGCCTGCCCCGGATTCTGACCGCCGCACTGCTGGGGGGCGCCCTGTCTCTGTCGGGTTTTCTGCTGCAGACGTTTTTCGGCAATCCCATCGCAGGGCCTTTCGTGCTGGGCATTTCCTCCGGTGCGAAACTGACGGTGGCGCTGACCTTGATTTTTTTCCTGCATTCCTTCGGAACGGCGTCCTCCTGGACCCTGATCGCCGCCGCCTTCTGCGGCTCTCTTGCAGCGACGGGGTTCATCCTGCTGGTGGCCCGGAAAGTGCAGAATATGGCGGCGCTGCTGGTGGCCGGCATCATGATCGGATATATCTGCTCGGCGGTGACGGATTTCGTCATTACCTTCGCAGAGGATTCGGATATTGTGAACCTCCGGGGCTGGTCCCTGGGCAGCTTCTCCGGCATGAACTGGTCCTCGGTCCGGGTCTGTTTCCTGGTGGTTCTTCCGGTTTTCCTGCTGACCCTGCTGCTGTCCAAGCCGATCAGCGCCTGTCAGCTGGGGGAGGATTATGCTGTCAGCCTGGGGGTGAACATGAAGCGGTTCCGCATTCTGCTGATCGGACTTTCCAGTATCCTTTCCGGCTGCGTCACCGCATTTGCGGGACCGATCTCCTTCGTGGGAATTGCGGTGCCGTTTCTGGTGAAGGCTGCCCTGGATTCCGCCAAGCCCCTGGCAGTGATTCCGGGCACTTTTCTGGGCGGCGCCGTGTTCTGCATGCTGTCTGACCTCATTGCCCGGACGGCGTTCTCCCCGGTGGAGCTGAATATCAGTACGGTAACTTCTGTATTCGGCGCCCCGGTGGTGATTTTCATGATGATCCGCGAAAGGAGAGATCGTTCCCGATGACCGTGACATCCTCAGAGACAACCTTCCGGGTGGAACTTCGACATCTGACTGCAGGGTATGATGCGCCCTTGCTCCGGGATCTTTCTATTCAGCTGGGAAGAGGGGAGATCCTGACCCTGATCGGACCCAACGGCGCCGGGAAGTCCACCCTGCTGAAGACCCTGGCGGGGCGCCTCCGGCCCCTGGGGGGAACCATCTTCTATGACGGACGGGACGCTTCCCGGCTGACGGACGGAGAAAGGGCCCGGAAGCTTTCTGTCATGCTGACGGAGCGGCCCCGGCCGGAGCGCATGACCTGCCGGGAACTGGTCCGGACGGGACGCTATCCCTATACAGGCCGGCTGGGGGTATTGACAAAAAAAGACCGGAAGGCGGCCGACGACGCCATTCACCTGGTGGGAGCAGAGGCCATTTCAGACCGGGACTGGGACAGTATCAGCGACGGGCAGAAGCAGAGAATTCTGCTGGCCCGGGCGATCTGCCAGGACCCGGATATTCTGCTGCTGGATGAACCGACTTCCTATCTGGATATCCATCACAAGGCCTCACTGCTGGAGATCCTCCGGAAGCTGTCCCGGGAAACCGGCGTCACGGTGATTCAGTCTCTTCATGAGATCGATCTGGCTCAGAAAGTGTCGGACCTTGTGCTCTGTGTGGGAACGGAGGGAGAACTCTTCTGCGGAACGCCGGAAGAGGTGTTCCGGGGAGACCGGATCGCCGCCCTGTACCATATGGCGGAAGGAACCTACGATGCGCTGACCGGAAGCATGGAGCTGCCTCGGCCGGCGGGCCTTCCCCGGGTGCTGGTTCTCTCCTGCGGCGGTACCGGTATTCCCGTGTACCACCGGCTCCAGCGGGAGGGTGTGCCGTTTGCTGCCGGTATTCTGTGGGAAAATGACGTGGACTTCCGGGTGGCCCGGCAGCTGGCGGCGGAGGTCGTCAGCGTGCCGGCGTTTTCACCCGCCCCGGAGGAAGCGGTCCGGCGGATGGGGGAACTGGCGGAGATGGCCGAAGCGGTCATTGACTGCGGGTTTCCGGAAGAGCCGTTCAGCCGGTGTATGACTGAACTCCGGGAGGATGCGGCCCGAAACGGGAAACTGAGGAAGGAGGAATAAGGTGACATTCGATCATTACCTCAGAAGCGGCAGTGAGCTGCTCCGATGCGGCTATACCACCGGCACCTGTGCGGCGCTGGGAGCCCGGGGAGCGCTGACCCTGCTGCTCAGCGGAAAGGCTCCCGGCATTCTCCGGGTGATGACCCCGAAGGGCTGGCCGGTGGAGACGGAGCCGGTTCTGTGTGAGTACGCAGGAGCCGGGGCCGCCCGCTGCGGAATCCGGAAGGACGGCGGTGACGATGCAGATGCCACGGACGGCATGCTGGTGATCACGGAGGTTTCCTTCCGGCACCAGGATCGGGAAATCCTTTTTCACGGGGGGCCCGGGGTTGGCACAGTGACGAAACCGGGGCTGGATCAGCCCGTGGGAGAACCCGCCATCAACCGGGTGCCCCGGGAGATGATCCGTCAGGTATGTGTGGAATTGCTGGAAGAGGCGGACTGCCGCACCGGACTGGATATCACTGTTTCCATTCCCGGCGGGGAGGAAGCCGCCCGGAAAACCTTCAACCCCATGCTGGGGGTGGAAGGGGGATTATCCATTCTGGGTACCAGCGGCATCGTGGAACCGATGAGTGAGCGGGCGCTGGTGGACACGATCGAAACGGAGATGCGGCAGAAGACCCGGGATTGTAAGGATCTGATTCTGACGCCGGGGAATTACGGCATGGCCTTTCTGGAGGACCGGGGCATGGCGGACACGGAGGTGCCGGTTGTGAAATATTCCAACTTTCTGGGGGAGGCGCTGGATATGGCGTCCGTGTTCGGCGTATCACGGATTCTGCTGGTGGGACATATCGGAAAAATCGTAAAAGTGGCCGGCGGCCTCATGAACACCCACTCCCGGTACGGGGACTGCCGGAAGGAGATTCTGACGGCCTGGGCAGCTGCGGAAGGGGCCGGCAGGGCGGTCTGCCGCCAGTTGATGGAGGCCATGACCACGGAGGAATGTATCCGGATTCTCAGGGAGAACGGGCTGGACCGGCAGGTGCTGTCGGATGTGACCCGGCAGATCCAGAAGGTGCTGGACCGCCGGTCGGCAGGGAAATACCGGGCCGGGGCCCTTTTCTTTTCCCGGGAATACGGCGTTCTGGGGACGACAGAGACAGCGAAGGAGATTATAAGCGAATGGAAGAACGAGAAAAAGGTATTTTCAGCGCAGTCAGCGCAGGACCCGGGGATCCGGAACTGATGACCCTGGGCAGTGTGAAGATCCTGGAAAAGGCAGACGTGGTGGCGGCTCCCCGCACAGCATCGGGACAGATGCTGGCGCTGGAGATTGTCCGGGGGGTCTGCCCGCTGGAAGAGAAGATCGTTCTTCCCATGGATTTTGTCATGAGCCGGGACCCTGAAGTGGTGCGGGCGCAGCACGAACGGATTGCGGCGGAGACCGCCGCTTATCTGGACCGAGGACTGAATGTGGCGATGGTGAACCTGGGAGACGTGGCTGTCTATTCCACCGCCTTCTATATCATGGAGGTGCTCCGGAAATGGGGATACACCTGCCGGATGCACGCCGGGGTTCCCAGTTTCTGTGCCGTTGCCTCCCGTCTGGGAATCAGCATGACGGAACGGAATCTGCCGGTTCATATCATTCCGGGGTCCTATCCCGTCGGCGGTCTGCTGGAACAGGAAGGCACCATCGTTCTGATGAAATCCGGCAGGCAGATCCGGAAGGTACTGGAAGAACTGAAGCACCGGGATCTGCTGAGCCGGTCTTCCATGGTGGTTAACTGCGGGATGCCGGAGGAACAGGTGATTTCCGACCTGTCCCGGCTGGATCCGTCAGAGGAAATCGGCTATTTCGCAACGATTATTGTGCGGTCCCGGCGGCCAGACAGGCCGCAGAGGACATAGCGGCCAGACAGGCCGAAGCCGCCGTCTTTTTCATAGCACAGACAGAAGGAGGAGCAGGGAAAATGGTACATTTCGTAGGAGCAGGTCCCGGGGCGCCGGATCTCATCACGGTCCGGGGGCAGAAACTTCTGGAAGAGGCGGACTGCGTCATCTATGCGGGGAGCCTGGTGAACCCGGCGCTGCTGGAGCATACGAAAGAAGGAGCACTGATCCGAAACAGCGCCGAGATGACCCTGGAAGAGGTGCTGGAGGTGATGGAGTCCATGGAAAAACAGGGGAAAACCACGGTCCGGCTCCATACCGGAGACATGAGCCTCTACGGTGCGGTCCGGGAGCAGATGGACCGGCTGGATGCTCTGGGCATTTCCTACGATGATACCCCGGGGGTCTCCAGCTTCTGCGGTGCTGCTGCGGCCCTCCGGGCGGAATACACCCTGCCCGGGGTGAGCCAGACCGTGATCATCAGCCGTATGGCGGGACGGACCCCGGTGCCGGGCGGGGAACAGATTTCCCTGCTGGCCCGGCACGGAGCATCCATGGTTCTGTTCCTGTCCTCCGGCATGCTGCCGGCCCTGCAGGAGGAACTGCTCCGGGGGGCATATACTGAGGACACCCCGGCGGCACTGGTATACAAGGCCACCTGGCCCGAAGAGAAAGTCATCCGCTGCACCCTGGGCACCCTGGCAGAACGGGGTGCCGCCGCGGGCATCTCCAAGACGGCCCTGGTGCTGGTGGGGGATTTTCTGGGAGATGTCTACGACCGGAGTCTGCTGTACGATCCGGCCTTCACCACCGGTTTCCGGAAAGGACAGGAGCGATGATCCGCTGCCTGGCGTTTTCTGACCGGGGAATGGAGTTGGCCCGGCGGATTGCGGGAGCTCTGGGGGGCAGCGCATTCCGGAGCGGCGACCCTCTCCGGGGCGCAGAATGGACAAAAAAATACTTTTCCCGTTCGGAAGCGCTGATATTCGTGGGCTCCTGCGGCATTGCGGTGCGCATGACCGCCCCGCTGCTCCGCTCCAAGGCGGAGGACCCGGCGGTGGTTGTCATAGATGAAAGGGGCCGCTTCGTGATCCCGGTTCTCTCCGGTCATCTGGGGGGCGCCAATGATCTGGCCCGGCGGATCGCCGGCCTGACCGGCGGGACGGCGGTGCTCACCACGGCAACGGATGTAACCGGCACCTTCGCCGTGGACAGCTGGGCCCGGATTCACAATGCGTCCGTTCTGAATCCCCGGCGGATTCTGCCGTTTTCCCGGAAACTGCTGTCCGGTGCATCCGCTGTGCTGGCCAGCCGCTTCCCGTTTCAGGGAACGGCGCCGGCGGGGATCCGGCTCACAGGCATGGATTCAGAAGACGGAAACGAAGATCCGGATTCTGTGCCGGACGCTGTGCTGGACTATGGCTTCCTGCCCGGCTTCCCGCCGGCGGGAGGTAATGTCCGGGGGGCGGAGCCCCTTCTTCTGGTTCCCCGGGTTCTGACATTGGGCATCGGATGCCGGCGGGGGGTATCGGCGGAGCAGATTGAGGAGCAGTACCGGAAGTTTCTGGAGCACACCGGCTTCCGGGAGGAAGCCTTCCGGCTGGCTGCCAGCATCGACCTGAAGCAGGGAGAGCGGGGGCTTCTGGCTTTCTGTCAGCGTCATCATCTGAAGGCCTGTTTCTATTCCCCGGACCGGCTCCGGCAAGTCACCGGCGTCAGGTCTTCGTCGGATTTCGTGAAAGAAGTGACCGGGGTGGATAATGTCTGTGAACGGGCGGCGGTTCTGGCGGCATCTTCCGGTGCAGGTCCGGGAGAACTGATCGCAGAGAAATTCCCGGGGAACGGGGTGACCCTGGCTGCCGCCGCAATGCATTATGCCCCGGATTGGAGAGATCATGAGTAAACTGTATGCCGTCGGTATCGGTCCCGGCCGGAAAGAATTTATGACCGAAGAAGCGCTGGAAGCACTGAACCGTTCGGAGCTGATCATCGGCTACACGGTGTATGCGGATCAGGTGCGGGGGATATTTCCGGAGAAGGAATACATCACCACACCTATGAAACAGGAAATCGACCGGTGCCGGATGGCACTGGAGGCAGCTTCCGCCGGGAGAACCACCGCCATGGTCTGCAGCGGCGACGCCGGTGTGTACGGCATGGCGGGACTTCTGATTCAGCTGGAATCCTCCTATCCGGGGGCGGAAGTGGAAGTGGTGGCAGGGGTTACCGCCGGGATTTCCGGGGCGGCCGTGCTGGGGGCCCCTCTGGGTCATGATTTTTGTGTCATTTCCCTGTCGGATCTTCTGACGCCCTGGGAGGTGATTGAGAAGCGGCTTCGGGCAGCCGCCCGGGGAGATTTCGCCCTTTGTCTCTATAATCCCCGGTCTAAGAAGCGGAGGGACCACCTGGCCCGGGCGGTGGGAATTCTGCTGGAAGAGGGGAAATCCCCGGATACGGTCTGCGGCTGGGTCCGTCAGATCGGCCGGACGGGGCAGGAACAGAAAGTGATGACACTGGCTCAGCTGAAGGACGAGCCGGTGGATATGTTCACCACCGTGTTCGTCGGATCCGGCAGCACGAAGCGTTACGGCAGCCGTATGGTGACGCCGAGAGGGTATGAGAAGAAGCAATGAAGATCACAGTGTTCAGCGGAACAACAGAAGGGAGAATTGTGTCCCGCATTCTGGCGGAAGAGGGGCATGAAGTGACAGTTTCTGTGGTCAGCGGGTACGGCAGGGAAACGCAGGGAACGATGCCGGGGATCCGGGTTCTGACCGGTCCGAAGCTGCCCGGGGAAGTCCGCCGGCTTCTTGCGGGGCAGGATCTTCTGATCGATGCCACACACCCCTATGCGGCGCACATCACCGAAACCCTCCGGCAGGTGACGAAGGAACTGGGCATCCCGTACCGCCGGCTCCTCCGGCCGGCAGGGAAACTTCCTGAAGGCCTTTCGGAAGGGACGGGGGAAGAGGCCGGAGAAATCCGTTTCGCAGGCAGTGCGGCGGAAGCGGCGGCTCTGCTAAATGGCACCGAAGGGAACATCCTGCTGACCACCGGATCCAAGGAACTTCACGCATACAGGGGGATTCCCCGGGAGCGTCTGATGGTGCGGGTTCTTCCCTCCGGAAAGGCGCTGGAGAGCTGCGAGCGGGAGAATATTCCCCACCGGAACATCATCGCCATGCAGGGACCCTTTCGGGAGGAACTGAACCGGGCGCTGATTCACCAGTTTCAGATCCGGTGGCTGGTGACGAAGGACGGGGGAAGCGCCGGCGGATTCGAAGAAAAAATCCGGGCCGCCCGTTCTTCGGGCTGCGGCATTATCGTGATCCGCCGGCCGGAGGACCGGGGGCTGTCCATGGAGAGCATTCTGAAGGAAGTCAGGAAAGGAATAGAATGAGAATATTTTTGATTGGCGCAGGCGCAGGCATCGGCGAATATCTGAGTGTCCGGGCGGCAATTATTATCCGGAAGGCGGACCTGCTCCTGGGTTCCCCCAGGCTGGTGGATCAGATCAACAGCCGTATGAAGGAGGGGGCAGTGCGGAAAGCCATGACGAGCCCCCGGGAGATCATGGAGGAGCTGGTCCAGTTTCAGGGAGAGGTTGCCGTTGTCATGTACAGCGGAGATACCGGGTTCTATTCCGGCGCCCGGCATCTGACAAAGTCGCTGGAGAAAGCCGGCATGACCTATGAACTGGTGCCGGGGGTATCCAGCGTCCAGCTGTTTGCCGCCCGGCTGGGCCGTCCGTGGCAGAACTGGAAGCTCTGCTCCGCCCACGGCCGGATTCTGGATCCGGCGGCGGAAATGGAGGAGGGAAAGCCTGTGTTTTTCCTGACCGGCGGAAAGCTGGGACCGGCGGAGATCTGCCGGCAGCTCACCGGGGCGGGCATGGGAGACCTGACTGCCGTGATCGGCGAACGGCTGGGCATGCCGGAGGAGATGCTCTATTCGGGGACGGTCAGGGAGATGCAGGAAGCAGAGACCGACTCCCTGTCGGTGCTGCTGGTGGATCCGGGGGAGACGCAGCCTGTCCGTCACTGGCTTCCGGGGATCCCGGACAGCCGGTTCATCCGAGGAAATGTGCCCATGACCAAGCGGGATATCCGGGCGTCGATTCTCGCCCGTCTGCAGATCCGTCCGGGGGAAACAGTCTGGGATATCGGCGCCGGCACCGGAAGTGTGTCGGTGGAACTGGCGATAGCGGCCCGCCCGGGCCGGGTGTTTGCGGTGGAAGAAAAACAGGAGGCCTGTGCACTGATCCGGGAAAACCGGGAGAAGTTCGGGGTCCGGAACCTGGAGATCACAGAAGGAAGAGCGCCGGAAACTCTGGAGAATCTTCCGAAGCCGGATGCGGTGTTCATCGGCGGGTCGGGCGGATCCCTGACGGAAATTCTGGAATGTACCCGCCGGGTGAATCCGGAAGCCCGGATCTGTGTCTCCGCCATTGTGCTGGAGAACGCCGCCCGGGCTGGGGAACAGATGGAAGCTCTGGGATGGAAGACGGAAGTGAGTCAGATCATGACGGCCTCCTCCCGGAATGCGGGGGGAAAGCATATGATGCTGGGCGGCAATCCGGTGTGGCTCATTACAGGAGGCTGTGATGCGTAGTTTCATGATTGCAGCCCCCTCCTCGGGCAGCGGGAAAACGGCGGTGACCTGCGGTCTTCTGGAACTGCTGGCGGAGGAGGGATACGACCCCTGTTCCTTCAAGTGCGGGCCGGACTACATCGATCCCATGTTTCACCGGTCGGTGCTGGGCATCCCGTCCTGTAATCTGGATCTCTTTCTGGCGCCCCGGGAGATCGTCCGGGAGAACTTCCGGCGGTATTCCGCCGGGCACGGCGCAGCGCTGGTGGAAGGGGTCATGGGACTCTATGATGGTGCGGGGGGCACGACGACGGAAGCCGGTTCCTGGCATCTGGCGGATACGCTGGATCTTCCGGTGATACTGGTGGTTCGTCCGAAGGGCATGAGCCTGACGCTGGCGGCGCAGATCCGTGGTCTTTTGTCATTCCGGGAGAACAGTCATATCGCAGGTATTTTGCTGAACGACTGTTCTTCCATGTATTTTCACAGTCTCCGGGAGATGCTGGAGCGGGAAACCGGCGTGCCGGTGCTGGGATATCTTCCCCATATGGCGGAGGCGGCCTTCCCGTCCCGCCATCTGGGACTCATCACGGCGGGAGAGATCGAAGACCTCCGGGAGCGGATCCGAAGGATCGCCAGTGTGATGCGGAAGACGGTGGATCTGGACAGACTGATGGAGCTTGCCTGTGTGCGGCAGGAGGAAGCATCTGCTCCGGAGCCCCGGCCATGCGAAACGGTCCGGATCGCCTTCGCCCAGGACCGGGCGTTCTGTTTTCTCTATGAGGAGACCCTGGACCGGCTCCGGGACCTGGGGGCGGAGCTGGTTCCTTTCAGTCCGATAGAGGACAGCGGACTTCCGGCGGATGTTCACGGGCTGTACCTGCCCGGGGGCTATCCGGAATTATTCGCCCGGGAACTGTCCGGCAACCGGTCCATGCGCCGGGCTGTGCGGGAGGCGGTGAAGGGCGGCATGCCTGCGGTGGCGGAATGCGGCGGTTTTCTGTATCTGGGGGGAACCCTGGAGAATGAAGAGGGCCGGGTCTTCGAAATGGCCGGTGCGCTTCCGGGAAACGGCATCCGCCGGGATCATCTGGTCCGGTTCGGGTACGGCATGGCCCGGGCGAAGGCGGACAGCATGCTGCTTCGGGCCGGGGAAATCGTTCCGGTCCACGAATTCCACTACTGGGATTCCACGGCGAACGGGGACTGCCTGTCCGTCACCAAGCCGGTTTCCGGACACAGCTGGGAGGCGGCATTCACCACAGAAACGCTGTATGCGGGATTCCCACATCTGTATCTGGCCGGGAAGCCGGAAGCGGCGGCCCGGTTCGTTGCGGCGGCCGGGAAGCAGGCGAAGGGAGAGTAACCTGCGGAAAGGAGTAGGAACGTCACAATATGTATTCTGCACTGATTCTGCAATTCAATATTTCGCTGGGCGCACTGATCGGCCTGGTTCTGGATTTTCTGATGGGGGATCCGGTCCGAATTCCCCATCCGGTGGTGCTGATGGGAAAGGGGATCAGCCGGCTGGAAGGCGTTCTGCGCCGCCGCTTTCCGGAAACGCCGGAGGGACAGCGCCGGGCCGGCCTGGTTCTGGCGGCAGTTCTGCCTCTGGTCACGCTGGTCATCTCCGGAGCGGCTTGTTTTCTCGCCTGGCAGATCCACCCTCTGTTTTTCCTGGCGCTGGATTCCTTCTGGTGCTGGCAGTGCCTGGCGGTCCGGGGACTGAGAACTGAGAGTATGAAGGTATATGCCTGCCTCCGGAGAAAGGATCTCCCGGGGGCCAGAAGTGCGCTGTCCCGCATTGTGGGACGGGATACGGCATCTCTGGATGAGGAACACGTCATCCGGGCGGCGGTGGAAACCGTGGCGGAGAACTTCAGTGACGGGGTGATCGCTCCGCTGTTCTATATGCTCCTGGGCGGTGCGCCGCTGGCCCTGGCATACAAGGCAGTCAATACCATGGACAGCATGGTGGGATATAGGAATGATAAGTATCTTCATTTCGGCCGGGGGGCGGCGAAACTGGACGACGGGGCGAACTATATTCCTTCCAGGATTTCCGCTCTTCTGTGGATTCTGGGGGCGTTTCTGAACGGCAATGACGGGAGGAACGCCTGGAAGATCTGGCGCAGGGACGGAAGAAAACACGCCAGTCCGAATTCGGCCCAGACGGAGTCCGCCTGTGCCGGCGCCCTGAACATCCAGCTGGCGGGGCCGGCGTACTATTTCGGCGAATATTATGACAAGCCGACGATCGGGGATCCGGTGCGTCCGGCGCACCCCGCAGACATCGTCCGGGCGAACAGGCTTCTCTACCTGTCCGCAGTTTTGGGCGGGCTCCTTCTGCTGGAACTCCGGGGGCTGGTACTGCTGCTTGTTTTCTGACGGTTTATTACGGGATGGGAATGGAATGATGACAGATAAAAAAGATACTCTGATACACGGCGGGGACCGGCAGTCTTTCCTGGAGAAGTTCGGCCGGGAACCGCTGGATTTCTCCGCAAACGTGAGCCCCCTGGGGGTGCCGGAAACGGTCCGGAAGCGGGTCGCCTTCTCCCTGGACCGGCAGGACCGGTATCCGGATCCGCTGTGCCGCCGGCTGCGCCGGAAGATCGGGGAGCGGGAAGGGGTTCCCGGGGAATGGGTGCTTTGCGGAAACGGCGCCGCAGATCTGATCTGGCGGATTGTCATGACCATGGAACAGGGCGTGCCCGCCCTGCTGACGGCGCCTGCTTTCGCAGAATATGAAGCGGCCCTGCGGTTTCGGAAGGCGGCGGTTCATTATGCAATGCTCCGGCCGGAGCGCAATTTCGATCTTCCGCCAGATTACCCGGAGCAGATTCCGGAAGGTGGTATCCTGTTTCTCTGCCGCCCGGACAATCCCACCGGAAGAATGCCGGGGGAGGAGATGTGCCGGAACGTGCTGGAAACCGCAGCGGACCGGCACACGCTGGTGGTGATGGATGAATCTTTCTTTCCGTTCCTGACGGATCCGGCCGGTTCCTCCGCCCTGTGCCGGCTGGAAGAGTTTCCGAATCTGATTGTGCTGAAGGCCTTCACGAAAATCTACGGTATGGCGGGGATTCGGCTGGGATGCTGCTTCTGCAGCGATCCCAGCCGGCTGAATGCGGTCCGAAATGCAGGGCAGCCCTGGGCCGTCTCCGGAATCGCCCAGGAAGCTGGGCTGGCGGCGCTGGAAGACCGGGCATATGTGGAGCGGGTCCGGAAGCTGATCTGCACAGAGCGGCCGTTTCTGGAAAATGAACTGAAGAATGCCGGGTTTCATGTGATACCGGGCGCCGCCAATTATATTTTGTTTCAGGGGCCCCGGGAACTGGGAGACCTGCTTGCCCGGCGGGGCATTCTCATCCGGGACTGCAGTAATTACCGGGGACTGGAGCCGGGATGGTTTCGGACGGCGGTCCGCACCCGGGAAGAAAACCGAAAGCTGATCCGGGAGATCCGGGCTGTGAAGGAGGTATTGGATGGGAACAGGTGTGAATAATCGGAATCTCATGATCCAGGGGACCATGTCCGGGGCGGGAAAGAGCCTTCTGGCGGCGGCCTTCTGCCGCATTTTCCGTCAGGACGGGTACAAGGCGGCGCCCTTCAAGAGTCAGAACATGGCCCTGAACAGTTACATCACCCGGGACGGTCTGGAAATGGGACGGGCCCAGGTCATGCAGGCTGAGGCGGCCGGCATCGAACCGGACGTGCGGATGAATCCGATTCTGCTGAAACCCTCCAGTGACACAGGAAGCCAGGTGATCGTCAACGGCCGGGTACGGGGACAGATGGATGCGGTCCGGTATTTTCAGTACAAGAAGGAGTTGATTCCGGAGATCCGGAAGGCGTATGACAGTCTGGCCCGGGAGTATGACATCGTCGTGCTGGAAGGGGCAGGAAGCCCTGCGGAGATCAACCTGAAGCAGGATGATATCGTGAATATGGGCATGGCGGAGATGGTGAATGCGCCGGTGCTTCTGGCGGGGGATATCGACCGGGGCGGCGTGTTTGCACAGCTGTTCGGGACAACGGAACTGGTGACGCCGGAGGAGAAAGGAAGAATCGGCGGCCTTCTGATCAACAAGTTCCGGGGAGATCCGGAGATCCTCCGACCCGGCCTTTCCATGCTGGAAGAGCGCACCGGCATTCCGGTACTGGGGGTGATTCCCTACGTCCGGGTGGATATGGACGAAGAAGACAGTCTGGCGGAATCCCTGAACCGGAAGCAGGTGGAGAAACCCATCGATATCGCTGTGATCCGGCTGCCCCGCATCTCCAACTTCACGGATTTCGCACCGCTGGAAGAACATCCGGCGCTGGGGGTCCGCTACGTGACCCGGCCCCGGGAACTGGGCAGTCCGGACATGATTATGCTGCCGGGGACCAAGAGCACGGTGGCCGATCTGCTCTGGCTCCGTTCTTCCGGTCTGGAGGCGGCAGTGCAGAAATGCCATGCCGGGGGCACCCCGGTGCTGGGGATCTGCGGCGGCTACCAGATGCTGGGACGTCGCCTTCTGGATCCGGACCGGGTGGAAGGCAATGTGCCGGAGATCCGGGGAATGGGTCTCCTTCCGGCAGAAACGGTGTTCCGTCCGTTGAAAACGAGAACCCGGGTGCGGGGAGCGGGGGCTGCTGCGCCGTTTGCCGGCGCCGTCATCGATGGATATGAGATCCATATGGGGGAAACCAGGGTGGACGGCGCACCGTTCTGTTTCCTGGACCGGAATCGGCCGGAGGGATGTGCAGAAGGCCATGTGTACGGCACTTATCTCCACGGGCTGTTCGACAGCGGCGAGATGACGGAGCGGATCGCAGAACTTCTGGCAGAAAAAAAAGGCATTCCGGTGGATCGCCGGGAGCCTGTGTCCCGCCGGGCGTATGCCGAAAAGCAGTACGACATTCTGGCAGATACAGTGCGGCAGGCAGTGGACATGAAACGGATCTACGGGCTGATCGAAGCGTACGCCCGGGAAGCAGGAAAGTAAACAGGAAAGTAAAATGGAGAGCATGAGGGAAGAAAAGACATTCCGGCACACACTGCCGGCGGATATTGAACGGACCAGCATGGAGATCATCACACGGGAGCTGGCGGAACGGGGGATCACCGTCCCTGAAGAGAACCTGGCGGTGGTGCGGCGGGTGATCCATACGACCGCCGATTTCGACTATGCGGAGAATCTCCGGTTCTCCGATCATGCGGTGATGCGGGGCATCCGGGCCATGACCCGGGGCAGAGTCATCATCACCGATACGAATATGGCGCTGGCGGGGATCAGCCGGCCGACGCTGGAGAAACTGGGTGTGGAGGCCCGCTGCTTCATGGCGGACCCGAAGGTGGCACAGATGGCAAAGAATAAAAGCATGACCCGGGCGTCCGCTTCCATGATGTTTGCCGCAGAACACTATCCCGGAGCGGTGTTTGCGGTGGGGAATGCTCCCACAGCGCTGATCCGTCTCTGTGAACAGATCGAGGCCGGTTTCCGTCCCTCTCTGGTGGCGGCCGTGCCGGTGGGCTTCGTGAATGTGGTGGAAAGCAAGGAACAGCTCTTCCACACCTGTCTGAAGTACGATGTGCCGGTGATCTGCGCAATGGGACGAAAAGGGGGAAGTACCGTGGCCTGCGCCATCATGAATGCGCTGCTGTATTCGGCGGCGGGAACGCTGGACCCGACAGCCCGGGGATGGCGGTAGAGAATGCGGATACGCACCGGAAAGAAGTGCTTTTCCAGTGCATAGCGGGGGAGAATCTGATATAATCAGGGCAGAACGTAAAGTGAATTTACGTAAAACGTTTATTGTAAAATCGAATCGAAAAATCTCAGGTTAACGGAATGGGGTGAGAAGCCCCGCAGCAGTTACTACTGTGATGCGGACGAAGCGGACAGATCCACCGGCGGAAGCCGGGAAGGGTCCGCAGAGGATGAAGCTAAGTCAGGAGACGAACCGGAGTGTAGCATTCGTCCGGGCTGGAACAAGGCAGCCCGATGAAGAACATCGCCCGATACAGGAAGATTTCCGGGAGAAGTTGCTTTCCCGGCTTCCCGGGGCGGTGCAGTGAAGCGGGCTCGGCGGCCGGCGGATGATACCCTCCTGATAGAATGTCGGGAGGTTTTTTCGTGAAAATGCCTGTTCCCGAAAACGGGGACAACGGAGAAACAGGAGGGTGAGATTCTATGAAGAGAAATGCGCAGAAAGCATGGTCTGTGGTGCTGGCTGCTTCTGTGGGCCTGGGCGCAGCAGCAGTTCCCGGTGTGGCCGGGACCGGAATCGTCCGGGCCGGGGAGAAATCCCGGGGGACACTGCTCCGGACGGAGACGGTCCGGACGAAGGCAGTGAACACCGGGAAAGCGGAAACGGTCCGGAAGGAGGAAATCACACTGAAAAATCTGAAGCAGGTGACCGAGAAAATACGGAATTACTCCGTTGCCCAGGGGAAGGCTTATGTGGATGTGAATAATTCTCCGCTGCTGGTCAGCGGACTGATCGGCGAGATCTACATCCATCCGAAATCCACCCCGAAGGAGCAGAAGGCGCAGACAGCCATGACCCGGCGGGTAGGGGAAATTGCCCGCTATGCATACCAGAAACTGACGCCGTCGGAGCGGGAAGCCATTCCGCCGATTCCGGAAGGTCTGGGCTATGAGTATCCGGGAGCGGGCGGTGCGGATTATTTCGTCAGCACCGGCGATCCGTCCCGGGACAATCCGCTGAACACTGCACCGACGAAGAAGAAGGAAATTCTGGTGGTCAGTTTCGGCACCAGCTACACCGACAGCCGCACAGCCGCCATCGGCGGCATCGAAAGAGCGCTGCAGGCGGCGTATCCTGACTATGATGTGCGCCGTGCCTTCACATCCCAGGTCATCATCAATCACATTCTGGCCCGGGATGAGGAGGAGATTCTCACGGTCAGAGAGGCGCTGGAAAAAGCCCGGGCCGCCGGTGTTACCGATCTGATCGTTCAGCCGACCACCCTGATGCACGGCACCGAATATGATCTCATGGTGCAGAACGTGAAGGCGAATCAGGGTAAGATGCGGGTCAGCTTCGCCGAGCCGCTCCTGGGTTCTGCGGCTGATTCGGATGAAGTGACGAATGCTGACAAAAAATCCGTGGCGAAAGCGGTCGCTGGTGCTGCAGCGAAAGACCTGGGCGCATCGGACATTCAGTCGGTTCCGAAGGACACTGCGGTGGTCCTGCTGGGGCACGGCACTTCCCATCGGGCGGCTTCCGCATACAACCAGATGCAGTACACCGTGAAGGAACTGGGTTATTCCAATGTATTCATCGGCACCGTAGAGGGGGAGCCGGAGGAGACAGAAGTCAATGCCGTGGTGAAAAAAGTGAAGAAGGCCGGTTACCGGAATGTGGTTCTGCGCCCGCTGATGGTGGTGGCCGGGGACCATGCGAATAACGATATGGCAGGAACCGAAGAGGACTCCTGGAGCAGCCGGTTCCAATCCGCCGGTCTGACCGTTACGAACCAGATCGCAGGGCTGGGAGAAATTCCGGCCGTGCAGCAGCTCTATGTCAGCCATACGAAGGCCGCCGTACGGCAGGCAGAGGCGCTTCAGGAACAGATCAGAAAGGTGCAGAAGATGCACGTTCTTTCCTTCTCCGGAAAGGCGAAGAAGAACCGCCGGATCCGGCTCAGCTGGAAGAAACTGTCCGGTTTGGATTCCTATGAAGTGCAGATGGCGAAAACGAAGAACGGGAAATACACCCGGATCGGCAGAACGAAGAAGATTCCGTTCACAACGAAAGCGTACCGGTCGGGACAGCGGCTTTATTTCCGGGTCCGGGGCGTGAAGCAGGTGGACGGACGTGCCGTTTACACCGGCTGGTCGAAGAAACTGTCGGTACGTGTGAAATAGGGGGAAATGAAATGAAAATAAGCAGAGTGAAAACGGCCCTGTGCCTGACAGCGGCGCTGGCGGTATCTTCCGGTGCGCTTCTTCCGGCTTCGGCGGCAGTGAAGGACGGAACTTACCTGGCGAATGTGTCCCTGCATAATCAGATGTTCCGGATCTATGAAGAGGATAACAGCACCTGCAGACTGACGGTGAAGAACGGCCGGATGACGGCGCTGATCCGTCTGAACGGCACCGGGTACGACCGTCTCTATGCCGGCACGAAGGAAAATGCCCCGGCGGATTCCGCCGGGGCCATCGAGGCGGTAACGGATGGAGAAGGCCTCTGTACTTACCGGGTCCCGGTGAAGGCGCTGGATCAGGAGATGAATCTGGCCGCCCATTCTAAGAAATATGACCGGTGGTACGACCGGACGCTGTCTTTTTCCCTGAAGCAGCCGGGTTCCCTCCGGGCAGTCTCCCCGAAGAAACACCTGGCGAAAGTGAGCTGGAAGAAGGTGAACTGGGATGAGATTGAAGCTGCTCAGAAACCGGGATATGAGCTGCAGTACGGTCTGAAGAAGAACCTGAAAGGCGGGAAGACACTAATTGTGAAAAAGGCCGGCACAACAGTGAAGATGATCCGGGGCCTGAAGTCCGGAAAGAAATATTACTTCCGGATCCGTTCCACCCGGCAGAATACGGCGGGAACGAAGACGGCGAAATTTGCCTGGAGCAGTGTGAAAGCGGTGAGGGTCCGGTGATGACGAAGAAACAGACAGGCCGGGGCCTGGCCCTGGCACTGATTGTGACCATGTTCGCAGCATTCCTGCCGGAGGCGGCATTCGGTGCGGAGGTACCGGCCGCCTCAGCAGATACAGCAGAGACGATGTCTTCTGCGGAGGAGATGCAGCAGGACAGACAGACGGATCATCCCTCTGCGGATGCAGCGGGAAATCCAGGGGATCAACAGACGGAAAATCAGCGGGCGGGCCTGCCGGCGGACGGAACGTATCAGCCGGGCGGTTTCCGGGTGACCGGCGGCACCGGAAGAGTTGTAATCACCTGTTCCTCCGTCACCCTCAGCGGCGGCAGGGCCATCGCTTCCATCCTCTTCCACAGTTCCTATTTCACGAGAATGAAAGTGAACGGAATGGAATATGAGGCGGCGCCGGCAGCGGGCGGCTCGCTGTTCCGGGTTCCGGTTCCTCTCAATGAGACGTTCACCGTCAGTGCGCTGACCACTGCCATGTCGGAGCCCCACTGGGTGGAGTATCAGATGACAATTTCCCTGGATGCCGGGGCACAGGCGTCTTCGGAGAATCCGAAAACGCCGGAGGAAAACCGAAACGGATCTGGAGGAAACACCTCAGCGCACCATAGCAAACCTTCCGCTTCGGCGAAGACGAAGCATCAGAAACTGAAAAACGGAACCTGGCAGGTTCGCACCCGGAGTGACGAACGGATGTTCCACATTCTCCCGGCGAAAGACGGGAAAACGTACAGTGTGCTCACGGTGAACGGAAAGAAAATGACTGCCGTGATCACGCTCCACGGTGTGGGGTACGACTACCTCTTCATGGGATCCGCTTCCGGCGCCGTGAAGGCGGGACGGAAGAGCTGGACCCGGTTCCGGGAAAAGGATGGGTTTTACACCTATGTTCTGCCGGTGTCTGCTCTGGACCGTCCTTTGAAAATCGCGGCCCACTCGAAGAAAAAAAATCACTGGTATCAGCATGTGATCACATTCTTTTCCGGCGGCGCGAAGAAACTCCGGCAGGGAGCCTGGGCTGTGACGAACGCCGGGGGATCCGGCCGTTCCGCTGACGGAAAAACGGGGAATACCGGAAGAAGAGGGAGAACATCTGGAACACAGACCCGTTTCAGAAATGACGGCCGGAGGGCGAAGGTTTCCCGGTACCGGGATGACGCCTCCGGCAGCACGTCCCCGGTGAACAGCCGTACAGGTCTGAAGGACGGTGTCTATACCCCGGAGCGGTTCAGCTGGTCCGGCGGTTCCGGCAGACTGTCCTGGATCCGCTGTGATAAGGTGACGGTGCGGGGCGGGAATGCCTACGCATCCATCGTCTTCGGCAGCAGCAGCTATGACCGGCTCCGGGCGAACGGCCGGGTCTATGCCCGGAGCGGAGGCGGAAACTCCACCTTCGTCATTCCAGTGAGCCTGAACCGGAACAACACCATCATCGGCCGGACCACGGCCATGAGTCAGCCCCACTGGATTCGGTATACCATTTTCGTAGGAAAGGGGGTTCCGAAGGCCCGGTCTGAGAAGATTGCGAAGAAGATCCGGCGGGAAACCAGGGAAAACCGGCAGCATTTCGCGAAAACTGCGCCGGAGATACCGGGGTTATCCTATTCCTCCCGGGTGAAAACGAAGAAAGCGGCCTATTTCCGCATCTTCCGGTACAGCCGGGGGGTCAGCCTGATCCAGATGAAACTGACCAGGCACACCGGATTGAAGAACCGTTACCGGGACGCCGGGAAAAAGGAGAAAGCGATTTACGACGAAGAGGGACGGAAGGAAGGAAAGACCCTGCCGGAAATCATGAAAGATCTGTATCATCATGATGTGGTGAACTATCTGGTGGTTCCGGAGAAGGTCACACTGCCGGCGGGGCTGGAAAAGGATTACATCATCATCCGGAAACCGGCGGACCATGTCTATTCCACTTCCGGAAGGCTTCAGAAGGCTGTATCCCGATGTTCCCTCCCGGAGGAAAACTTTACCTGGGGAAAGAAGGGCGAAGATCCGGACTTCCGCCGGATTCTGAAGACGAAAACGAACCTGGCCGTTCTGGACGGCAGCGTACTGCCGGAGGAAAATGCGGGAACGGATCAGATCGAGAAGAAAAAACAGGAACTGGAAAACCGGGAGGCCCGTTTCGCTGCCCTGAAGATTCCGATGATCGTCGACCGTTCCGGTCAGGAAAAGACGAAGCAGGGCAGGGCGGAATGGTCCCGGGTCTGGGATACCCTGTTCGGAACACAGAAGTCCGGGGCAGCCCCGGCGTCCACAAGGAGTGAACAGAAGCATCATGCGTAGAAAGAAAAAAAACTTTCTGCTGATCACGATATTACTGGCGGCGGCGCTTCTCGCAGGTTGCGGGAATGCGGCGCCGTCCGCATCGTCAGCGGGAAATTCAAACACAAAAAACAACGAAAACGCCCGGAAGATCCGGGGCCTTACCTACCAGTCCGAGGTGAAACGAGAGTATGCGGATCAGTTCCGCATCTACCGTTATCAGGGCGGATACCGGCTCATCACAGTGGCGGACGGCAGCAGATATCTGGTGGTGCCGAAGGGGAAGAAGGTTCCTGCGGGGGCCGGCGGGAAGACCGTCATCCTGCGTCAGCCTTTGTCCCACGTCTACAACGCCGCCACGGCCTCCATGTCCCTGTTCTCCGCCGCAGGCGCCCTGGATCAGGTCACCATGTCCTCCCTTCGAGAGAGCGGCTGGACTTTCTCTGCGCCCCGGCAGCGCATGCAGTCCGGTGCCATGGTGTACGCCGGGAAATACAGCGAGCCGGATTATGAAATGCTGGTGGACCGGCGGTGCGATCTGGCCATTGAGTCCACCATGATCTACCACACACCGGATGTGAAGGAAATGATCGAGGATCTGCATATCCCGGTGTTCGTGGACCGGAGCAGCTACGAGAAGTATCCCCTGGGCCGGGTGGAATGGGTGAAAGTTTACGGAGCCCTCACGGGAAGGGAGAGCGCAGCGAATCGGTTTTTCCAGGGACAAAAAACTAAGGCAGCCGGTCGGAAAACCGGCGGCGTCTCCCAGGGAAAGAAGGGGAAGAAAGTTGCATTTTTCTATCTTTCCACCGATGGCAAAGCCGTGGTGCGGCGGGAGGATGATTATGTCCCGGCCATGATCCGGATGGCCGGTGGGGAATACGCGTATTCCGGTGTACATGCCCGGGCCAGCTCGGTGCCCATGAGTATGGAGATTTTTTATGAATTGACCCGGGATGCGGACCTGATCGTGTATAATGGCAGTATTGACCGGACTGTTCGGAGCCTGGCTGATCTGAAGGCGAAGGATCCGATTATGAAGAAGATTCCTGCGGTCCGGCAGGGAAACTGCTATGTGGCCGGGAGCGCCATGTATCAGCGGACGGATCTCACGGGAGATATGATTGCGGATTTCCGCAATCTGCTGGCAGGAGACACCGGAGACCTGCGGTTTATGAAGAAACTGAAATAGAAGGAGAAGCATGGTATTACTGACGGGGAAGCATATCAAAAAAAGTTTTTCGGAGAAGACTCTTCTGGAAGATGTGGAGATCGCCATCAACGAGGGTGAGAAAATCGGCCTGGTGGGCATCAACGGCAGCGGGAAATCCACTCTGCTGAAGATCATCGCCGGGGTGATGGAAGAGGACGGGGGAGAGATCATCCGGAACAATGACCTGCGCATCGGGTATCTTCCCCAGAATCCGGTCTGCGATCCGTCCAGAACCGTGCTGGAGCAGGCCCTCCTCTGGTCGGAGGACACCGTGGAAGAATACATGGTGAAGAAACTGCTCACGATCATGCACATGGAAAGGTTCGACCAGCCCATGGGAGAACTGTCGGGAGGACAGAGAAAGCGGGTGGCCTTGGCGGCGGTGCTCAGCGGGGACACGAATCTGCTGATTCTGGACGAGCCCACCAACCACATGGACAATGATATCATCGAGTGGATGGAGGAGCGGCTCACAGAGTACAAGGGTGCGATTCTGATGATCACCCACGACCGGTACTTCCTGGAGCGGATTACGGATCACATTATGGAGATCGAGAAAGGTCGGCTGGTTTCCTATGTGGGAAATTACGAGTCCTATCTGATGCAGAAGGAGGAACGACTGGAGCTGGCGAAGGCCGGCGAGCGGAAACGGGCCAACCTGTACCGGAAAGAACTGCGCTGGATCCACTGGACGGCACCGGCCAGAACGACCAAATCCAGGAGCCGGGTGGAGCGGTTCGAGAAACTTCGGGATGCGAAGGAAACCTTCGAAGATCCCCGCATGGATATCAACACTGTCACCAGCCGTCTGGGAAAGAAGATCATCGAGCTCTCCCATATCTCCAAATCCTTCGACGGCCGCACCTACATCCGGGATTTCAGTTATAACATTCTTCGGAATGACCGGATCGGCATCGTCGGGGACAACGGCTGCGGGAAAACCACCCTGCTGAAACTGATCATGGGAGAAGAGGAGCCGGACAGCGGAACCATCGAAATCGGCTCCACGGTGAAGATCGGGTATTTCGCTCAGGAGGCCGAGGATATGGATCCGGATGTGCGGGTGATCCGTTACATCGAAGATATCGCCCGGCAGATCCGCACGGAGGACGGTTATGCATCCGCCTCCCAGATGCTGGAGCGGTTTCTGTTTCCGAGCTATATGCATTCTGTGAAAATCGGGAAACTCTCCGGCGGGGAGAAACGCCGTCTTTATCTGCTTTCCATCCTCATGCGGGCACCGAATGTGCTGATCCTGGATGAGCCCACCAACGATCTGGACATTGACACCCTGACGGTGCTGGAAGATTATCTGGATTCCTGGCCGGGGGCAGTTGTCATCGTCTCCCATGACCGGTATTTTCTGGACCGCCTGGTGGTCCGGACCTTTGCCTTCGAGGAAGGCGGATATATCGGCCACTATACCGGGGGATACAGCAAGTACATGAATGAGAAGGAGGCCCGGGAGCAGGAGCGTGCAGAAGGGGACCCGGGGGAAGCGTCTTCCCCGGGCTCCGCTGATCCGGAAAAGAATGCCGGCCGTCACCGGCGCCGGAAACTGAAATTCTCTTATAATGAAAAGCGGGAATATGAGACCATAGACGACGAGATCGCTTCCTTGGAGGAAGCGATCGGAGACGTGGAGAAGGATATGGAAGAAAACGGGACGAACTCCGCCAGACTCACGAAGCTCACCGCCAGGAAAGCCGAACTGGAAGAGCAGCTGGACCGGAAAATGGAGCGGTGGGAGTATCTGAACGAGCTGGCGGAGCGAATCGAACGGGGCGAAGAGGTCTGATCTAGCTCTCCGCCAGCCGGTGATTCAGAGCGGAAACCAGAAGAGACAGTGCGAAGTTGGCCGCCAGAATGACGAGAATCCATACCAGCGTCATATATACCGGCTGGGCGTGGACCAGCAGGAACGGATACGGTCCCTCTACGACGCCTGCGGCATTCAATACCAAAAGAATCAGACCATAGATGCTGGTCGGGATCAGGGACAGCAGGGCAGCTTTCTTCGAAAACGGTTTTCCCGGTTCCAGGAAAATGAAGGACAGCAGGGACAGCACCGGAACGAAAATATGGAAGTACTTCATACCGCCGCTCCACAGGACTTCTCCTGCTTTTCCGCCGGACAGCGGAAGAAGGATGAACAGGGAGATGAACAGCGTCAGTGTCGTCATGGTGACGGACAGGTAGCGGATGACCCGGACTGCCCGGTACCGGCTGGCGGCGTTCTCTCCGACGGCATTGATTTTCTGCCGGTCCCGGGCCTGATCGGCCCGGCGTTCCTCCCGGTTCTTCTGCATTTCATATTCCAGCGCATGGATTCTCCGGCGTGTGGCGCCTTCCGCCATCATATAGCAGAAGGAAGAGACGGCAGTCAGCAGACTGGCCAGTGCGCCGTAGGTGGTCAGGGCCCGGAAGCCGTCCGCCGGCACCGCATAGAAGAAACCCAGGATGGAAACGGCCACCAGCAGGATATTCAGGAAGATTGCCGCATCCTGATTCGTGCCGGAAAAGTTCTGATTCGTATTACTCATGTGAGAAATTCCTTTCTGATCTGTTTCCCGTCTTCCCGGTACGGTTTCGTTGATTTTCCGGTGCAGTCCGGAAAACCGCCGGGGAAGTGAGGGGCATCGGTATTTTGCGGCACAGGCCGCAACTGCAAGTATACCATGTTTCGTTCCGGGATGCTACCGTCTCCATTCCGCCAAAAAAAGCGGGAGATGCCGCCCGAACGATCTGTCTCGTTCGGGCGGCACCTCCCGGGCTGTTCACGAACCGGATGATCCGGAACCGAAAGCCGCCCTACCGGTACTTCACTGCCGTGCCGTATACGGTCACTTCCGCAGCGCTCTGCATGATGGATGAGGTGGCATAACGGACGCCGATGACGGCATCCGCTCCCAGGGATTCGGCTTCCCGGATCATCTGCTCTGTCGCAATGTCCCGGGCATCTTCCATCATCTTCGTGTAGTTCTTCAGTTCTCCGCCGATCAGCGTTTTCAGACCGGCACCGATATCCTTGAATGCGTTTACTGTCTGGATTGTGGAGCCTCTCACCAGGCCCAGGGGCGTGGTCTCCCGGCCGTCAATCTGTTCTGTTGTGATGATCAGCATCGTCATATCCTCCTCTCCTGATTCCTGGCTCGATTATATCAGATCACTGCCGGAAAACATAGCCCGTCATGGCCATGGATCCCAGATTGCACACATTGTTGAAGACCCGGGCAGAATCGGTTCCGGCGGCGCCCAGGCAGTAGAGCAGGGGAAGGAAGTGATCCGGTGTCGGCACTGCATAAGCTGCGTCCGGCAGACTGCGGTAGTTGATCACGGTCTGATCGTCTCTCTGTTCCACCGCTTCAGTGATCGCTCGGTTGAATGCCGTCGTCATCGGGGTTCCGCCTGCATTATCCCATTCCACCCGTCTCAGATTGTGCACCACATTTCCGCTTCCAAAGATCAGGTATCCCTGATCCCGCAGATCTGCCAGCTTCCGGCCCGTCTCATAACTTTCCGCCGGAGACAGCTTCTTATTCACAGAAAGCTGCACCACCGGAATATCTGCGTCCGGGAACATATGGACCAGCACGGTCCAGGTGCCGTGGTCGATGCCCCAGTCGTCGTTCACTGAGACGAAGTCTCCCAGCAGAGAGCGGACCTGATCGGTGAGCGCAGCGTGTCCGCTGACCGGGTATTTGACTTCGTACAGTTCCTGAGGAAATCCGTACATGTCGTAGACCTGCTTCGGTGTTCCGGCGCTCTGAATATAGGTTCCGTCCGTAAACCAGTGGGCGGAAATCGCCAGGATCGCTTTCGGTTTTCCCCATGTTTCTATGATACCGCGGCCCACAGAAGCCATTCCTTCGGTGATCTCGTTTCGTTCCAGCGCAATCATCGGGCTGCCGTGGCCGGAAAATACAACCGGCATTCTGTTTTCCTGCATTTTCTTCCTCCTGTATATCGCATCCATACGTCCGCTGTCAGCTGCTTCAATGTACTGACGGATGATCCTGACAGGGAGCGCATGCTGTCAGATTCTTGAAATATCATCATATTAGCATACTAATTTAATGTGTCAATAGAAAATTTTGTGAAGGTGTTCCTCGCTGCGTGCCGGATTTCCATCGGGGGAGAAGGGTGTTTTCCCATTTACAACTATTCCTAAAATCATAATTTTAGGAATAGTTGTGTCCCCGGGGCCGGTTTCAACCTCCTGTCCCAAAGATGCAGCGGCAGTTCCGCCGTACGGGAGCCCCGGAGCAGGATCTTCAAAAAAAGTAACGGAACCACGACAGCTGGTCTTCTGTCATGATCCCTCAGGATTCCAATGTGTGATGTTCCGGTGTCACACTGCACCGTGTTGAGATATAAAATTGGATGTTGGATGTATCGAAAACGAAATGAAATTTCGTCTTCGTCGTAAGTTATAAAGCGGTTTCCGGTGCTGTCGTCATCGGCCGCCGCAAGCGGTATCCGGCCGGTTCGCTATGCTTCGGCCGGCACCAGGATTTCCTGGCCCGCCCTGAGATCGTCGGCCTGTTCGATGCCGTTCACATGCATGATCCGGTCCACCGAGCGCCGCAGATCTGTATCCTTCGATCCGTACCGGTCGGCAATCGTCCAGAGCGTATCCCCGGACTCCACCTTCACCACCTGATAGGTGTCATAGGATTCGGCGCTGACGGTTCCGATGCTCAGCAGTCCGTTCAGCAGAAGCAGCGCCGCCAATGCGAGAATCCCCAGGAACAGCGTGAAACGGAATTTCGACGTAATGCGGTATTTCTTCCTCTTCGTTTCCCGCTTCAGCGACGGGACCTTCTGTAATTCTGTCTGTAAGCCCGTTGTATAGTACATGATCATCGCCTCCAAACGTATGTTCCTTTTGACAATTCTCATGTTATCAGAACGGACGTTCCTTGTCAACCGGTTTTTGAGAACAAATGTGCGCATATCCGCAAAAGAAAGAACGGACGATCCGCCGCCCTTCCGGCGGCGGTAAACGCCCGTTTCTTCACATATTCCCGTTTTTCGATTCTTCGGATCCGAGGTCTGGGACCGGCTATTTCACCTGATCCAGGGCCTGGGACAGATCGGCGATGATGTCATCCGCATTCTCGATTCCCACGGACAGCCGGACCATATCCGGTGCCACGCCGCCGGCCACCAGTTCTTCGTCGGTCAGCTGCCGATGGGTACTGGATGCCGGATGAAGAACACATGTGTGCGCATCCGCCACGTGGGTTGCGATGATGGCCAGCTTCAGATGTTTCATGAACTCTTCCGCCGCTTTCCGGCCGCCGGCCACGCCGAAGGAGATGACGCCGCAGGTGCCGTTCGGCATATATTTCTTCGCCCGTTCATAGTATTTGTCTCCCGGAAGTCCCGGATAATTGACCCAGGCGATCTTTTCGTGGTTCTGCAGGAAGGCCGCCACTTTCTCCGCATTTCTGCAGTGCCGCTCCACCCGGACTGCCAGGGATTCCAGTCCCAGGTTCAGGAAATAAGCGTTCATCGGCGCCTGGATCGATCCGAGATCCCGCATGAGCTGGGCTGTGGCCTTCGTGATGAATGCGCCGCCCTGCCCGAATTTCTCTGCATAGGTGATGCCGTGATAGGACGCATCCGGGGTGGTCAGACCCGGGAACTTGTCTGCATGGGCCATCCAGTCGAATTTGCCGGAATCCACAATGGCGCCGCCGACGGTTGCATCGTGACCGTCCATGTATTTCGTGGTGGAATGGGTGACGATGTCACAGCCCCATTCGAAAGGCCGGCAGTTGATCGGTGTGGCGAAGGTGTTGTCCACAATCAGCGGAACGCCGTGGGCATGGGCCGCATGAGCAAACCGTTCGATATCGAACACGATCAGGGCCGGGTTCGCAATGGTCTCTCCGAAAACCGCCTTCGTGTTTGGCCGGAAAGCTGCTTCCAGTTCTTCATCAGAGCAGTCCGGATCCACGAAAGTGAAGTCCACGCCCATCCGGCGCATGGTTACGTTGAACAGATTATACGTTCCGCCGTAGATGGTGGAGGAAGCCACTACATGGTCCCCCTGCCCTGCCAGATTGAATACCGCAAAGAAATTCGCTGCCTGTCCGGAAGAAGTCAGCATGGCTGCCGTGCCCCCTTCCAGCGCCGCAATCTTCGCCGCCACATAGTCATTCGTCGGATTCTGCAGACGGGAATAGAAATATCCTTCCGCCTCCAGGTCGAACAGCTTTCCCATGTCCTCGCTGGTGTCGTATTTGAATGTCGTGCTCTGCACGATCGGGATCATGCGGGACTCGCCGTTTTTCGGATGGTATCCCGCTTCGATACATTTCGTTTCTGTCTTCATTTCACGATTCCTCCATTACCATTCATCCGCTCCGCCGGAGCCGGACCGTACCCCTTCATCATAGCACGATTACCACCGGGTTTGTAGTGCTTTAGCAGGACAAAAAATTCGTCCGTGTGTAGCTTTACAATAGATGTGAGACCTCTGGAATAGAAAAAAGCGATTGAGTCCGTTAGAATGGTTTTACCACAAATCATAGCTAACGAAAGGACACTCAATCGCCATGAAAAGTATAACACATTCACAGCGCTATTTGCCCCACACTATTGAAACCAGATTTTATGCAGTAAAGCTTTACCGCAGCGGAAATTCCGTGCAGTTCGTCTGCCGGAGATACCATATATCCAAAGCATCGCTGATGCGATGGAATAAGCGGTTTGACGGAACCAAAGACTCTCTAAGAGATAAATCTCATAGACCTGTCTCTCCTCACCCAAATGCTCATACTGAACTTGAG
>NZ_FNBF01000043.1 GCF_900102225.1 Eubacterium pyruvativorans
TTCATCACGGTGGATTTCCCGCTCAGAAATGGAAATTTCTGCAACGAGAAAATAACCTTATGACGATAGCCATGCGAAAAGGAATTGTTCATGCGGACGGGTGCATGAAGTTGCGCAGCAGCGGATCGACGAATTGGATTCCGGGGATGGAAAGCCGCAGATTTCAATGGTTTCAGAGGGGTGATGCAATGAGGTATACGGGAGAAGGGCTGGAAGAATATACAATGAAACTTGAAGTGCCAAGCACCTAACTACGGATCGATCACCATTTCATTTTGTCCTTCTATGAAAACGTTCGAAAACGGATAAGTTTTTTCTTGTCTATCTCGAACCTATTCGATTCGAACAGAATAGAAATTATTCGTTTGAATTTCGAATAGAATATCGAATAGAATATTATTCTGTTCGATCGGAAGAATGATACTGCAGCGCTACTGAACCATCTGGCTCAGCTGGCTTCTGATCGCATTCACGCGCTGTTTTGCCTCGCTCACCTGATCTCTCGCCGTATTGATCCGATCCTGCATCAGCCAGTCTGCAATGAATCCGTCGAAGAAGAAATCGGCGAAGGAGAGAAAGTCTGCGGTATTGAACGGAAAGTCCACGAAGGAGTGGACGTCCTGAAGTTCCCGGCTGAATCGCTGCAGGGCGTCCCTGGCTTCGTTCAGGTCGGCTGCTGCATCGTCCATTTTGCTGTGTTTCACCATGGTCGTCAGAAGCCCGCCGCCCAGCATGTCGATGATGCCCCAGTTCGATGCGCTGTTCAGATGGGACTCGGCTCTGTCGAGGCACTGCAGCGCATAGTCGGCGGCCTGAATCGCTTCCCGAATTTCCTGTTCCTGATTCTGATTTTCCATATAGCACCTCGCATTCGTTTGGGCAGTTGTCTGTCCCCGGGGCCGGAGCCCTGAGGATCGGCCCGTGATGAGCTGACGGTCTGGTATAACCTCATTATACAATACGACAGTGGGCCAGGGAATCTGGGAGATATTTTTTTCAACGTTTTTCCAAACCTTGATTTCAATCAATTTCTTTCTCCGGATCATACAGTAGAATAGGGTCATTCAATGGAAACAGAAACGGAACAGGAAAGGAAGAAACGATGAATATCAATGAAAATATGACGCTGGCGGATGTGGTGAAGGAATATCCGCAGACGATCCCTTATCTGAATGAACTGCATCTGGATTACTGCTGCGGCGGCCATGACCCGATCCACGTTCTGGCCCGGGAGAAGAAGATGGACCAGGCAGAGCTGCTGGCGAAGCTGAATGAAATGGCAGAGAAGGCAGTGAACAGAAATACGAATACGGCGGACAGCATCAATCGTTTCCGGGAGCTCACTGTAAGCGAGATGTTGGATGATCTGGAGAGTACCCATCATATTACCGAGCGGAAGCTGATGAACGAGGCGGAAGCGTACCTGGACAAGATCCTGGTGGTGCACTATCCGCATCACGGAGAACTGCTGACCCGGCTGCATCACCTGTATATGATGCTGGAGGCGGACCTGAAGGAACATTTTGCAAAGGAAGAACGGCTGATCTTCCCGATCATGCGGGAGAACCCGACACCGGACTTCGACCAGGTCAATGCGGTGAAGGAACTGGAAGAGGAGCATTCGAAGGCGGGGGATCTGATCAAGAAGATCCAGGAACTCACCAACCATTTCACTTTGCCGAACGATGCCTGCGCTTCTTTTGCCCATACCTACGAGGTGATGGAGCAGCTCTTCGAGGATATCTTCGTCCATATCTTCAAGGAAAACTCCGTGGCATTCCCGGAATATTACGAGAAGATGCCTCACGTTGCGGAAACGCCGGGGGCCTGCGGCTGCGGTGAAGCCTTCGGAAAAACGTTCTGCGGATCCGAGGAGGAAAGTGTGGACAAATTCAAAGAAGCGGCCGATACTTATGCTGAAGAGATATTCCATAACACCTATACCGGCGGCCGGAACGCCTGATCATGCCGGCAGGAGGATCGAGCGAATGAATCAGATACCGGAACATTGTCATCACTGTCATGTGGACTGTCTGAAGGATGTGGTATTCCTAACAGATCTGGAGGCACCCCGGAAGGCGGAAATCATGGATCATGCGGTGCGTCAGACCTACCGGAAGGATGAGGTTATATTCCGGGAAGGAGACCCCGTCACCGCCATTTACGGGATTCACAGCGGAAAGGTGAAGCTCTGCCGCTATGATGAGGAAGGAACGGAACACATTATTCGTATTTTCACCGCCGGTGAAACGATCTGGGAGGGGCTGCTGCTGGAAGAGAGCAGCTACCCCTATTCCTGCGTGTGCGTGATGGAGGCGGATGTGTGCCGGATCCGGGGAGAGGATGTAAAAAAAACGCTGACGGATCCGGCCGCCGCCCTTCAGGTCATTCATTTCCTCAGTAAGGAGCTTCTGGATGCGAACAACCGGATTTCCCTGCTGAATGTCACCGCACCGAAGGCCCGGCTGTCGAAATTCCTGCTGCAGCGGGCCGAGCACATCCGCAGCGACGTCATTACACTCCGTCTGTCGGACATCGCCTCCAGCATCAATCTCAGGCCGGAGACCGTCAGCCGCAAGCTGAAGGAACTGGAGCAGGAGGGGCTGGTGGAGAAGATCGGCCAGAGCAGCCTGCGTATCCTGGATCCGGAGAAGCTGGGGGAGTAGGGCTATTTCCTGAAACAGGATATCAGCCATGATGATCTAATCATCAATTCAGATTAATTTTCTGCCATTGACTGTCGGATTTCTCCGGTCCGGACGTTGTATTTCCTCCGTCCTTATATACGTAGTAGTTGTTGTTAACCTTGCAGAGATCCCCTCTGGCTACATCTGTCCTCTGATTATTAAAATCGGACGAGTTCCAGATCTTTCCCGTGTATTTTGCTGCCGCATACCAGTTGACTGCATCATTCAAGTCCTGTTGAGTGTATTCATCATTCTTCAATGTAGCAGCCTTTGTCCCGAAATAAATGTAGCCCTTATAGCTGTAAACCATCCCCGGCACGATCGTGTATGATGCATTTTCAGCTGCGATTGCTTCCCATGAATGGGTTGCCGAGTTGAACGAATTCGGCAGATTCGTGTTTGGATTGATTGCATCCGGATCAGCTGTTCCGGAGGTTCCTCCACCTGTGTTCCCGCCGCTGTTCCCGGAATTACCACTCTCTCCGGCAGTGTTCCCGCTTTCACCGGAGCCGGAGCCGGAACCGGAACCTCCCTCGAAATGAAGAATCGCCATATTTCCGTCGAATTCCACCCAGGCGCTTCCGTTCGCTGCGGGGGATCCTTCCACCCGTCCGAAGGTACTGTTCAAATTCGCCTGCAGTCCGGCGTTCTGCCAACCTTCCTTCTTCTGTTTCAGGCTGATTGCGCCGTACCGTTCCTTGCCGTTAACCGAACCGGTCGTGTCGATGGCATCGGTCATGACCTGAGCATACTGGGAGCGGATGTTCGCTGCATCCGTCGCTTCCCGGGCCTTCTCCAGCTGGCTCGTGAAGGTTGGAATCGATATGGCAACCAGCACCGAAATGATCCCCACCACAATCAGCAGTTCCCCCAGAGTGAAGCCCTTCGTTCCCTTCAGTTTCTTCATCATTCGTTCCTTCATAATAATTACCATCGCTTTCACTGTTTGATGATTCTGCTTACAATCTTTCACTGACCTGTTAAACTCGCCATTCAGCGCCCCCGATATAGAGATAGTTCTGTATTACCGGTACATCTCCTCCAGACCAATGGTGATTCGTTCCGGGTCCGCCGCCGCCTCGAAACCGGAGCGGGAGAAAAAGCCGTAGCGGTAGCAGTTCAGCCCGGTATTTTTCACCTGGTCGATCTCCCGGCGGATCATTTCTTCTGTGATCGGTTTACTTCTGAACTTTGCCTCATAGAAAATATAGCCGGTTTCATCTTCGGTGACCACGTCGAATTCGCCGTTTTTTCGCTGCTCCGGAATGTCATAGTAGTATTTTCCGATCTGGAGAAACGGCGGGTCGATTTCACCGGCCCGGTTCCTTCGGATCAGGTACTGCCGGCACAGCATCTCGAAGCGGTTCGGGACGTACTGGCTTTCGAAATCGCTCTCGATGTAATGGGCGTAGAACGCCTCCGGATTCATCACGTTCATCTGGGAGCGGAAGCGGTAGATGTACCGGAAGTAGAAGCGGGACATGTTGTCGCTGATATAGTACCCGGCTTTCCGGGGATTGTTCTCATCGTTGATCGGTGCCTCCTTCACCACCACATCCATGGAGATGAGTTTCTTCAGCGTATCCGCCAGTGCCGGTCCGCTGGACACATGGGACTGATCCCGAATGTCCTTGAATTTCACGAACCCGCTGGCCAGGGCATCGAACACTTCATTCGCATTTTCGATCTTGGCTATTTCTGTTTTCAGGTAGTTGTCCACCTCGTCGATGAACCGGGCGTCCGGCGAAGCAATCAGCTCGATGACGTTTTCCCGCACAGAAAGGTTCGGGTCAATCATACGGTTGTAGTAAGGGATGCCGCCGAAAACACTGTACAGCCTGACCTTGTCTTCATCACAAAAATCCGGATAGAACCAGGCGGATTCGTAGTAGTCCATCTGCCTCAGATTGATGGACAGGTCGATCCTGCCGTACAGCGGATTGCTCTGCTCCAGCAGCGACTTCATGATCTCCACGTATGAACCACAGAGAACGAACTTCATGCGGGACGTGTCCTGATAGCGGTCGATGAAAGACTGGAGAACACTGTCCAATCCTTCCACCTTGTTCCGAAGGTACGGGTATTCATCCAAAACGAAAACGAAGGCTTCCGATTCACTGCGCTGGAAGATATATTCCAGCACCTCGCTGATACTGCGAAAGCCCAGCTTCGGGAGGCCGAACACCTCCGAAACAATGCGGGACAACCCCTCCACATTCGACTGCTCCTGACTTTCACTGCAGATATAGTAGATTCCATTCTCACCGCTCTCCCGGATCGACTGCTTGATCAGCTCGCTCTTCCCGACCCGCCGCCTGCCGTAGATCAGTGCGGTTCCGAAACCGTCCTTCCGATACAGCTTCTTCAGCCTGTTCAGTTCCTCTGTTCTTCCAATAAAATTCATTCGGTTCCCTCCGACTCAGTTGCTTCCGACCAAAGATTATCATACTGCAGGGGCTTTGTAAAGTGCGGGGGTGAGCGGGACAAAACCGAGTCGCAAGTTCCTATCACTGTATATTCTTCCCGGACCTCGTTTGGAATATCATTGCATCATAGTTCTGGAACCGTTGGAATCAGCGGCTTTCCGGTCACGGAATCAAATCTTTTGATCCGCCACTGCGCAACTTCATGCACCCATTCGCATGAACAATTCCTTTTCGCATGGCTATCGTCATAAGGTTATTTTCTCGTGACAGAAATACCCATTTCTGACCGGGAAATCCACCGTGATGAAGAGGTTGTCGAGTGAATTTAGGAGGAGAATGACAATGGTTAAGTCATCGAAGAAGGCTCTCGCAGTACTTCTCGCTGTTGCTTGCCTGATCACCTTCATGCCTGCTATGGCTTCCCAGTCCTTCGCAGCGAAGAAGCTGACTGTTAAGCCGGCGAAGAAGACGATCTACGTGAAGAAGTCTGTCACGCTGAAGGCAAACCAGAAGGTTAAGTGGTCTGCCAGCAAGTCCAGCCTGAAGGTTGTGAAGTTGACAAGCAAGAAGGCGAAGTCCGT